>HF986725.1:26946-56130 GCA_000433175.1 Prevotella sp. CAG:1058
GATGTTTTCTCCGTCCATTACACGCTTGAGGTTGCCTACCACGTCCATGTTGAACACATAGATAGGCAGGTTGTTCTCCTTGCACATTGTCGTTGCGGTAAGGTCCATCACCTTCAGTCCGCGCGTGTAAATCTCGTCGTATGTAATGTCGCTGAACTTCGTTGCGGTCGGGTCTTTCTCCGGGTCGGCTGTGTAGATGCCGTCCACGCGGGTGCCCTTAAGCATGACGTCTGCCTCTATCTCGATGCCGCGCAGCGAGCTTCCGGTGTCGGTAGTGAAGTAAGGCGAGCCCGTGCCTGCGCTGAATATGCAGATATATCCGGCCTCCATTGCCTCGATAGCCTTCCACTTGCTGTAAAATTCGCCGATAGGCTCCATGCGTATGGCCGTCATCACCTTGTTCTTAACGCCAAGTGCGCCAAGCGCCGAACTGAGTGCGAGCGAGTTGATTACCGTTGCGCACATGCCCATCTGGTCGCCCTTAACACGGTCGAAGCCCTTGCCCGTGCCGCTCAGTCCGCGGAATATGTTGCCTCCGCCTATCACAATGCCTATCTGCACGCCCATGTCATACACTTCCTTTATCTGGCGTGCATAGTCTGAAAGACGTTCAGGGTCGATGCCGAAATGCTGGTTGCCCATCAGGCTCTCGCCGCTGAGCTTGAGTAAGATACGTTTATACTTTGCCATAATTAATATTTTTGATTTTGAATTAATGTCACTGAACATTCGAATATACTATTGAAGCGCGTGCGCACGACGCCGTCCGGGCGGCCGCCGGCAGTCATCCCTTAGCCTGAATTACGGCTTCCACTTCCTTGAACATATACGCGCTGACGCCGCCGTCTTCACGCCTCAGCACAAGGCGGCCGTCAGGCTCTATGCGCTCGATTGCCGCCATGAAGGCGCCGTCCTTGTCACGATAGGCATGGAAGCCCTCACGGCGGTAAAGGGACTCGGCATACAGGCGGTCTACCTCGTCGTAACGGCCGGCGTTGACCATGCCAAACAGGGTCCTGAAACTATCGAGAAACGAGGCAAGGACTTCACTGCGGTCGACCTCGCGGTCCAAGATGAGACCTAGCGAGACGGGGTTAGGCGCGTCACCGGTAAACTTACGCTGGTTGACGTTGACGCCAGTGCCAAGGATGCACCTGCCTACAAGTCCGCCGGCCACGGTACACTCGGACAGCGTACCGCTTATCTTCATGTCGTGCCAGTACACGTCGTTGGGCCATTTGACCGTCATGCCACCGGCGTAACGTGCAAGAGCGTCCCTCACGGCAAGCGCGCCAGCCTCGAGCATCACGAACTGCCGCCTAACGTCGAGACGTTCGGGACGGGTCATCACGCTGAACAAGAGGTTCTTGCCAGGCTCGCTCTCCCACTTGCTTCCGCCCTGTCCGTGGCCTGCCGACTGGTATTCGGCCACTACGACGGTCATCAGTCCGCCCTCCTCGCCGTCGTACCCGTGCAGGTAACGGTTGGTCGAGTCGGTCTCGCCTATCCTTATAATCTTAATGTCTTCCATCATGTTTGCGTCTACTTTCATTCTCAGGCAGTCCTGCGCGGCTTCACTTCAACGGTTTACGGGATTGAATGCGTCTTCTATGTGGTTAATGCTGAAGTCGCCGTCTCCCGTCCCCGTCACGGCCACTATGTCGAAACGCAGCGGGAACTCTATGCCGTAAAACGCCACATACTTTGCCGCCGCAATGCCCAGGTTGCGCATCTTGCGCTGGTCAACGGCAAGTTCGGGTGCCATAACGTCAGCCGTCTTCCTCGTTTTCACCTCCACGATAACAAGCTGGTCGGCGTCTATCGCCACTATGTCGAGGTCGCGGTGGCCGTCGCGCCAGTCGCGGTGCAGTATGCGGAAGCCGCACCGTTCAAGATATTCGGCTGCCTTCTGCTCGCCCCACCGCCCACGGTCGTTGTGTTCTGCCATTGTCTGATATTAACTTTGCGTCAAGAGCCATGATGCCGGAATACCGCAGACTGACTGTGGAAGGCACATGTCGCCCCGCCTGTACCCAGCCCCGCGCCTTGCCGGCTGCCTCTTCCTTTTCTGCAAAAATACAACTTTTCCACAACATCCACGTCCGGAGAAGCTGAAATTTGGTACTTTTGCACGACAATAAAAGCAATAACGGTAAATATGGAAGACAACCAACTGAAAAAAGACGAACAATACATGCGCAAGGCTCTGGCCGAAGCCGAGGCGGCACGGCAGGCGGGCGAGATACCGATAGGCGCGGTCATAGTGTGCAAGGACAAGATAATATCACGCGCGCACAACCTTACCGAGACGCTCTGCGACTGTACGGCGCACGCCGAGATGCAGGCCATAACGTCGGCTACCAACTGCCTCGGCGGCAAATACCTTGCCGACTGCACGCTGTATGTGACAGTTGAGCCGTGCGTGATGTGTGCCGGCGCCATAGGCTGGGCGCAGATAAGGCGTGTGGTTTACGGCGCTCCCGACGCCAAACGGGGCTTCACCGTCTACGCCCCCAAGGCCCTGCACAGCAAAGCCACGGTTACGGCAGGAGTACTCGAGGACGAATGCCGGCAGCTGATGCAGGACTTCTTCAAGGACAAGCGCTGACCTGCGGCAGCGTAACCTGCCGCCATGTGCAGGCGGCATCGCCGCGCACGGCGTTGACACATTGCCGGTATGGCGGCCTGCAGCATTGCATAATGACAAACCGGAAATGTCCGTACTTTTGGCCGAAATAGAAAAACATGCATGCCGCCTGAAGCCTAAAATGAGGTAAAAAGCGGCCCTGTCCGGTGCGAATTGACGTCTTTCGGTTTCACACACATGTCATTCGAAACGTAAATGACCGTGTTTGCCAACCTAATCAGCCGTGTTTTGCAGCGCAATATGCCGTCTTTCGCAATGTAAAAGGCCACGTTTTGCAGCACGAACAGCCGTAACGGATGCACACTCCGATCGCTATGCAGCGTATCACACTGGCCGCCATGCACTTACGTTTGCACGCAAAAAACGGCGGAAAATCAGCCCGGAGCCTTTTAAATCCGCAGCGACGGCCTTGCAGAAGCGTCAGGCAAATCGCTTTTGTAAGCAAAAAGACAGATTGGGATACATAATGTCAAGCAGTAAAAAAACATCAGCCCATACAATATTTTACGTGCAGGCGTGTTATTAAAAATAAAATACTAAAATAAATCTATCACTAAAAAAACATTACCATGAAACAAAACCAATCGGGCAACAAGGCTTACTTGTTTTCCATTGTACTCGTAGCCATACTGGGCGGACTGCTCTTCGGCTACGACACCGCCGTGATTTCAGGCGCCGAGAAAGGCCTGCAGGCCTTCTTCATAGGCGCGCAAGACTTCACCTACACCGACGGCTGGCACGGCTTCACGTGTGCCAGCGCACTGATAGGCTGCATCATCGGCAGCGCCGTATCCGGCTACCTGGCAACCAACTGGGGCCGTAAGGGGTCGCTCGTGTTCGCGGGCGTCATGTTCTTCATCTCCGCATTGGGGTCCATGGAGCCTGAATTCCTCTTCTTCGAACACGGCGTGCCCGGCTATTCGCTGCTCATCGCCTTCAACATCTACCGCGTCATAGGCGGCGTGGGCGTAGGCCTGGCCTCCGCCATCTGCCCCATGTACATAGCCGAGGTGGCTCCGTCCGGCATACGCGGCACCCTCGTGTCGTGGAACCAGTTTGCCATCATCTTCGGCCAGCTGGTGGTATATATGGTAAACTTCCTCATTCTGGGCGACCACACCAACCCCGTCATCGAGTCGATAGGCCAGGGCGTCAACGCCGTAGCCCCCGGCAGCGACCCTTGGACAATATCAACGGGCTGGCGCTACATGTTCGGCAGCGAGGCAATACCCGCCGGTCTGTTCGCCATACTGATATGCTTCGTGCCCGAGACGCCGCGCTATCTCGTAATGGCCGGATGCGACGGCAAGGCCCTCGGCGTGTTGCAGAAAATCAACGGCGCGGCAGAGGGACAGAAGATTCTCAATGAGATAAAGAACACCATTACTGAAAAGACCGAACGCGTATTCACATACGGCGTGCTGGTAATCTTTGTCGGCATCATGCTTAGCGTGTTCCAGCAGGCCGTAGGCATCAACGCCGTGCTCTATTACGCCCCGCGCATCTTCGGCGACATGGGCATGGAAAACCCGATGATGCAGACAATCATAATGGGCGTGGTTAACATTCTGTTCACGCTCGTCGCCATATTCACCGTCGAAAAATGGGGACGCAAGCCGTTGCTCGTCACCGGCTCGATAGGCATGGCAGTCGGAGCGTTCGGCGTTGCGCTTACATTCGGCAACATGCAGTTTGCCATGGTTACGATGATTAGCATTATGGTTTACAGCGCGTCGTTCATGATGTCGTGGGGACCGATATGCTGGGTGCTAATCTCCGAAATATTCCCGAACACCATCCGCGGCGCCGCCGTGGCCATTGCCGTGGCCTTCCAATGGATTTTCAACTGGATTGTAAGTGCCTCGTTCGTGCCCATGTTCAACATGCAGACCGCCTCCGACCCACACTTCGGCCACTGGTTCACCTACGGACTATACGGCGCCATCTGCGTGCTTGCCGCCATCTTCGTTTGGAGAATGGTGCCCGAGACCAAAGGCAAGACGCTCGAAGACATGACGAAACTTTGGAAGAAAGAGTAAGGTTGGTGAAAAACTAAGAGTGAAAAGTGAAAAATCCATATGCTTCAAATTACTAAGGCACATGGATTTTTCACTTTTCGTTATTCACTTTTCACTTAAAATCGTTCTGCCAAAATGGCACGCGGGCACGCTATTTGCATAGTTCCTAATAGGATAATTAAACAACCGAAAGGAGAAAAAACTATGGTAAAGGTAAAAGATTTAAAGGAAAAGGTTGAGAACCTTACAGACGATGACAGACAGTTCATCAGCGACGTAATCGACATTATCAACACCGGCGTCCCCTACAAGGAACTTCAGCACTTCCGCGAGTTCATCGAGCAAGAAGGCATCGACAAGGCAATAGAGGCTAAAGCAGAAGAACTCAGGAAACTGCAACTGCGCAAAGAGGAACTGAAGAAAAGGATGAGCGAATAAGATTAAGTGAAAAACTAAAAGCTAAAAGTGAAAAATCCGTATGCTCTAAACAACTAAGGCATACGGATTTTTCATTTTTCGTTATTCACTCTTCACTTATTTCAGCATCTTAAACCCGTGCACCGCTATCGGCACGGCGAGCAGGAAGGAGAGAAAGTCGGCGCAAGCCTGGCACATCTCGACACCCGTCAGACCAAGAAAATGCGGAAGGATGATTATCAGGGGAATGAAGAACAGGCCGTTGCGCGAGGCGGCGAGCACGTTGGCCTGCCACGGCTTGCGTATGGTCTGCATCATCATGTTGGTGTACATAACTACCGCGCCGAGCGGCAGCGTTACCAACTGCCAGCGCAGGGCCACACGGCCAACGGCGATAACGGCTGGGTCGTGGCGGAACACGGCTATGATGTCGGCAGAGAAAAGGAAGCCCAGCAATACGCAGACAAGAAGAAAGGCCGTGCCCTGTTTTACTATGAACCAGTATCCCTCGCGCACCCTGGCGTAAAGGTGTGCGCCGTAACAAAAGCCGCACATCGGCTGAAAGCCCTGGCCGAGGCCTATCACGGCGGCGAAAATCACAAACGTTACACGGCCTACGATGGACATGCCGGCAATGGCGGCGTCGCCGAACCGTCCGGCAGCCACGTTGAGCAGCGCAACGCCTATGCTGGCCATGCCCTGACGGGTGAAAGATGGCGTGCCACCGGCGAGTATCTCCCTGAACATCGAAGCCGTCGGAGTAAAGTTGTTGAAATGTATCCGTATGGAACCGCCCTTGTGCGTCATCAGCAGCAGTACGAACATGCTGCACGCCTCGCCTACGAATGTGGAAATACCCGCGCCCGTTATGCCCATGTCAAAAACAAATATCAGAATCGGCGCAAGCACGACGTTGATTATGGCACCGGTAAGTATTCCGAACATGGCGTATGCCGCGTTGCCCTGGAAACGCATCTGGTTGTTAAGGCACAACGCACCACACATGAACGGCATGGCCATGAAGATGAAGGCAAGGTAACGGTTGGCGTAAGGCAGTATGGTCGGCGTAGACCCGAGAAGCAAGGCTATGGGCTCAAGCAGGAACAGACCTACCACACAGCCTACAACGCCTGTAATAATAGCACTGAAAAAACCCGTGGAGGCCATGCGCGAGGCATTGTCGTGGCGCTGGGCGCCTAGTTCGCGCGATATGTAGTTGCCCGACCCCTGACCGAAGGTGAACCCTACGGCCTGTATTATCGACATTATGGGGAATGCTATGCCTACGGCGGCCGTGGCCTGCGTGCTAATACGACCAACGTAAAACGTTGTAACGATGTTGTAGACACTCGTTACAAGCATGCTTATTATTGTCGGCACCGCCATGGTATATATGACTTTGTGAACCGGCGCGGATGTCAAGAATGTAAAGTTGTCCCTGTTGTGCATATCCGTTTGTTTTAGTTTCCGCCCTGTCAGACCGCCGTCCGGGATGCGATATTTCCGGTTAACCGTTGTAAAAAACCATGCAAAGGTAATAAAATCAAGACTAACGGCAAAAAACGTCTTCGTTTTTTAAGAATAAGAAACATATCGCCACACGGTCACAAAGACACCGGCAACAGGCATTAATGCCCCGCATCCGGGCATAAAGAGTACTGTAACGGGCGTAAGCCGGTTAACGTACAGAAAGCACGCCACCCTTGATTTTTGGCAACGCAGTAACTTACTGACAATCAACAGATTAACAATCATACGGCAAAAGGCCGTGTTTTGTGCTGCAAAAGGTGGCAAACCACAAGGCAAAAGGTTACCTTTTACAAGCCGGAAGGCGGCATACTTGAAAACCATAAAATATGATACGCGACGGCCGACAGCATTCGCCGCACGCATACCGCACATGCAATGCACTGAAAAAAGCTGGCCCGAATGACAAAAAAAGACCGGAATGCCACGTAAACAAGGGCATTCCGGTTTTCATTTCTTATGGCGGTTGGCACGCTGCTCGCGGTATTTGGCCTTCTGGCGGGCCGAGCCGCTGCCGTGCGCTCCCGTGATATACTGCTTCTTCTTGGCTTTGGTCTTTACTTTGCCGCTGCCGTTGTCGTCTTTCTTCTTAGCCGGACGGAACACTATGCCGCCGCCTGCTATTATGTCATCAATGTCTGCCATTTTTATTATAATGTATAAGATAGATAAATAAAAAGGTAAAAACATTGGGGGAAAGGGCAAGAAAGCAAGGGTGCAACCTATGGACAAGACTTCACGCCCTTGCTCTTTTACCCTCTCGCCTTAATATCAATGGTGGAACAGCCTTACGCCGGTGAAGGCCATTGCTATGCCATACTTGTCGCAAGTCTCGATAACATTGTCGTCACGAACCGAGCCGCCGGCCTGTGCTATGTACTCGACACCGCTCTTGTGGGCACGCTCTATGTTGTCGCCGAACGGGAAGAAGGCGTCGCTGCCGAGGCATACGCCTGTGTTCTTGGCTATCCATGCCTTCTTCTCCTCCATGGTGAGCACCTCAGGCTTCTCCTTGAAGAACTTCTGCCATGTGCCCTCTGCCAGCACGTCGTCGTGCTCCTCGCTGATGTAAACGTCGATTGTGTTGTCGCGGTCGGCACGGCGTATGCCGTCAACGAAAGGCAGGTTCATCACCTTCGGGTGCTGGCGCAGCCACCAGATGTCGGCCTTGTTGCCGGCCAGGCGCGTGCAGTGGATGCGGCTCTGCTGGCCCGCGCCTATGCCTATGGCCTGTCCGTCCTTAACGTAGCACACCGAGTTGCTCTGCGTGTACTTAAGGGTGATGAGGCTGATGATAAGGTCGCGCTTGGCCTCGGGGGTGAACGTCTTGTTCTTCGTGGGTATGTTGTCGAACAGGGCGGGGTCGTCGAGGCGTACCTCGTTGCGCCCCTGCTCGAAGGTTATGCCGTAAACCTGCTTGTGCTCGACAGGTGCCGGAGTATAGTCGGGGTCTATCTTGATGACGTTGTATGTGCCATTGCGCTTAACCTTCAATATTTCGAGTGCCTCGGGGGTGTAGCCCGGAGCTATGACACCGTCGCTGACCTCGCGCTTGAGCAGGGTGGCAGTAGCCTCGTCGCATACGTCGCTCAGGGCAACGAAGTCTCCGTAGCTGCTCATGCGGTCGGCTCCGCGGGCGCGGGCGTAGGCGCATGCGAGCGGCGATAGCTCTATCTTAACGTCGTCGACAAAGTAAATCTTCTTCAGTGTGTCGCTGAGCGGCAGACCTACTGCGGCTCCTGCGGGCGAAACATGCTTGAAGCTGGCTGCGGCGGGCAGGCCTGTGGCGGCTTTAAGCTCCTTTACGAGCTGCCAGCTGTTGAGCGCGTCGAGGAAGTTGATGTATCCAGGACGGCCGTTGAGCACTTCTATGGGCAGTTCGCCTTCGTCCATGTAAATGCGCGAAGGCTTCTGGTTCGGATTGCATCCGTACTTTAATGCTAATTCTTTCATCGTCTCTAGTATTACTATTCTGCGTGCAAAATTACAGCAAATTCGGCTTAATTCAAAATAAAAGCGCGGGAAACAGCCGTTTGCATGCGTCAATCGTCACCGTCGGCAACATCCTTTCCTCCGTCGGCGGCGTCGGCCATGCTCCGCCTTACGTAATAATACAGCAGGCCCACCAGCAGCCCTGCGCCGATGCCGGCTCCGCGATTGTCCCACCCCGCGCTAACCGCCAAGCCGAATATCAGGCCGCAAAACATGCAGACCGTTAACGACGGGCGGCCTATCTTCTTGTCTTCTTCCTGTTCCATTGTTTCATTTCATATTATGGTTAACCGTGTAGACGTACGTAAAAAACGCTGTAATACAAGCACATGCGCGTTTCCGACTGCAACAGCATGCCGAGGCTGTGCGCTTTGCGGCCTCGGCATACGGCGCGTGAGGCACGGTCATGCCTCGCCGCCGTCGTTGTCTTTTTTCTTAAAAAAGTACGGAGCAAGCAGTCCGATGCCCGTGCCGAGACACATCCACACTGGCAAGTTGTCGAATATTATGCCGAAGGCCACGCCCAAGCTGAGGCCGATAGCCAAACTGCCGCCGGCGGCTTTCTGCTTTTTACCTGGATTGTTGTCTTTTTCCATGGTGCTGTTTGTATTGATGTAGCCGCACAAAGATAGCATAAAAAACGCTAATCGCCAAACCGTCGAACGTCTTTTTTCCCGATGGCATGCAGCAGACGTGTAACACATTGATATTCAAGCGGTTTGTAAAAGGCCACCTTTTAGGCCGCAAAAGGTTACCTTTTAGGCTGTGAAAGGTTACCTTTCGCAACGTAAAAGGTAAGCTGTCAGGCAGCGGCCGGTTTACATCCGCCCTGCGCGACGAGGCTAAGTAGTTAAATAATGTAAGACTTTTATCTTAAAGAATGTAAAGAGGCGTTGTTGAAGTTAATTTTCAACCATTTTACCGTAAAATGCAATATAACAGCAAGTAAGGCCTTGCCAGCGTACACTATGGCACGCTTTTTGCTAATCGCAAAAGATGTAAACATTCTTTGATAGCTTGCCTATTTTTATTAACTTCGCAAACGAAAAATTTCAATCTACCCTTTCATACTAAATTACTGAACCATAGAGACATGAAGAGCCTAAAGATATTTGCCGTAGCGATGATGTTGCTGACTGTGGGAATGCCCGCCTCGGCCGACAACGACAACGACGGCAAAAAGCAAGAACAGGAACAATACAAGGAAATAGATAATTTCGACTTTTTATACGACAACGAGGCTTACGACGAGAACCTGGAGTATTCCGAGATAGACAACATGCTCGAGGAAGCCTTCTCGCACCTCGGCGCACGCTACCGCAGGGGACAGTCGGGACCCAACGCTTTCGACTGCTCCGGATTCACAAGCTACGTATTCAAGAACCTGGGCATAGACCTTAACCGCTCGTCGCGCTCGCAGTACACGCAAGGCGACCCCGTGGACAAGGACGAGCTGCGCACGGGCGACCTGGTGTTCTTCACCGGCTCAAACGCCAGAGGCCCGATAGGCCACGTGGGAATAGTAGTCGACGTAGACCCGATAAGCGGCAGCTTCAACTTCATACACGCCAGCATAAAGGGCGTCAAGGTAAGCAACTCTAACGAGAAATACTATTCGCGCAGGTACGTCGGAGCACGCCGCGTGATGGAGTAAACGCCATTAAGAATTAAGAAAAAGAATGCAAGAAGAATGAATTTAGTGGTTTCATCTTGATGTTTTTCTTGCCTTTCGGATCTTAATTCTTATTTTACGGTAAATGAAGAACAACTTCTTTTTCATAATTCTTTGTGCAAGTGCTGGCATGTCAGCATGCACAATGGCGGGTACCGGCAAGAAAGCGCCGGCACCCGTTGTTAGTATTGAGCAATACGAAGAGGCAGACACGCTGGCAGAAGACCACCCGACGGCCGATACTTTGGTTGTAGCCATGACGGGCGACATAATGATGGGCACCACCTACCCTGCCCACGCATTGCCCGAAAACGAAGGCTACGGCCTCTTCAGGGATGTTATAGACATTCTGGAACGCGCCGACATAGCCGCCGGGAACCTTGAAGGCACATTATGCGACACGTCCAGCATTACGAAAAAGAAAGAGTCTGAACACTCATACTCGTTCCGCACGCCGGTAGAGTTTGCCCCAAGGCTGAAGGAGGCAGGATACGACTTCCTCTGCATGGCGAACAACCACGCATACGATTTCGGCTATGAAGGCGTACGCTCAACCGAGAAGACACTTGACAAACTTGGAATAAAATACGCAGGACTGGCCGGGCGCAACGAGTGCGCCATAATAGAACGCCGTGGCATAAGGTTCGGCCTGTGCGCCTTCGGGCACAACTCGTACACCCTCAGGCACAACGAGCATTGGAAGGCGAAGCAGATTTTAGACAGCCTGAAAATGCTTACAGACATCGTCATTGTGACCTTCCACGGCGGCGGCGAGGGAAAGGGCTTCAGCCACCTGCCCTACGGCAAGGAGGAATTCCTGAACGAAGACCGCGGCAACCTACGACATTTTGCACACTTCTGCATAGACAACGGAGCCGACATTGTATTCGGCCACGGCCCCCACGTGGTGCGTTGCGTAGAGCTTTACAAGGACAGGTTCATCGCATACAGCCTTGGCAACTTCTGCACTCCGTACGGCATAAGCATAAGCGGAATATCAGGCTACGCGCCTATAATAGAGGCTAAAACGGACAGGAAAGGCAGATTCATTGAAGGACAAATACACTCGTTCATACAGAAACGCGGCCTCGGACCGCGCCGCGACACGACAAACACTGTTGCTGACCAGATAAGACGCCTGACCGACTCCGACATAGCCAACAGTCTGCTGGTAATTGACAAGAACGGGAAAATAAGGAAAAAGTGACACGCCGGACGGCAACCGGAAACAAATAAAAGGCCGCACATACGGCAGACAAAAGCCGTACAACATCAGAAAGGAAAGGCATCAAACAACATAACACCCCCGTAAAACGCAAAATCCTCAAAAGGCCATTGGCCTTTTGAGGATTTTGTTTTAGGCATTTCACTAAATTAGTCTTCTTTCTTTGTGATGACCTTCTTCTCAGCAATACGCGCTTTCTTACCTGTAAGATTGCGGAGGTAATACAGCTTGGCACGGCGAACCTTACCAACCTTGTTTACTTCAATGCTGTCGATGTTAGGAGATTCGAGAGGGAAGATACGCTCAACACCCACAGAGCCTGACATCTTGCGGACTGTGAAACGCTTCTTTTCGCCCTGGCCGCAAATCTTGATAACTACACCGCGGTAGAGCTGGATTCTCTCCTTTGAACCCTCGATGATTTTGTAAGCGACAGTGATTGTGTCTCCTGCTTTGAACTCAGGGAACTTCTTGCCGGTTGCAAATGCTTCTTCAGCAACTTTAATTAAATCCATTGTTGTTTTATAATTAAATTTGTTCATCGTTCCGGCGCAACATAACGAGGCAACTCTTCTTCCTGTCAGCGATTACGCGGAAAGCGGTGCAAAGGTAGTCATTTTCCATCTGCCTGCCAAACGTAATCTTATTTTTTTACATTTTTCTTTGCACTGTTTGCGTTTTTAACTAACTTTGCACTGTTTTTAAGGTAAAAATCATGCGTAACCGACTAATATTCTGCGGATTCGTTTCCGCCGCGCTGTTATTGACGGCATGTTCGTCAGGCTATAAAATCATTGGCTACGAACGGTCGCGGATACTCATAGACAGCACTTATGACGCTACGGCAGACAAGGCCGCGGCTGACTTCATGAAGCCTTACAAAAGGCAAGTTGACAGTATAATGAGCCCCGTGGTCGGCATGTCGGCCGAATACCTGTATGCCGAAAAGCCCGAAAGTAAACTGTCAAACCTGCTGGCTGACATCCTGGTATGGAGTGCCAAAGACTACAACGAACGGCCGGACTTCGCCATTTACAACATAGGCGGCATACGCTCGTCAATAGCAAAAGGCAAGGTGACATACGGCGAGGTGCTCGACGTAGCGCCATTTGAAAACAAGATTTGCTTCGTAACGCTGACAGGTGACAAGGTGAACGAGCTTTTCGGGCAAATAGCCAAAGTCGGCGGTGAGGCCGTAAGCCACGGTGTCGAACTTGTGATAACAAAGGACGGCAAGCTGAAATCGGCTTTACTGAACGGCAAAGAGATAGACCCGAAGGCAAAATACCGCATAGCCACGCTCGACTTCGTAGCCCAGGGCAACGACAATATGGCTGCCTTTAAAAGCTCGACAGACATAAACTCGCCCTCAAGCAAAGACAACAACGTGCGTTTCATCATAATGAAATACATGCAGGAGAAGATGGCTAAAGGCGAAAGCGTTAGCGCAGAAATTGAAGGTAGGATTAAAATCGATGGACAATGAGACGCATTCTTATAACCATAATCATGGCCATTGCCGTTGCAACAGGCATGGAGGCCAAAGGCAAGAAAATAACGATACTGCACACTAACGACACTCACAGCTGCGTGTATCCGCTGAATCCCAACCTTGCCGACACAATGCTGGCCGGACGGGGCGGCTTTGTAAGGCGTGTGGAAATGGTTAAGGAAGAGCGGCGCAAGGAGCCGGGACTGTTGTTGTTTGACAGTGGCGACTTCTCGCAAGGTTCGCCATACTACACACTCTACAAAGGCGATGTAGAGGTTGAGCTCATGAACCTGATGGGATATGACGCTGCCACACTGGGCAACCACGAGTTTGACAACGGAATAGAAAACCTTGCAAGGTTGGTGAAGAAGGCCAAGTTCGCGATTGTATGCGCCAACTACGACTTTACGGGAACCATACTCGAAAACCTGATAAAGCCTTACACGATAATCAAAAGAAACGGTATCAAGATAGGCGTATTCGGCTTGTCGCCGCAACTTGACGGCCTGGTGATGAACAGTACGAACTCGGGAGTGAAGTTTATTGACCCTGCCAAGGCTGCAAATGAAACGGCCAGACTGTTGAAAGAGGAAGAGAAATGCGACATGGTTGTCTGCCTTTCGCACCTGGGTTGGGACATTCTTGGAGTTGACGACACGGAGACCATACCCCAAACAAGGAACATCGACATCGTGCTCGGCGGCCATTCACACTCATATTTCACGGAAATGCAGTATATTAAAGACCTTGACGGTAAGGACGTTCCTAACGACCAGAACGGCAAGCACGGAATTTTTGTCGGCAAGATTGTTGTATCGCTGGCAAAAGAATAGCAGTGCAACTATGTCAGGGCAAGGCCGATACGACTTTCCTGACGGGCCGTATTACGCGCCAACGGCGAGTATCCGCCATGATGTCCACACCCTGCCCGACCTTAAAGACAGAACGCACGGAGCACGGTGGGACTAAAGTTTAACACCAATCGTGCCACATTAAAATAGGGAATGACAAAATATTCAGCCGATTGTGCCGTTATACAATAAATGAGAAAACTTTTTTCCATAATATCACTTTTGCTGTTTGCGCTGACAGCCTCAGCGCAAGGCGGCGCCGTACAGAACCGACCGTACACTGACCTGCGGCCGTTTCACTTCGGCGTGGTTGTGGGCACGCACTTCCAGGACATCGAGTTCAACAACGTAGGCCCGCAAATGGTGATGAACGCTGACGGCACACAGGCGGAGAAAGTAATAGTATGCGACCAGGACAGATGGGACACGGGCTTCAACGTAGGCGTGCTCGGCGAGCTGCGCCTTAACACTTACTTCGCGTTCCGAGTAGCCCCGACGATGTATTTCGGCAACCGCCACCTGATGTTCCGCAACATGACGGACCGCCTGGACAACGGAGAACCGATAACGGAGACGCAAGACATGAAGTCGGTCTACATCGGAGTGCCGCTCAACCTCATCTTCGCCGCGCCGCGCTTAGACAACGCGCGCCCGTACATCATGGCCGGCGTAGACCCCATGGTAAACCTCTCGGGCGGCGACAACGACTACGTGAAACTGAAGAAATACGACTTCTGCCTGGAAGTAGGCTTGGGATGCGACATATACCTGCCGTTCTTCAAACTGCGTCCCGAACTGAAATTCTGCTACAGCCTGATAAACAGCCTCGACACGAAGCACCCCGACCGCCTGCGCGACGAGAACATGAAAATGTACGCAAACTCGGTAAACGAAGCGCACAGCAAGATGATAGTGCTCTCGTTTTATTTTGAATGACACGCAACGCCGCAGGAGGCTGCAGCCCGCACCGCAGCCCGCACACGCGGCGACGGTAGGCGGCAACAAAAAAGAACACTTACGCACAGCGTTCACTATTGAGCGCAAAACCACCCCATAAACGTTAAACAATCTAAAATAGAATACCTAAAAGTAAGTATTCACAATAAATATATTACCTTTGCATCGTACAAATGTAGGTACAAAACATTATTAATTAAATAAAAACAAGAGTATTATGGCTTACGTAATTGGTGACGATTGTATCGCTTGCGGTACTTGTATCGACGAATGTCCGGCAGGAGCTATCTCTGAGGGCGAAAAGTATTCAATCAACCCTGACATGTGCACAGAGTGCGGAACTTGTGCTGATGTATGCCCGTCAGAGGCTATTAGCTTAGGCTAAGACTTAAATTGAAAATCACGATTTAGGCGGTTCGAAACATTCGGGCCGCCTTTTATTTTTATCATACGGCACGCAATCAAGAGCCACATAGATGCATTATGCGCAGGCTGCGCAATTGGAGAACACACAAAGCCGGAAAGGCCGAAACAATATAGTAGCAAAGGTTTAAAACAACCTTAAAAGGATGTCGGGATATATTGAATACTTTTGCAGCTGTAACCAAGAAAAACGACAATCTGAAAATGAAACAGTTAAAAGCAAAAGTGACAATAGCAAGAAAAAGGGAAAGAATGTTCAACCGTATTTTCGGCATAGTGCTACCTCTTGCAGGCACGGCTCTAATAGCCATGGCAACGACAGGCTGCATAAAACGCAATAACTTCATAAAACAGACACAGACAACAGAGGCTGTAATAACAGACTTCATAATATCGGCAAAAAACGATGCAAGGCAGGCCATAGTAAGCTATTCGGTAAACGGACATACGTACACCA
Organism: Prevotella sp. CAG:1058; assembly: GCA_000433175.1. GTDB lineage: Bacteria > Bacteroidota > Bacteroidia > Bacteroidales > Bacteroidaceae > Prevotella. The sequence goes on from HF986725.1 coordinate 42,625, forward strand.
AGGCAATAAAAGAATATACGCCGGAAATGAGCCGTGGTGACTTAATAACAATAAATTTCATGCCCGACTCGCCTGACAAGCCACGCTATGTCAGGAAAAGCGCATGGACAGAGCTATTGACAGCCATTACGGGCGTGATTATCATCGGCCTGGGAGTTACAGCCACATACCTGCAAAGAAAGGCTAGACGGAAAAGAATGAGGCTGATGGAAACAGGAAAACGCATCGAAGCTGTAATAACCGACATTAAACAGGATGAGAACCAAAGCATGAAAGGCATGCACCCGATAATAATAAGCTGCCGTTACATATCGCCGGACGGACGCCTGTACCTCTTCAACAGCGCTCCGGCATGGCACCGCAGCTACGAAATCAACCTGCGTACGAAGATTCCCGTCTATGTCGACAGTGACAATCCTTCACACTATTATGTAGACGTTGAAAGCGTTACCGACTGAATACATTTTAATGGCGCGTACTGATGGATTTTCAAAAGGCAACCTTTTACATTACAAAAGACAACCTATTGCGCTCCAATATGCCGTCTTTTACAGCCTGAAAGGCGGCATATTGCAACGAGAGAGATAACGCCCTGTATGACTCAAAATAAAAAGCTGTCAGGGATAATAATAAACATTGATTAGATACCCGTAAATGGGCTACTTGTAAAAGAAGCAGGAAACGCGGAAGTCATTTGCCGAATGAGTATGCATATATAAAAAAACGATGCACACCTCAGTTGGTATGCATCGTTTTATACAGGTTATAAACCTGTCAATTACTTCAACACGCTAAGAGCCTGTGCTGCTGTCGCATTCTGTGGGTCGATTGCAGCGACTTTCTCAAAATATGACTTTGCAGTAGCATTGTCCTCTTTAACTATGTAGTAATAGCCAAGATAGAGATAAGGCTCAATGAGCAGTTTGGGATTGTTCTCAGCTTCAGCGAGTTTTGCATATTCCTCATAATAAGGCTTTGCAAAGCCTTGCGTACTCTCGGGGTCAAGCTGCGAGTTGATACGGGCACGCATAAGGGTTGCATAAAGCTTGTTTGAAGGAGAATCGGTAGCAATGCGACCATAAATCTCATCAGCTTTCTTGAATGCATTTACCTTCTCTTCATTAAGTGTCTCAATGCCGGCTGCCTGCTGCATGTAGAGCTGTGCAAGACCATCGAGATCGGGTACAGACGGCTTCTCTATCTTTGAAAGATACTCGTCATAGTAAGCAAGACCGTTGACAAAGTCTTTCTTTGCAATGTAAGCGTCAGAAAGCTGCTTTCTCACGTCGTTAAGCTCGGCGTTCATGTCCAGGGCTTTCTTGAACTCCTCGATTGCACGGTCATAAGCGCTGTCGCCCATCAAGGCATATCCGTAATACTGATAGTCGCGTGCAGAAATCTTGGCACTGTCAGAATTGTTGAACAACGCATCAGCAAACTTCAACGCATTCTTGTAATCCTTCAAGTCGGTATAGTTATAGAATGTGATACGATTCATTGCAGCGCTACGCGGATTCTTGTTCACACCGAAAAGTGAAACCTCAAGACTCTTCTTCGAATTGGCAAGAAGAAGTTCGGCAGTTGCGTATTCAGTAAGATAGTTCTCCTTAAGCTGGTTAAGGTCAACCTTGCCATAATATTCTACCGCCTTATCAAGCTTATTGGCGCCATAATAGAAGTGAGCAGCCTCGGCGTCAACAGGATATGTAGGATCTACCTTACGCAAATCCTCGAGTTTTGCAACTGCACCTTCCGGGTCTACCTTACGGTAAACAGAAGCATACTTGATGTAGCCGACAGGGTTCTTCGGGTCAAAATGTATGGCCTGGTTGTAGTAGCTTGCGGCACCACCACCCTCGTTGCTTGCAAGAGCAGAGAGGTCGCCGAGCAAGATTGAAGCAAGAGCCTTACCCTTGTCATCCTTACCACGCTCGATTGCCATGTTGGCATATTCGCGGGCAGAAGCCGTGTCCTTGATTTCCATGAACGCACGGCCTAATCCAGACAAAGCTTCGGCATTCTTCTTGTACTCCTTGACAAAATCCTTAACCTGGTCCTTGTAGGCAGAGGGGTTTGACTTGTTCTCAACAATAACTTTCGTAATGGCATCAACTTGTGACTTAACGTCCTGAGCCATTGAGGGAGCTGATATAACTGATACCAGAGCTCCAGCCAATAAATATTTAATTGCTCTCATAATTCAGAAAAATAAACAATCATTCAACAAAACATTCTACCTAAACATAATTTATTCATCATCGTTGACACGAACTGACCTTACTGTTATATCGCCGCGCATCGGCAATAATCCGGACTTGAATATAATCAACTGTCCCTTTGGTTGCTCAATAAAATGGGCAAAGCCCCAAGGCAAACCGTGTATAGGGTCGTTCAACAACGCATATATCGTTCTTACCAACGGATAACGTCCGTCAAGCAAGTATGCCTGATAAGGTTTCCAGCTGTTCATGTATGTTGCTGTATCAAACTTACTTACAGACATAACTGTTATATTCTTCTTAAATGTAGTGTTGGTGGTGTCACGCTTGTCGTTCAACCAATTTGAACCAATGATGCCGATTGCATTAGGAGTTTTCTCGACAAAATCGATTACTTCCTTGCTCGTATTGGCTGCAACAATATTAGGACTGTTTATAGGCTTACCGTCAAGAAGTGAATCTACGCAAAAATGCACAGTACTCGATTTCTTGTTGTCAAACACCACTAAAATGTCACCACGCTTGGACCCGGGCACGATGTCACCCCAAGTCTTGGCCTGCCCGCTGAGTACACGCTTGATGTTCTTGATAGAAATACACGAATCGGTATTAGCTCTATTTATTATAAGCGACAACCCGTCGTAAGCCAAAGGAATGGCCACAGGCAGATAATTACGGGCTTTAAGGTTCTCAAATTCTTTCTTAGTGAAATTCCTTGAGGTAATTGCAAGCTGAATACTGTCTGTCATCAACATATTGACAGCATCAAGCTCATTAGTATAAATAGGGGTCAAATGAGCATCACGGTAAATGCTCTCAAATACTTGTATCTGCTCATCAATGATAGGACTAAAACTTTCGTCAGAAGCGAAAGATATCGCTCCTGACGAATAAGTATCAGTTCTACCACTCTTGGGCTTGTCCACGCATGCGTAAACAACCCCCAAGAGTAGCGTTAATCCTACAATTCCGTAGAATAGTTCTTTCTTCATTTTGCTTATATTACTGCAATTTGAATGTTACAGGCAATGTGTAGCGTACGTTAACAGTCGTACCATTCTGCTTACCAGGAGTCCAGTTAGGCATGTTGCTTACAACGCGGACAGCCTCCTTGTCAAGAGACGGGTCAACGCCACGAACAACATTAACATTTGAAATAGAACCTGACTTGCTAACAACGAACTGCACGATAACACGACCTTCAATACCATTTTCAGCTGCGATTACGGGATACTTGATATTATCACGCAACCACTGCATCAAGGCACCTTGGCCACCAGGGAACGAAGGCTGCTCCTCAACTACGTCGAAGACCTTGTTCTCTTCCTCTTTCGGAGGTTCTGGCTGTGCGATTTCTTCCTTAGCCTTAAGGACTTCACCGCCGATTTCGTCATTACCTACAACGTTGAATGCACCGATTGTCGTCTTTGTCTTCTGGAGGTCATCCTGATTCTTCATTTCTTCCTCAGGTTTAACATCCTCGTCCTTCTTGATGACAGGTGCGGTGAACTTAATAGAGCTCTTGACCTTCTCAACCTGCTTAGGCTGCTCAATCTTAACGGGAGCTTTCTTTTCAACCTTGGCCTGCTTCTTCGTCTGAATAGAAGAAAGCTCGACAGCAGTCGTAACAGCAACCCTTTGATTAGCCTGAATTACATTCTTGATCGCTATGGCAGAGAATATGACAACAGCAGCAATAAGCACTATTACGATAGACCAAATGTTGCGCTTGCCAGTCGACTTACGAAGCCTATAGGCTCCATACTCCTGGTTTCTGCCTTCAAACACAAGGTCACACCATGCATTAGATATTAAATCTACTTTTGACATTGTCTTTCAATTTTAAATGTGAATCACCGACATCCCCTTAATCCAAACGAACGCCCTTACTAGTAAGGAGTTTTTTGTCGTCAGGAGAAATATTGTCAATGACATACTTACCAATACTGCAAATCTGCATCTCATCCAGAGCGTCAACCAGATTCTTGTAAGAAGCGTTGTCTGTAGCCTTGATAATGATTGTCAAAGTAGGAAGCTTTTCGCCACCGACCTGACCATCCTTAAGCTTTTCAAGCTCCTTATTATAAATAGAATCGGGATACTTGGCAGGATCCTTAAGCTTTTTGGCATCAAGTTCCATCTTTGCCTTCATAATAGCGGCAACAGGAACAGAACCATCTTCAGTAACGTGGTTAATCAACACGCTACGAATACCATCCTTACCCCAAGTAGTTTCTTTCAAGCATGAGGGATCCGCATAATTTGGAATACCCTCCACATAGAAGATCTTATCGTTACCGGCTACAAAGATAGTAATAGTCTGTGAAGCCTTTGTCGCAGTCTTATCCTGCTCCTGGACATTCTTATCGTTACTCGGCATCGTCAAAAGCATTGCCTGGGGCTTACTTAAGGACGTACAAAGCATGAAGAACGTGATAAGAAGCATCATCATGTCCACCATAGGCGTGAAGTCTACGCGAAGGTCGACTTTCTTCTGTCTACTTGTATTCTTTTTTGCCATTGTTTAGTCCTCCACTTTTTTATAAGAAGTGATTAACTCGTAACGGTTCTGGTTCATGTCCTGAAGCTCAGACATCACCCTCTTAATAACCTTGTAAGGAGTTTTAGAGTCAGCCTTTATTGCCAACTTCATATCAGGATTAGCATCAGTGACAGTCTGCACCCAAAGTTGGAATTCGCTCATACCGCCGTCAATACTGTCCGTAGGAACGCCCTTATCCTGCTGGAATGCGTTCATCTGGGATGCGTCCTGGCTAAGGAACGTTCCCATATCGTCCATTGACACACCGATATTGGTTGCACTGCGCACATTCTTCATCTGCGTCCCGTTCAGCGATACTCCGAACTGGCTAGCCATGGTGCTAAGAGCCGACTCCATGTCGCCCGGCTTGTCCCAGCCCAAGAATACCTTACCCTTATTGTCAATAAGGATTGTAAGGACGTTCTTGTCGGTTACCTTGATCTCTGACACCGAACCAGGCGTAACGACTTTCACCGCCTCATTCTTCACGAATGTTGATGTCAACATGAAGAACGTTAGCAGCAAGACCATCACGTCGCTCATAGGCGTCATGTCGATCCAGGTACTTTGTCTCTTAATTTTTACTTTACCCATAGTAATTAAAATTTAAAAGGGTTAGTAAAATTAAGCTTCTTCCGTGTGATTGGCTTCGTATGTCTGAGCAATAGAATAACCAACCTCATCAAGGGCGTATGTCAGCTTGTCGATCTTGTTTGTGAATGTGTTATAAGCAATAACCGAGCACCAAGAAGTCAAAATACCGAACGCGGTGTTAATCAACGCCTCAGAAATACCAGTAGAAAGAGCGAGAGAGTCACCACCACCACCGGCAGCCAAAGCCTGGAATGAACGGATCATACCGATAACGGTTCCGAGAAGACCGGTAAGTGTACCAAGAGTTACGATTGTTGCAAGAATCGGGAGGTTCATCTGCAGGGTAGGCATTTCAAGCTGAGTAGCCTCCTCGTGAGCCTGCTGGATCTTTGCCACCTTCTGAGCCTTCTTCAAACCTGTAGCTGTTTCCATTTCCTTGTAAGCGCGGAGAGAAGCTGAAACTACGTTAGCAACAGAGCCCCTCTGCTTGTCGCAGATATTCTGAGCTGCTGCGAAATCACCCTTGTTAACGGCTGCCTTAACGTTCAAGACGAACTTAGCCAATGAGCCCTTACCGAAAGCTGTGCGGAGAGCGAGCCAACGCTCGATGCTCAATGCGATAACTGTAAGCAAGAGAGTCTGGATGATAGGAACGATTACACCACCTTTATAAATGGTTCCGAGAAGGTTTGTCGGGTGACCTGCGGGATCGTTGCCTGCAAAGTTAGAAGGATTACCGAGCAGGAAGTTGTATATGCAAATCGCAATGATAAGACATACAATGATAACCCAAATCGCTGCTCTAATTCCCTGGAAGCCCTGGTTTTTCTTAGGGCTTGCTGCTTTTTGTGTAGTTGCCATAATTTTAATTTAAATTTGTTAGTTAGTTAATTATTAAGTTATAAAGTTTTGATTTAGCGTTAATAAGCAATTCTATTTGCTATGTAAAAAGGCTGCTTTCGCGTAAAGAAGCTCACAAAGATAACAATTTATAGGTAATAAAAGCATCAAGCACAGTGTTTTTAACAATGTTTTTGACTTTTATTAATGTCTTTTAATTGTCTCTTATTGCCGTATTTTCCGGGCATCTGCCTCAGGCAAGCCTTGCCACAGCACTTTTTATTCTCGACATAGCCTCGCGTATGTTATCGTCGCTTGTCGCATAACTCATACGGAAACATTCCGGATCGCCGAACGCGTCGCCTGCTACAGTCGCAACATGGCCTACCTCGAGCAAGTAGAGGGCGAAGTCCGTAGAATTGTTTATGACATGCGTGCCGTCAGTCTTTCCGAAGAAGCTGGAACATTTAGGGAACAAGTAGAATGCGCCTTGCGGTACGTTAACCTCAAGTCCGGGTATGTCTTTTGCCAGACTTACAATAAGGTCGCGACGGCGTTCGAACGCCTTGCGCATTTCTTCCACGCAATCCTGCGAGGCCATATATGCTTCAACGGCGGCCTTCTGGCTTACCGAACACGGACCGCTTGTATATTGTCCCTGCAACTTGTTGCATCCCTTGACTATCCACTCTGGTGCAGCAATATAACCTATGCGCCAACCAGTCATGGCATAAGCTTTCGACACTCCGTTGACCACGATAGTCCGCTCCTTCATGCCTTCAATCTGTGCGATACTGTGGTGCTTGCCTATATAATTAATGTGTTCGTATATTTCGTCAGCCAAGACATACAAATCTTCGTGGCGTTTGATAACATCGGCAAGTCCACGGAGTTCTTCTTCATTATACACACTACCCGTAGGATTGCTCGGCGAACAAAGTATCAGGAGCTTGGTTTTCGGGGTTATGGCAGCCTCGAGTTGTTCGGGAGTCATCTTGAAATCCTGTTCAAAACCTGCTTCTACAATTACAGGCTCGCCTCCTGCCAGCTTAGCCATCTGCGGATAACTTACCCAATAAGGAGCGGGAATTATAACTTCATCGCCGTCGTTAACCAACGCCATTATGGTATTGCATACGCTCTGCTTGGCTCCGTTTGAAACAAGAATCTCGTTTACGCCGTAATCCAGTCCGTTCTCACGTTTCAGCTTCGCAGATATGGCCTCGCGCAGGTCCATGTATCCCGGTACAGGAGAATATCTTGAAAAATTCTCATCAATAGCCTTCTTGGCAGCGTCTTTAATATGTTCGGGTGTATTGAAATCGGGTTCGCCGACGCTCATGTTTATTACATCAATGCCTTGCGCCTTCATTTCACTACTCTTCTGCGACATCGCAAGTGTAGCAGAAGGAGCCAAACGATTAAGACGATCTGATAACTGTGCCATAATACTTTCAGTTTATTTCTGCAAAATTAATTATTTTATTCGTTCCTGGGAAATAAAAGGAATTATATTTTAATGTCATGACGTTAAAAAAACGTGACAACATCAAACATATCCAATCCTGTTTGTTACAAATGCAAATTATGTCCCATGCGGTCTTTCTTCGTCTTTAGGTATTTATAGTCATACTCGTTGGGAACGACCTCTATTGGCACATTCTCTACTATTTCCAGACCATAAGCCTCAAGACCCACGCGTTTGGTGGGATTGTTGGTCATAAGCCTCATCTTGTGTACACCAAGATAACGGAGCATCTGGGCTCCGCATCCGTAGTCGCGCTCGTCAGGCTTGAAGCCGAGATGCACATTGGCGTCTACCGTGTCGTACCCTTCTTCCTGCAGCTTATAGGCTTCGATCTTGTTCATCAGTCCTATTCCGCGTCCTTCCTGCTGCATGTATATCAGCACGCCCTTGCCTTCCTTCTCTATCATCTGCATCGCCTTGTGCAGCTGCTGTCCGCAGTCACAGCGCTTGCTGCCGAAGATGTCTCCCGTTGCGCATGACGAATGAACACGCACGAGTACAGGCTCGTCCTCTTTCCATTCGCCCTTTATCAGCGCCATGTGCTCCAGCCCGCTGCTGGTCTGGCGGAATGGCACAAGCTTGAAGTGGCCGTATTCGGTAGGCATGTCAACCACCTGACCCACGCTTATCAGCGACTCGCGCTGCAGGCGGTAAGCTATCATGTCCTTGATGCTTATAACCTTAAGGTCATAGCGTGCCGCAAACTCGAGCAACTGCGGCAGGCGGGCCATGGTACCGTCGTCATTCATTATCTCCATCAAAGCGCCGGCTGGGTACAATCCGGCCAGTTTGCACAAATCGATCGTAGCCTCAGTGTGTCCGCTGCGCCTAAGCACTCCGTTATCCTGGGCGTAAAGCGGGTTAACATGCCCTGGACGTCCGAATGTCTGTGGGGTTGAAGCCGGGTCGGCCAACGCCTTTATCGTCTCTGCCCTGTCGTGCGCCGACACGCCAGTAGAACATCCCTCAAGCTTGTCTATCGTTACGGTGAACGGAGTACCGAGCACCGACGTATTCTCAGACACCTGGCGCGGCAGGTCAAGCTCGTCACACCGGCTCAACGTTATAGGTGCGCACAGCACGCCGCGCGCATGCTTCAGCATGAAGTTAACCTTCTCCGCCGTTATCTTTTCAGCCGCGATGATCAAATCGCCCTCGTTCTCACGGTCCTCGTCGTCGACAACGATGACGAATTTACCTTCCTTGAAGTCGGCCAAAGCCTCTTCGACTGTATTGATTTTCAAGTTTTCCATAAGAGTTGTTATGTTCACCTTATTATATATATGCAATCTAATTGCCCTGTTTCAATTCCGTGATTCTCCTGATTACCGCATCGTTAGTATCCTTAACGACCTTCAGGTCATGGAGCAGCCGCAGCCTGAAGCGCCACATCCTTAAATACAGGAACAAGCCGACAGGCACGATTATTGCGGCTGTAACATTAAGCCACTTGCGCTCGAACGGGCGCGTATGCGCCTTGACAGCCATGAACGGATAATCGTTGAGGCATCCCAATATGACTTTGTCCTTAGTGTTGGACAAGTCTTCTATCAATGCCTCCATCTGTTCGTTAAGTTCCTCGATCACATGGTCGGGGGTATACTTGAAGAACACCTTTACCACATTGGGAGCCAAAAGCAAATTGTGTTCACGCACATAAGCATCTATCTCCGTATTTATCTGCGCCAGCTTTTCGGCGTCGGCGGCATAGTACGGGTCGTTGATAATCACGTCCTTGCGGTAGACGGCACGTTTTATGCGCAGGCCGAGCAGTTTCATGAACAGGTTGCGGTAGAAGTCTATGTTGAACACCACCGAATCGTTATTGGCCTTGTACGTGAAGAATACTGCCAAAGGCGTAAGAACGGCAAGTGCTATGGTCTTGCCGAACCATATGGTCCACATGCCTCCACGAGCCATGCGGTAGCCCGAATTGTCGAAGATGAAGAACACGATGAACACCAGCACTGAAATAATGACTGGCACCCCGAGTCCTCCCTTGCGTATGATTGCTCCCAACGGCGCGCCTATGAAGAAGAACAACAGGCACTGCAAAGCCACTGAAAATTTGTTGATGGCCTCTATCTTGTGCTGCCTTATCAGCTTGTCTCCGTCAGCGGTGAGCATGCCCTTGAAGTCGAGGTCGCTCATCTCAGTCCTTACCCTGCCCAGCGCTGTGTTTACAGCCTCAAGCTTGGCATCCGCCGCCATGCGTCCGTATATCGAGTCGAAACTGTACGTCCGTGTGGCAGCCATCTTCACAGCCCTCAGCGAGTCGGCCTTGCTTATCCCCGTAGAGGTGTAATAACTCATGCGGGCATCTTTGTAGAACACCCGTCCCACACTGTCGTACACATGGTTCAGCGAGTCGATGTCGAGGCTGATCTGCCTTACGCTCTTGCCCTTGGCGTTGTTTGACAGCGCTCCGGCATCGGCCAAGTCGAAATCGGAATCGAAGTCGAGCAGAATCTTCTTGCTTACGAAAGTCTCTCGGCGGTAAGGCACTCCGGCGCCCCTCACAACCTGCTGCGACTTCATGTTCTCAAACCACTCGCCGCTATAAAGCGTAAGCAGCAGGTGCTTCTTCTCCGCCGTCGACTGCAACATGCCCGAGTCGGCCAGTATTATTGCCGCATCCTCATAGCTGTCGGTCATCTTGTAAATCATGACACCGTACAGCTTGCCCGTCTCGAGGTCTTTCTCCTGCACGTAGAGGTTGCACCCCGGTATGCCGTCATAAAACACACCCTCGGGTATCTCGAGTTCGGGGCTTTTCTGTTTCATCGACAGCAGCAGGCGCGAAAACGACATGTTGGCGTTAGGCCCGATAACATTTTGGAAATAAAACGAGCCGAACGATATGAACACCACAAGCACTATCAGCGACCTGAAAGCCTGCATCAGCGAAATGCCAGCGGCCTTTATCGCCGTAAGCTCGCTGCTCTCGCCGAGGTTGCCGAACGTTATCAGTGACGAAAGGAGTATGGCCAGAGGCAGAGCCTGCGGCACAAGCATCAAGCTCATGTACCAGAAGAACTGGGCCAGCACCTCCATCGACAAGCCCTTACCTATCAGTTCGTCCACGTACTTCCAAAGGAACTGCATCATCAAGATGAACTGACAGATAAAGAAAGTGCCGACAAAAAGCAGGCCGAACTGGCGGGCTATGAACTTGTCTAATTTCTTTACTCGAAGCATTATTGTTCTAAATGGATTCAGGCGTTACCTTACCAGCTTGCAAAATTAGCACAAAAATATCAGAAAAACGACATTATTATAAAAATAAAAAGCAAAATGGCAAAGACTACGACACGGAACAAATCATATCATTAGCGTATAAAAGCCAATCCGGCAAGTGTACGGCAGAGCCGACACTTTCTTTGACGGAGGCTGCATGACAGCCTACATCTACAAGCGACCCGGGCGGCAGCAAAGTCTTTAAATCACAGAATCAAAGCCCTGTAGAACGGTGCAACATCTCCATATTGGCGTCCCAGATATCCTCGAGGGTGTCCGTATCGCCGTCGGGGGCGAAGTCGGTTATCATGAGGATGTAGTCGCCCGTGATGTCGCTCTTGTCCATCCGCAGCTCAAGATAGGTGTCGCGGTACTCGTCCTCGCTCCAGCGCAAGCGTATGTACCCCCTGTCCTTCTTCTCGAGCAAGGCAGCTGTCCTGACTTCATGGTGGCTCCAGTCGTTGCCCCAAGTGAACGTGAACACGTCTCCGCTGAACTTGACATCGTCGGCAAACCACTTGGCCAAGCCTTCCGGAGTGCTCATCAACGACCATATTATATTAGCCGATTTCGACTTCAGTTCACGCTCAATACTGATTTTATTAGCTTCCATAGCTCATCGTAAATGAGTAATCTGCCACAAAAATACTAATTAATTCGAAGAAAAACGATAAAAAGTTGCAATATTTTTTGGTATGTAAAGAAATTGTATTACCTTTGCACCCGCAAACAAGCAACAACGGCGGGATAGCTCAGCTGGTTAGAGCGTCGGATTCATAATCCGGAGGTCGTGGGTTCGGGTCCCACCCCCGCTACAAAGACACCCTGTAAATCACTGATTTACAGGGTGTCTTTGTTTTATACCACTTCCATAGCAACTCGCTTGGGCACATCACGGCGCGCGTTATTTCACCCTCAAGCATGCAGGCGGACTTAGATTTTTGATAAATCCACAAATCACTGATTTCCAGCATATTATCATTCGCCTTGTAAAAGGTTACATATTGCAGGCCAAAAGGTGGCATATTGCAATGTAAAAGACCACGTTTTGCACGTCTATAAATAATGATACAGCCCTAAGAAGGCTGTATGGCATGACAGCTACGAACCGCAACGGCAACGGCACGGAACATCCCAACCTGCGGCAGACAAATAAAAATAAAAGCTCGTTTCTCCCGTTTTTATTTTGTATTTCTCTCAACTTGCACTATCTTTGAATAACATAGGCGGCGTCTCGGAATTGGCAAATCGCCGAAAGGCAAATAAAAATAAAAACTCGTTTCTCTCGTTTTTATTTTGTATTTCTCTCAACTTGCACTATCTTTGCACTCTAAAAACAATTAGTTTACCAAAATATATGGCCGGAACAAAAAAAATAAAGACTGCCCTTGTCTCTGTGTTCCACAAAGACGGGCTTGACGAGCTGCTTGCAAAGCTCAATGCTGAAGGAGTGAAATTCTTATCTACTGGCGGTACGCAGAAATTCATCGAGTCGCTCGGCTACGAGTGCCAGACCGTCGAGAGCGTGACATCATACCCGTCTATCCTGGGCGGCCGCGTAAAGACGCTGCACCCGAAAGTGTTCGGAGGCATACTGGCACGCCGCGACAACGAGGGCGACCGTGAGCAGATGGCACAATACGAAATACCTGAAATCGACCTCGTGATAGTAGACCTTTACCCCTTCGAGCAGACAGTGGCAAGCGGAGCTTCAGAGGCCGACATCATAGAGAAGATAGACATAGGCGGAATATCACTGATACGCGCCGGAGCCAAGAACTTCAAAGACGTGGTGATAGTCCCGAGCAAGGCTGAATACGGCGTACTGCTCGACATTCTTAACAAGAAAGGCGCACAGACCGACATTGAAGACCGCCGCATGCTGGCAACGCGCGCGTTCGGCGTAAGCAGCCACTACGACACGGCCATTCACGACTGGTTTAATTCTTAATCCGCACAGCACGGCCGCCACAGGGCGCGGCGCGAGCCGAATCCTGTCGCCGCCGGCGGATTACACAATCATGAGTTGCTCAGGCCGGAGCCCGATAAAGCATGACTGCCAGGCCGGAGCCAATTACGTATCGAGAAACGAAGTTAGACGAAAGTCATTTTATGTAGTAGTTTGATTATGGGATTTTTTTCATTTATCCAAGAGATTGCGATGGACCTTGGCACGGCCAACACTATCATTATCAGTGATGACAAGATTGTTGTTGACGAGCCTTCGGTGGTGGCCCTCGACCGCCGCACGGACAAGATGATAGCCGTGGGCGAAAAGGCCAAGATGATGTATGAGAAGACTAACGACAACATCCGCACCATACGCCCGCTGCGCGACGGCGTGATAGCCGACTTCACGGCCTGCGAGCAGATGATGCGCGGACTTATCAAGATGGTACATACGGGCAGGCGCTTCTTCTCGCCCTCGCTGCGCATGGTCATCGGCGTGCCGTCGGGCTCGACCGAAGTCGAGCTGCGCGCCGTGCGCGACTCTGCCGAACATGCAGGCGGACGCGACGTCTACCTGATATTCGAACCTATGGCAG
>HF986725.1:56142-66080 GCA_000433175.1 Prevotella sp. CAG:1058
CTGATATTCGAACCTATGGCAGCAGCCATAGGCATTGGCCTCGACGTTGAAGCGCCCGAGGGCAACATGGTCGTAGACATAGGCGGCGGAAGCACCGAGATAGCCGTAATATCACTGGGCGGCATAGTGTCTAACAACTCTATACGCACCGCCGGCGACGACCTTACGGCCGAAATACAGGAATACATGAGCAAGCAGCACAACGTAAAGGTGAGCGAGCGCATGGCTGAGAGAATAAAGATACACGTGGGCTCGGCGCTGACCGACCTGGGCGACCAGGCTCCCGAGGACTACGTGGTACACGGTCCCAACAAGGTTACGGCCCTGCCGATGGAGGTTCCGGTATGCTACCAGGAGATAGCCCACTGCCTCGACCGCACCATCGCCAAGATAGAGAACGCCGTACTCTCGGCGCTGGAGAACACCCCGCCCGAGCTTTACGCCGACATTGTAAAGAACGGTATTTACCTTACAGGCGGCGGCGCGCTGCTGCGCGGACTCGACAAGCGCCTTACCGACAAGATTAAGATACCATTCCACGTGGCGGAAGACCCCTTGCACAGCGTGGCTAAAGGAACAGGCATCGCAATCAAGAACGTTGACCGCTTCTCATTCCTCATGAGGTAATACGAAATGCGTAACCTGATTGATTTTATTACAAGATACAATCACTGGTTTGTCTTTGTCATACTCGAAGTTGTCAGCTTCGTCCTGCTTTTCAAGTTCAACAGCTACCAGGGCAGCGTATGGTTCTCGTCTGCCAACGTGGTAGCCGGAAAAGTGTACGAAGCCGACGCCACGATAAAAAACTTCTTCAGTCTGACAAAGATAAACCAGCAACTTAATGTGCGTAACCTATACCTTGAGCAGACGGTCAGGAAACTGTCCGAGCAGGTGCATGCCGAGACTGGCGACTCGTCGTGGCTGTTCCGCACGCAGGCCGAGGTGTTGAAGGAATACAAGCTGATACCTGCAAAAGTCATAACCAACTCTATCGACAAGCGCGACAACTTCATCACCATAGACAAGGGACGGCTTGACGGTGTGAAACCCGACATGGGAGTAGCCTGCGGCACAGGCATAGTCGGAGTAGTCTACATGGTGTCCGACCACTACTCTATCGTCATACCCGTACTCAACTCCAAGTCTAACATCAGCGTAACAATAAGGAAAAGAGGATATTACGGTTACCTGCGCTGGACTGGCGGAGCGTCAGACCTGGCATACGTCGACGACATTCCACGACATGCCCATTTCCGCCTGGGCGACCTTATCGAGACCAGCGGATACTCAGCAATGTTCCCTCCGGGCATCATTGCGGGACAGATACTCCACGTTTACAATTCGCCCGACGGACTTTCTTACCGCGTACAGGTACGCCTTACGACCGACTTCGGCAACCTTCGCGACGTATGCGTCATCGACAATTCGGCGATGAAAGAGCGCATCGACCTGCTGCGCAGCGCACAAGACTCATTGAAACTTAAGCAGAATTAGGAGAGTCAAGCAATGAAGATAGAAGCTATAAGACATCTCTTCACATTCATCGTTTTATGCCTTGTACAGGTGTTGGTGCTCAACCACATCAACCTGCTGGGCTGTGCCACGCCCTTGCTGTACATTTATTTCATCATGCTTTTCAGGCGTGGTTTTCCCCAATGGGGCATCTTGTTATGGAGCTTCCTCATCGGACTCTGCATAGACATGTTCTCCAATACGCCCGGAGTAGCAGCCGCATCGGCCACCTTCCTCGGCCTCCTGCAACCTTACCTGCTTGGCATGTTCATACAAAGGGACAGCCCCGACGACCTTAAACCAACCATGCAGTCGCTCGGCACAGGCCGGTATTTCTACTATACGCTTTCGTGCGTGCTGTTGTTCAACATAATATTCTTCACCATAGAGTCGTTCAGCTTCTTCAACTGGCTGCAATGGATAAGGAACATCGGCGGCAGCACGGCACTTACTGTCATCCTGATACTCGTCATTGAGAACATCAGGAAAAGATAAAACGGCATTACTCAAAACGCAAAAAAGCGGAACATGGATAAAGATTACGGACTTGATAACAGGCAATATGTAATCGGCGGAATAGCCATATTCATTGTCGTAGTGTACATTATAAGGCTTTTCACACTACAGATAATGAGCGACGACTATAAGAAAAACGCCGACAGTAACGCCTTGCTCAAGAAAGTTGAATATCCTGCGCGCGGCGTAATATCAGACAGGAACGGCCGGTTGCTTGTCTATAACCAGAGCGCCTACGACATAATGGTCGTAATGAACGAGGAAAAAGGACGCCTCGACACGCTCGACTTCTGCGAATCGCTCGGCATAACAAAGGAATACTTTGAAGAAAGAATGGCCGAGATAAAAGACAGGAACAAGAATCCGGGCTACTCGCCGTTCACCCAACAGATGTTCATGAGCCAACTGACGGAAAAGGAATTCAGCATATTCCAGGAAAAGAGCTACCGTTATCCGGGCTTCTACGTAAGGCGCCGCAGCGTCAGGCAATACACTTCGCCTAACGCAGCGCATGTACTTGGCGACGTCGCCGAGGTTTCGCGTGCCGACATCGAAGACGATTCGTACTACCAGCTCGGCGACTACATAGGCAAACAGGGCATTGAGAAATACTACGAAAAGCAACTCCGAGGCGAAAAAGGAGTGCAGATACTGCTGCGCGACGCACACGGACGCATACAGGGAAGCTACATGAACGGCAAGCTCGACCGCCGTCCTGTGGCGGGAAAGGACCTTACGCTGGGCATCGACGCAAACCTGCAAGCCCTCGGCGAAAGGCTCCTTGAAGGTAAAATCGGCAGCATAGTAGCCATCGAACCGTCGACGGGCGAAGTGCTTTGCATGGTGTCATCGCCTACCTACGACCCGCGCACAATTACCGGACGCAACCGAAGCAAGATGCACCACAAGCTCGCCAACAACTCGTGGCTGCCACTCCTTAACCGCTCCATCATGGGAGTCTACCCTCCGGGTTCCACGTTCAAGACAACACAAGGCCTGACATTCCTCAACGAAGGCATAATAACCCCGAACACAATGTTCCCCTGCCACCACGGCTTCTACTGCCGCGGACTGCACGTAGGCTGCCACGGCCACGCCTCGCCGATAAGCCTTATACCGGCATTAGGCACGTCGTGCAACGGCTACTTCTGCTGGGGACTGTACTACATGCTGGGCAACAGGAAGAAATACAAGACCGTGCAGGACGCAATGAACACGTGGCGCGACTACATGGTAAGCATGGGCTTCGGCTACAAACTCGGCGTAGACCTGCCCGGAGAGAAACGCGGACTCATACCTAACGCCCAATATTACGACAAGGCTTACAAGGGTTCATGGAACGGACTGACCGTAATAAGCATCGCCATAGGCCAGGGCGAGGTGCTGCTTACGCCATTACAGATAGCCAACTTGTGCGCGACAATAGCCAACCGCGGCTACTATTACACACCGCACGTAGTGCGCAAGGTGCAAGGCGAGCAGCTCGATGCGAAATTCAGGGAGAAACATTACACCAAGGCAAGCCGCCGGGCATACGAATACATAGTAGCAGGAATGCGCCGCTCGGTATTGAGCGGAACCTGCGCAGCGGCCAACCGCACTGACTACGAAGTGTGCGGTAAGACGGGAACGGCACAGAACCGCGGTCACGACCACTCCATATTCATGGGCTTCGCACCAATGAACAACCCGCAGATAGCCGTCGCCGTATATGTGGAAAACGGCGGTTTCGGCGCAGAATTCGGTGTTCCGATAGGCGCACTGATGATGGAACAGTACATAAAAGGCAAACTTTCGCCCGAATCGGAGAAGAAGGCGGAAGCATTCCAACATAGAAGAATATCTTATGGCACAGCAAGTAGATAGACAACCCAGCGTCCTGCGCTCCCTGGACTGGTGGACAATAGGCATTTACCTGGTGCTCCTGGCGTTCGGGTGGATCAGCGTATGCGGTGCGAGCTACACCTACGGCGACACCGACATATTGAGCCTAAGCACACGCTCGGGCATGCAGATTATATGGATCGGCACGTCTATATGCCTCGGTTTCGTGCTCCTCATGCTCGACGACCGCTTCTACGACACCTTCGCTTACATAATTTACGGCATCCTATTGCTACTGCTTTTCATAACGATATTCAACCCACACGAGATAAAAGGTTCGCGTTCGTGGCTAGTAATGGGACCGCTGAGACTGCAACCTGCCGAATTTGCGAAATTCGCAACAGCCTTGGCTGTGGCTAAACTGATGAGTACGTACGGCTTCAACATGCACCGTTGGAAAGACTTTGCAGTAGCATGTGCCGTCGTAATGCTGCCGATGCTGTTCATCATCGCCCAGAAAGAGACAGGCTCAGCCCTTGTCTACATATCATTCTTCCTCATGTTCTACCGCGAGGGAATGACCGGCAGCGTGCTGTTCACCGGCGTGGCGATGATTATTTATTTCGTCGTAGGCATACGTTACGAAGAAACTTTGCTGCTCAACACCGGCACATCGGTAGGCAAGTTCGCCGTGCTTCTGCTCGTACAGATATTCACCTCGGCTATGGTCTATAACCTTTGCCGCGAGCAAAGACAGGCCATCATGATGCTTGTTTACTCACTCGGAGCCACCCTGCTGGCGTTTCTTTTCGCCGAGTTCGTCATACCTTTCGACATCGTATGGGTGCAACTTGCCGTCAGCGCAGCCCTTGTGGGCTACCTGCTGTACAACGCATTGAGCAAACGGGTCAAGAAATACCTGTACATTCTGATTTTCACCGTAGGCTCGATAACATTCTTTTATTCGGCCGACTATGTGCTCAACAACATTCTGGAGCCACACCAGAGAGTGCGCATCAACGTTCTACTCGGCCTTGACGAAGACCTTTCGGGGGCAGGCTACAACGTACACCAGAGCGAAATAGCCATCGGTTCAGGCGGACTTAAAGGCAAGGGATTCCTAAACGGCACACAGACGAAGCTGAAATTCGTACCCGAACAGGACACCGACTTCATCTTCTGCACCGTCGGCGAGGAAGAAGGCTTCCTCGGTTCGGCAGGCGTTTTGCTGCTGTTCCTAGCCCTAATACTGCGTCTGATCAAAATGGCTGAACGTCAACCGTTCAAGTTCGGACGCGTCTACGGTTACTGCGTGCTTAGCATATTCCTGTTCCACGTATTCATAAACGTAGGCATGGTGCTCGGACTTACCCCCGTCATAGGCATTCCGCTGCCGTTTTTCAGCTACGGAGGCTCGTCCCTATGGGGTTTCACCATACTGCTTTTCATATTCCTGAGAATCGATGCAGGGCGCAATCTCATAAGAACCTGACTAAACTGTAACCGCCGACAGCTAAGCTATATTAAATCCGAGAACTTGTGAAACTTTACTAAATACTTTATTATGAACAGATTATTATTGTCACTGGCGATGCTATTAACAACGCTGGCAGTAAACGCACAGAATCCCCGAGTAAAGACATCAGAGGGTGTTCTGGAAGGAATTGAAGAATCAGGTATAAAAGTTTTTAAAGGCGTACCTTTCGCACAGCCGCCGGTCGGCGACCTCCGCTGGAAAGCGCCGCAACCGGTAAAAGCATGGACAGGCGTGCGCAAGGCACACGACTTCGGTCCGAACCCGATGCAGCAGCCTCTGTTCGGCGACATGAACTTCGGCACCAAGAAGATGAGCGAGGACTGCCTGTACCTTAATATATGGACTCCGGCAAAATCAATGGACGAGAAACTTCCCGTGCTTATCTACTTCAACGGCGGCGGACTCGTAGCAGGCAGCGGCAGCGAACCGAGATACGCAGGCATGTCGATGGCCCGTAAAGGAATAATATCGGTATCGGCAAACTACCGCGAAGGCATCTTCGGCTTCTTCGCACATCCCGAACTGTCGGCTGAAACTTCATATAAAGGCTCAGGCAACTACGGCTTCATGGACCAGGCTGCGGCTATAAAATGGGTCAAGGAGAACATAGCTGCCTTCGGCGGAGACCCCGAAAGGATAACCATAGCCGGCGAATCGGCAGGCTCAATGTCGGTCAGTGCGTTGATGGCTTCGCCCTTGTGCAAGGGACTTTTCGCACAAGCCATTGGCTCAAGCGGCTCCGTGCTCAGGAACGGCAACCTCAAAACGCTGAAAGAAGCTGAAAAGGCAGGCAAGGAAAAGGCTGAGCAATTAGGCTGCAAGTCTATCAAGGAAATGCGCGCCATACCTGCCGAAGAACTGATGAACCGCGCCGCCGAGGCCGGACTGCCCGGCTATAACGTAGACGGTTACTTCTTTACAAAACAGCCAGCCGAGACATACGCCAACGGCGAACAATGCAAAGTGCCACTGCTTGTAGGAGGAAACTCGTACGAAATGCCCACAGCTGCCGTATTGCAGGGCAAGGCTCCGACTATCGAGAATGTAAGAATCATACTGACAGGCATTTACGGCAAGAACGCGGACAAGGTGATGCAGATGTACGGTTTCAATACGGATGCTGACGTGAACGGCAGCGCCGGAATACAGTTGGCATCAGACCAGTTCATCGGTTTCTCTACATGGAAATGGGGATACATGCACGCCAAGACCGGCGGATGCCCCGTATACAGGTACAACTACTGCCATCCGCGCCCGGCAATGAGGGTTAAAGGCAAGGTTGCAGGACTTGCAGGAGGAGTGATAGACAAGAAGGACGGCGAGGCCGAACAGCCCATAGCACCGGGCGCAGTACACTCTGCCGACATAGAATACGCCATGGGCACGCTGCCCACCAACCGCGTTTACGACTGGCAGCCCGAAGACTTCATCATGTCAGACGTATTCTCAAGCTACTACGCCAACTTCATAAAGACCGGCAACCCGAACGGACTCGGACTGACGGACTGGACCCCGATGAACGCCACAAACACTCTTCCGACGCTGCAACTCGACGTAGAATCAAAGATGACATACGACGAAGGCGA
Organism: Prevotella sp. CAG:1058; assembly: GCA_000433175.1. Classification (GTDB taxonomy): domain Bacteria; phylum Bacteroidota; class Bacteroidia; order Bacteroidales; family Bacteroidaceae; genus Prevotella. Next base: position 63,121 of record HF986725.1, read on the forward strand.
GCAGAAGCGTTACGAGTTTATAGACAAGATACAATCGGAATAAACATTGGAAATAACATAAAATAAAGGCGTCCTGCATAGCAGGGCGCCTTTATTTTATCAATTCGAGCTTTATCCAAGCCTTTAATTCGAATTACTGAGCCAGCTTGTTGTCTGAACCGAGCACGTCGATAATCTTGTGCTTGTACATTTCCTCCATGAGGTCGCGTGCAGGTCCGCAGTACTTACGCGGGTCGAACTCTGCCGGTTTCTCAACAAACACCTTGCGAACTGCAGCGGTAAATGCAAGACGAGAGTCAGAGTCGATGTTGATCTTGCAAACAGCGCTCTTGGCTGCCTTGCGCAACTGCTCTTCAGGAATACCTACTGCATCGGGCAACTTGCCGCCGTACTGGTTGATCATGTCAACATACTCCTGTGGAACTGAAGACGAACCGTGGAGCACGATCGGGAATCCGGGCAGCTTCTTCATGATTTCGTCGAGTACGTCGAATGCCAAGGGAGGAGGAACAAGACGGCCAGTCTTCGGGTCGCGTGTGCACTGCTCGGGCTTGAACTTATAAGCTCCGTGGCTTGTACCGATAGATATTGCAAGAGAATCAACGCCGGTCTTGCTTGTGAAGTCGATAACTTCCTCAGGCTTTGTATAATGTGAAACCTCTGAAGCGACCTCGTCCTCGACACCTGCAAGTACTCCGAGCTCGCCCTCAACAGTTACATCGTACTGGTGAGCGTAGTCAACAACCTTCTTTGTCAGGGCAACGTTCTCGTCGTAAGGCAGTGAAGAACCGTCAATCATAACTGAAGAGAAGCCCATGTCCACACAGCTCTTGCAAAGCTCGAAGCTGTCTCCGTGGTCGAGGTGCAGTACTATTTCAGGATGAGCGCAGCCCAGTTCCTTTGCATATTCAACGGCGCCTTCAGCCATGTAGCGCAGAAGTGTCTGGTTGGCATAGTTGCGCGCACCCTTTGAAACTTGCAGGATGACAGGCGACTTCAGTTCTGAAGAAGCCTTGATGATAGCCTGAAGCTGCTCAAGGTTGTTGAAGTTGAACGCAGGAACGGCATAACCACCGTTAATGGCCCTTGCAAACATATCACGTGTGTTTACCAAGCCAAGTGTCTTATAACTTACCATAATACAAAAAAATTTTATGTTGTTATGAAAAATCTTCCATTCTAACACCGCAAAGTTAACACTTTATTTCGTCACGACAAAAGTTTGGCATCACTTTTAGCGTTGCAAAACCATGAATTTTCAGATTAATTTTATCTTGTCAAACTACGTTACGGCGTTTTGACAAGTGAATTTTACAAAATGCCATGAAAAGCCTGCCATAAGGATAAAAAAAGAACTTACACCGCGGCATAGGCTGACGTTAGGGCACAAAAAAAGGAGTACCGCCGTACTCCAACCTTGTTAACCTTAAATCTAATACTATGAAAAACACGATGCAAAGGTAAGGATTTTTCTTAAACCTGCAATAGTTTTATTGTAAAAATCACAACAAAATACGTTTTTCTTGACACAAGTCAAGACCACGGCGGTAAAAACCTTGAAAATGGCCTGTCAGCCCCTCAAAATACCTTTCAGCAGGAACGTCGCATTCTGGTTGCGCGCCACGCCCCGGGTTATCTTGTAAGTGTATGTTATGTTGTCGGCCAATTCTATCTCGAAGCACCAGTTGTGGAAGCGTTGCGGATTGTCGTCTTCCATTTTAGACAGTTCGAGATCGTGGGTGGCTATTATGCCCGTTACGGGCAGCTCGGCCACGGCCTGGAGGAACAGGCGCGAGCCGTTAAGCTTGTCCAGCGAGTTCGTGCCTTTCAGTATTTCGTCGAGTATAATCAGTGTACGCCCTCCGTTGCGGCAGTTGTCAAGCAGCTGCTTCAGCCTCAGCAGCTCGGCGTTGAAATAGCTTATGCCCCGGCTTAGGTCGTCTGACGTGCGCATGCTGGTGAAAAGGCCGAACGCCGACACGCGCAGGCTGTCGGCAAAAACGGGCATTCCGTTCATTGCGAGGATGTAGTTCACGCCGACCGAGCGCAGGAAGGTGCTCTTGCCGGCCATGTTGGCACCCGTTATTATATAATACTCGCCGTCGTTAACGGTGAAATCGTTGCGCACGGCGGCGTCGCCAAGGAAGGGGTGGTAAAGGCCTTTGGCCTCGTAAACCACACTGCCTGAATCCAAAACGACGGCATCAACGGCCTTAGGCTCGTTGAAACGGAACGTACCCATCGACACGAGGGCGTCGATACGGCTGACGCAGTCAACCCATCCGCCTATGCTGCGCATGTAGTCGTTCTGCCACTTCAGGAACCGCCGCACGAGGAAATAATCGCTCATGGCGAACATGTTGAATATTACAAGACCTATGAAGTTGCCCCTGCGGTCGAGCGCATTAAGTATCTCTGACAGCTTTCCGAACGAAACGAGTGCGCCGCCACCATCGTCTGCAAGCCTGTCCTTCAGCCCGTTGAGCTCATCGCTCTTGAAGCCTGCGCCTTCGATGTGGCGTATTATCTCGATGTAAACATGCAGGTTGGCGTGCAGTTTCTCAACGGCGCGGCTTATGTCGTGTATCGACCTTGAGTTAAGTCCTATCACGACGAACATCTGCACCACACCCCAAAGAACGGGTAAGGTTGCCGGCACCACGCCGATGATTGACAGTACTATCAGCACGGCGAAACAGATAATGGCCGCAACGGCCACGGCGAGAGTGGACTTAAGCCCGGCCTTGGGCGCGATGTGCATATCGCCGACACTGGTTACCGCCCTCAATATCTCGCCCGAGTCAATCTTGCGGCCCTTCGCCGCTCCTGCGTTCTGTCCGCGCGCACCGGTTGCCATGAATTCCGAACGCCACTTCTCCATATCCGCCAGCTCGTCCACTACGGCACGCCTGCGTTCTACCGCAGCCTTATCCGGCAGCAGGCTGCCGAGCCAGTCCGCA
>HF986725.1:66095-71594 GCA_000433175.1 Prevotella sp. CAG:1058
GGAGCCAGTCCGCAAGGGCGTCGCCTCCGCCGGTCGTCACCGTGCGGTCGATGCGGTTGTACAGTGAGTCGTGTCCGAACACGTCCATGTCGAAAGTGAAGGCATGATGCGGGTCTATATAACGGCTTCCGCCGCTGAAACACGAGTAGTCGCCCGACATGTACTTCAGTTCCCTTGCATAAACGCCGCACAGCCTCACACGCTTGTCAATCCTCCTGCCGTTCTTCACGTCGGCACGGCGCACCACTACATACACCGCCAGCATGGCAAAAGCCGACATGAGCCACTCGGAAGAAAAGTCCCTGACACAATAAACCACCGCAGAAACCACGGCAAGGCCGAACGTCATAAGCTCAGACGCAATGTAAACCCTGTTGTGCTTCTTCAGCTGCCGTATCTCCGCCGACAGCGTCTCAACCTTTTCCGAATAAAAAGACCTTATCTCATCCTTGGTCGCGTATCTATTGTCCATTATCTTCACATTATTAAAAAATTCCTTACAAAGGTAAGGCTTTAACACCGCAAAACGGGGCACGACGTACATAAAAAAGGTTAACACGCCACAAGCGTCTACGCCGGATAGCGCCAACAGTTTTCCAAAAGGTTACCTTTCGCGTTGCAAAAGGTAACATATTGCACGACAAAAGGCCGCCTTTCGCATCGTGAAAGGCGGCCTTTTACAAACGCGCTGACTGTCAATAGATTACAAACACGCCAGAATATGTCTCAAAAACAGGCGATGACGACGACCAACGACGTTTAATTTTTAATTGTTACTTGTTAATTTCATTCTTCCGAAGGAAGGATGACCACTCCCTCCTGCTTCATTCCGTCCATCATTATCTTCAGCGGACGGCTGAAGCGCACGTGGCGCACGAACTGCGTTTCCTCCACCGCCGGCATTGCGTCCAACAACTCTTTATGGTAAATGCCGTCGTCCTTGTAGGTGTTTATGGTGAAGTAACCTACCCCGAAACTTGTAAGATTCTGGAAGAAGTGGGTGCCCTGGCTCGGGTCAACGCGGTAGTTGGCCAGTCCGGCCTCTACTATTACGCGCGCCGCACTGATATGCGGCCACTTCACGGGAATGCCCAGCCAAGAGTCGCTCGAGCCCCAGCGGCCCGGCCCCACGAGCACGTAGTTCCTGCCCTCGTCAACAAACTTGCGGTTAATGCGCTCTATCTCGCCGGCTATGCGCGGATTGTTTGAAGCGGTAAAGTTCTCGTCGGTCTTTATGTAAACCACGTCAACAACGTCCTCGCTTATGCCGTGCCCGAGCGAATTATACGAACGCAGGAGGCACCGCGAGTCGTCGATTGACGACAGGTCTTCGTCAAGCATCTGCTTGCTGTCTACAATCGGGCGCATCTGCAACATGTAGAACTCGCCCGTGCGGTCGCTGTTTATGTTGCATGCGAACTCAATCTCCACCGGCCTCTTCATGCCCTCGACGCCGTATTTCATCGCCATCTGCATCAGTTCGGGCAGCGGAAACACGTTCTGCTGCAACACTCCGCAGAACGAAATTATCTTTCGTCCGCCCTCGTAGTAGCCGTCACGGACTATCTGGTCGTACGGGTCAAACGTAGATGATATGTATCTCAGCGAACCGTCTGCATCGGCGTCAGTGACATTCAACTTCAGGATGTTGAATCCATCATCGACCTTGAAATCATCACCCACATCCCTCATGTCAAGCGCATAGAACCGTGTCTGCGTCTGGCTCAAGGCAAGATTCATCGTACTGGTCTGCAACACGTGCTGCGGATGGCTCGGACAAACCCTCAACGTCAATCCGCCGTCGACGACATACTTGCCCAATCCGAGTGCAAGGTCGGCTATACCCTCTTCTGAAGTCTCGTTGCCTATCGGATAATAGTTGATTGAACGCAGCACGCCCGATATGTTGGGATAATAGCGGTCGCCGTACTGCTTGCCCACGACTTCCTGCAAGATTACGGCCATTTTCTCCTGGTCGATTACGTTGCTCGTTGCAGTCATGTAAGCCTTGGAGTCCTTGTAGTAGACTGAAGCGTAGACGCTCTTTATGGCGGCGGCAAGCATCTGCAGCATCTGGTACTTGTCGTCAAGGTTGGGTATCATGTAAGTGGCGTAGATACCGGCGAACGGCTGGTAGTGAGAGTCTTCAAGCAGGCTCGACGAGCGCACCGCAATCGGACGGTCGGTGGCCTCGAAGAACGTCAGGAAGTCGGCTATGTACTTGTCCGGCAACTGGGCGCGGAGGAAGTGTTTCAGTATCTCCTCGTCGCTTGCATCACTCAAGGCTATTGGGTAAAGGTTGTTGCGGTCCATGAACTGGTCGAACACGTCGGTACAGAGGACAACGGTCTTGGGTATTGACACGCTGACCCCTTCGCGCTCGTTGAACTCGGGATGGCGCTTGATTATATTGTCGAGGAAAGCCAGTCCGCGACCCTTGCCGCCCAGCGAGCCGTCGCCTATGCGTGCAAAGTGTGCGTAGCGGTCGAACTTGCCGCGGTCGAACACGGCCACTACGCCGATGTTCTTCATGTGGCGGTACTGCACAATGGCGTCGAATATGATCTTGCGGTGCAGGTCTACGTCCTGCAACTTGTGCCACGTAACGGTCTTGAGGAACTCAGATACAGGGAATATCGCCCTGGCGCAGAGCCAGCGGCTCATGTGGTTGCGCGATATGTGGTAGAGCATCGAGTCGTAGGGTATCTTGAAGATGTTGTCCTGCAACTGCTTCAAGTTGCGCACGCGAAGCACCTCGGCATGAGTCTTCGGGTCGCGGAATATGAAGTCGCCGAAGCCCATGTGCTCCTCCATGATGTGGCGCAGGTCTATGTTCATGGCCTTTGAGTTCTTGTCTATGAAGTGGAAATGCTCCGCCATGGCCTTGGCCTTGTTCTCGGTCTCGCTGCTTTGGAGTATCAGCGGCAGGTATTCGTTATGCCTGCGTATGTTCCTTAGCAGTTTCAGTCCAGCCTCGGGGTCCTTCTCGCCGTCCTTAGGGAAGCTGCAGTCGGATATCACGCCGAGGGTGTTGTCGGCGTAACGCTCATACAGGTCCATGGCCTCTTCGTACGTACGGGCAAGCACAACCTTGGGCCTGCCACGCATGCGGAGCGCCGCACTGTGCGGATTGAGCGCCTCCTCGGAAAAGTGCTGGCTCTGTGTGAGGATATAGCCGTAAAGGGTTGGCAGCAGGGATGAATAGAAGCGGATGCTGTCTTCAACCAGCAGGATCATCTGAACGCCGGCCTCGGCTATGTCGTGCTCGATGTTCATCTTGTCTTCTATCAGTTTTATGATTGACATGATGAGGTTGGTGTTGCCCAACCAGCAAAACACGTAGTCGAAGATTGACAGGTCCTCATTAACCATGCGGCGTGTTATGCCGTGTGAAAACGGCGTCAGCACGACGCAGGGAATGTCCGGGAACTGGGCCTTGATGCCGCGGGCTACGGCGAAGGCGTCGTTGTCGGCGTTGCCGGGCATGCATATTACAAGGTCTACGCTGGTGCTTGCCAGCACGTCGGCTGCCTCCTCAGTGGTGCTGACCTGCATGAACGAGGGGGGATAACGCATGCCAAGCTCCATATACTCGTTGAATATCTTTTCGTCTATGCGTCCGTCGTCTTCAAGCATGAAGGCGTCATACGGGTTGGCCACAATGAGTACGTTGAAGATGCGGCGTGTCATAAGGTTCATGAACGTCACATCCTTCAGGTAGAATTTGTTCCACTGCTGTGGTATGTTTTCTGTCATACTTGGATGTTGGTTTTTGATGTTTTATTACGAGAAAACCCAGCTTTAAGGTTGCCGGGGCGTTTTTCAGGTGGCGGCGGCACATGTTGACGCCTGCCCGGAAGCGGGCATGAGCGCCGTCGCGCCTTGTTTAAAGGATTTTACCATCCTATCTGCAAATATACTTATAATATCCCGAAAACGTGAAGGGCATTTGTGTTTTTCTTATTTTTTTACAAGCAAAAAAAAGGCCGGAGCCCCTTGCGGAGCCCCAGCCCGTGAGTGTTGGTTGATTTTACAAGTCAGCAACTTCGGTTATCTGACCGTCGAGCGTTACCTTAAGATCCTTTGCGTAGTTGTCAAGGTCTACCAGGTAATACTTTTCACCGGCGGCAGTCTCTATGTAGTCGCAGTCGTCAATGCGCTTGCCGGGATACTTGGCCTCGACAGCCGAGCGGACGTCGGCAGGCACGTTGCGCGTATAGTCGGTTGACGTCATCACCCAATTGTACTGTGAGTCGAATATGATTTCCTTGCTCAGGCCGTCGTGGCGCACGTCAATCTCATATCCGCCGCGCTCGATGTCGATGTCGACCACTGTGGCGCCGGGGTACTGGGTGTTGATGAACTGCTGTATCTCGAGCGGCATGCTGTTGTTTATCATGTCGTCATGAGTTCCGCCGCCGTCCTCTTCAACTTCGCGTATGAGGGTGCCGTTGATGTCGAAATACAGGCTGTAGTCGGGGCGTCCGCCCTGCTCTACCTCGATGATGTAAACGTTGTCGTATGCCGGACGCTGTATCTCGTCGATGTCGTCAACACTCCAATTCTGCAGGGCGTACGTGGTTACAGCATATCCGTCCTGTACAGCCTGGGGCAGGGCCTGGAGGTCGCGGCCGTAATCTATCTCGGTCATCACCCACTCGCCGCCGGCTGTGAACCAGGCGTCGTGCTCCCTGCCGTCCTTCATGAACTCGGCCACAAGGTAGCCACCCTGCTCCATGTCCCACTCGACACGGCCTACACCTGAATATTTCTGGTCGAATGCTTCCTGCACGGCACTAGGCACATTGCCGCGGAAATCGTCGTCATCGTCGTCGCACGAGGTCGTTACAAACACGCCGAGGGCACACACCATTGTCCATTTCAATAAATTCAAAGTCTTCATAATAATCATGTTTAAATTGTTTTACTTATTTCTTACCTTAATAATACATGCCCTAACGTGTGTCTCATGTCAAGACTGTATGCCGGGCCTTGTCTTGATGCAAAAGTAGACCGTGATTCTGAAAACAATCTGAAATAATGAAATATTTTTGTAAAATCCAATACATTTTTCATTAAAGCCATGGCAACGGCCACAACTTGTGACATCAAGACGCCGCCGACAATGGTCCCGGTGACCGGCCAAGCGGACGCAATGGGCAACCAATAATAACGGTACGTGAACGGTCTGCTACACAAAAGGCCGTCTTTAGCGATGCAAAAGGTTATCTTTTGACTCCTAAAAGGCGGCCTTTTACAAGGCAAAAGGTCACCTTTGATAAAACATTGGGAAACAAGGACTTACAAAGCCGTTCAACATACCGTAGACAAGAGAGGCACAGTGGAGTGTCAAATGCGCCGCAAGCGGGCGGCAGCTGCTTACGGAAAACAACCATAAGTGCAGGAGTGACGAACTTATTAGAATGTTTTAAGCTATTTTGTTTGCGTTTTGTCAGTATTTTATAGTAATTCTGGAAAACTTCTGTTATTGCCTTATAC
>HF986725.1:71619-79674 GCA_000433175.1 Prevotella sp. CAG:1058
GCCAGCAAACGCCATGCGGCCGGAACAAGGCTGGATGGCGTACTGCTGCCGTATAAAATAGGTATTAAAAACAGGAAAGACCGATATGGAAAAGAAACTGAAGACATCGACACTCTGCGTGCGCGGAGGGAGGAAACCAAAGAACGGCGAGCCAGTAGAGCCGCCCATCGTACAGTCAACAACGTTCAAATACGACGACAGCGACGAAATGGGAATGCTCTTCGACCTGAAAAAGACAGGATACTTCTACACCCGCCTGCAGAACCCCACCAACGACGCCGTAGCCGAAAAGATAGCTGCGCTTGAGGGAGGAGTGGGCGCAATGCTTACATCGTCAGGACAGGCAGCCAACTTCTACGCAGTGCTTAACATCTGCGAAGCAGGCGACCACATAGTAACATCCAACGAGATTTACGGCGGCACGTACAACCTGTTCGGCGTGACCATGAAGAAGATGGGCATCGACTGCACGTTCGTAAACCCGGAAGCAAGCGAGGAAGAATTACAGAAAGCGTTCCGCCCTAACACCAAAGTGCTGTTCGGAGAAACCATATCGAACCCCGGATGCAAGGTTCTCGACATAGAGAAGTTCGCCCGGCTGGCACACAAGAACGGCGTGCCGCTCATCATCGACAACACGTTCGCAACACCGGTGAACTGCCGACCGTTTGAATGGGGATGCGACATAGTGACCCACTCAACGACAAAATACATGGACGGACATGCCACACAGGTGGGCGGATGCGTAGTGGACAGCGGCAACTTCGACTGGGAGGCGCACGCCGGCAAGTTCCCCGGACTGACAACTCCGGACGACAGCTACCACGGACTTACATACACCAAGGCGTTCGGCAAGATGGCCTACATGACAAAACTCGTTGCCCAACTGATGCGCGACCTAGGCTCCACACCGTCGCCACAGAACTCGTTCTACCTCAACCTCGGCCTCGAGACGTTGCACCTGCGCATTCAACGCCACTGCGAGAATGCACAACGCATAGCCGAATTCCTGCACGACGACCCGCACGTGGCATGGGTACGCTACTGCGGACTGAAAGACGACAGCAGCTATGAACTCGGACGCAAATACATGCCAAACGGCTCGTGCGGCGTAATGTCGTTCGGACTGAAGGGCGACCGCGACACCGCAGTAAAGTTCATGGACTCGCTCAAGCTGATAAACATAGCCACACACGTGGCCGACATACGCTCGTGCGTGCTTCACCCGGCAAGCCACACACACCGCCAGCTAAGCGACGAGCAGCTGCGCGAGGCAGGCATCGCCCCCGACCTAATAAGGCTGTCCGTAGGAATTGAAGACGTTGACGACCTGATTGACGACATCAAGCAGGCCCTTGAAACGCTTTAAAAGATTCAGTACAGAACTGTACACTTCATCCATCCAATAAAAAGTCCAGGCATGACATAAATGGCTTGATACGCTCCATAAGTTCCAAGCATTGTGAAAAAAATGCAAAAAGTAAGGAACTACAATCAAATAACCTTGATTTTCTTTGGAAGTTACATCAGAAAGCCATACTTTTGTAAGCAGCAAAATAACATAATGTTAGTTTCTTAATACTCATATACTATGGAATTAAACAAAATCATGCAGGACCTGGAGATGAAGCATCCGGGCGAGAAAGAGTACTTACAAGCCGTAAGGGAAGTCTTAGAATCAATTCAAGACACTTATAACCAGCATCCTGAATTCGAAAAAGCGAAAATCGTGGAGAGAATGGTTGAGCCGGAGCGTATAATCACATTCCGTGTGACTTGGGTTGACGACAAGGGCGAAGTACAGAACAACCTCGGCTACCGAGTTCAGTTCAACAGCGCCATTGGCCCGTACAAAGGCGGCTTGCGCTTCCACCCGGCAGTGAATGTCTCAATGCTCAAGTTCCTCGGATTCGAACAGACATTCAAGAACGCACTCACAACTCTGCCCATGGGCGGTGGCAAAGGCGGTTCAGACTTCAACCCGGTTGGCAAGTCAAATGCCGAAATCATGCGTTTCTGCCAGGCCTTCATGCTTGAACTTTGGAAGAACATAGGACCTGATACAGATATCCCGGCAGGTGACGTCGGCGTTGGCGGACGTGAGATAGGCTTCCTTTACGGAATGTACAAAAAGCTTGCGCGCGAATATAACACAGGTGTCTTGACAGGAAAAGGCTCTACTTGGGGCGGTTCAATCCTCCGCCCGGAGGCTACTGGCTTCGGCGCACTCTATTTCACACAACACCTTCTGCACCATGCAGGCAAAGACATCAAGGGTCTGACAATAGCATTGTCTGGCTTCGGAAACGTAGCTTGGGGTGCTGCAACAAAGGCTGTTGAACTCGGTGCTAAAGTTATTGCAATATCTGGACCGGACGGCGTATGCGAGATACCTGAAGGCATAACAAAAGACATGATCGACTACATGTTGGAAATGCGCGCTTCAAACCGCAACCAGGTTTCAATGATGGCAGACAAATTCCCCGGCAAGGCAATATTCACTCCTGGAAAGAAAGCATGGTCAGTTAAGTGTGACCTGGCACTTCCTTGCGCATTCCAGAACGAGCTGAACGGTGACGACGCTAAAGAACTTATCGCTAACGGTACATGGTGCTGCTGCGAAGTTTCTAATATGGGATGTACGCCAGAAGCTATCCACGAATTCCAGTCTAACGGCATATTGTTCGCTCCTGGTAAGGCTGTTAATGCCGGTGGTGTTGCAACATCAGGTCTTGAAATGACCCAAAATGCAGCTCACCTGGGATGGGCGGCTGAAGAAGTTGACGCAAAACTCCACTTCATCATGCGTAGCATCCATGAGGCTTGCGTTAAATACGGAACACAACCTGACGGAACTATCGACTACGTTAAAGGTGCAAACATCGCCGGTTTCATGAAAGTAGCACAAGCTATGCTTGAACAAGGCATAATCTAAGACCCGTTATTTAGTGAGAAACAGTATAATTCTAACAATTATATTTCTATTTATTGGCCAAACTTTTCTCTTTTCACAAGAGAAAGGTTTGGCCAGTTATTATTCTAACAGGATGCACGGCAGACGCATGAGCGACGGTTCACGATACCACCGCGACAGCCTTACATGCGCACATAAAAGCTATCCGCTCGGCACAATGCTCAAGGTCACAAACCTGAAAAACAAGAAAAGCGTTATAGTTAAGGTTACAGACCGCTGCGGAAGCCGCCGGATTATAGACCTATCATACGCTGCGGCAAAAGAAATCGGCATGATTACAGCCGGAGTCACTATGGTAAAGGTAGAAAAATACGAAGAAGATAGAGGCATTCCATACAGGAGGGAGAAACAGACTGAACTGCCAGAACTTGACTTTGAAATAACCGACAAGTCCAACGACTACACTCCTGAGTGGCAAAGAAACGACAATAAGGAAAACGAAATAGAAAAGGATAACGGAAAAGAAACCAAAAACAAAAAAGCAAAAGAACCGAAGAGGCATAACAAAAAGCAATAGTTTTATACAGCAATAGTATTTAAATAGTATTTTATCTGTGCCTGCATGTACCATGCCTGCATATATACAGCCTGCCGAGAAAAACTTCCTGTCATTAACAAACACAACAATCCACCGGCTGTAAAAAACATTTTACGACAAAATATGTAAACTTGCACTGAACATAAGGATAAAATCATGTTCAGCAGAAACCATTAACCCACACAAAAGAAACATCCTTTTACAGGCTTTTAACTAAATATCCAACCCACCGCAACAACTTTCCAAGTTCAAAATTCGCCTTTGCATATATTAAAAAGAGTTAATGATTGAACTTATATTTAATATTAATTTGGTTTATATTATAAACCATTTTATATTTGCATTGTATTCGAATGCAACCCCGTAAAGTTACAACTGCAGTGTAACATAAATGTGAATGAGACTGCTAAAGAAGTTACTAACCGACAAAACAAACAATTATGAAAAAGACAATGTTAACCACGTCACTGCTGCTAGCTGCCCTTTTATCATCTGTAACGGCCTCGGCACAGCAAGAAATTAAGCTCACTGTCAACAATATCCCAAACGACAAGGGAACAATCCTCATAGCAACAAAAAGCGGACAATGGGCAAAAGCAAAAGCACAGAAAGGCAAAATTGAAACCATCTTGCACGATGTGCCTGAAGGAAAAGGCACGATATACGCATTCCACGACGAGAACGACAACAAGAAACTCGACGAAAAGGACAACATCCCAGTAGAGTATTGTGCCTTCAGCGATTACGAAATAAGCGCTGGGAATAATAATATCAGCATCGAGCTTATATACGTTCCAGACAAGATAATGGACAAACAAGAAGAAAACAAATGACCGATAACCGACCGAAATACACCCTCCGGCCACAAATGTTCTGACCGGTGGAATAACTTAGAAATAATTTAACCCATTAAATTACAGCCAGTATGGAAAACAACGAGAAACTGTCAGCGGAACAAAGCCTTAAAATTATAAGTGAAGCCATCGAACAAAGCCGAAACGAAATAATGCAAAACGCAGGCGCGCCAATGGTGTTCTGGGGTGCGCTTACATGCGTAACATCAATCATTATATGGCTTCTTTGGACAGCAACTGACAATCCTTCATGGAACGCCCTTTGGTTCTTAATGGCAATAACAGGCTGGTCAATCATGACCGTAAAAATGAAAAAACAAAGAGGAAGGCCTTCAAACATCTTAAGTAAAATTCTCTGCGTGTCGTGGATGTCTTTCGGCCTGTTTGCAATGGTAACGGCAATACTCGGAACTATCTCACTAAACAGTCTCCACTATGCCGGCAAACTGCCCATAGCATCAGTCCTAATACTCCTTCTTGGACTTACAGGCATGACCACAGGGCTCTTGCTACGCAACAAGATAATAGTCCTACTGGCAATAATATCCATCTTTATCTCAAACTCGGCACTTATGCACCCGGGCCCGTATGATTGCATTGCTATTTGCGCGACTTCATTGATACTACTTATCATACCTGGAGTTATCATAAACAGAATTTACAAAAAAAGATAATGGACATGGAAAACAACGAGCAACTTTCAGCCCAACAGAGCCTCAAGATAATAAGCGAGGCAATAGAGCAAAGCCGCAAGGACATGACGCACAGCTGCGGAAAGACACTGCTGATGTGGGGTACCATAATCTGCCTGACGGCAACAGTAATAGGCTTCCTATGGAAACTTACAGGTTCATGGTACTGGAACTTCATGTGGCTGGTAATGGTTTTCGGCGGCCTGCTTGCCAACAGGAAGATAACCAGAAGCGAGAACATAGCCGGAACACCAAAAATGTTTGTCAACGACATGGTAAAAAATATCTGGAAAGCATTTGCGGTAACAGTCTTCATCGCCATACTTGCCGGTCCATTCTCCATCTTCGACAGTGAGTCACAGAGCCACGAGCTACCTATAACAGCCACAATTATTATCTGTATCAGCCTTGCAGCATTCATTACAGGACTTGTGCTGAAAAGCAATACCATAATATTATGTAACTGCGCAGGCGCATACAGCAGCACAAGCGCGGCACTTGAAAGCAACGGAGCAATGGAAATGGCTGCCGTATTCATGGCCGGACTGATAATGATGGTGGTGCCGGCACTGATAATATTGTATAGAATGAAACGCGCAGGGGAAGGCGCGGCACAGGCAAAAAATAACGAGTAAAAACGCTAACCAAGGAGAAAAATGTTTAAACCGTTAGACCCACTGCTGCACAGCGAACTGCGATTGGCCGTGATGTCGCTGCTGTTAAGCGTAGACGAAGCCGACTTCGTTTACCTTAGGGGACAAACGAAAGCCACCGCAGGCAACCTGAGCGTGCAGCTTGACAAGCTGAACAATGCAGGGTATATTGAAATAAAAAAGAGCTTCCAGGGCAAGAAGCCGCACACAACATGCCGCATAACGGACAAAGGGCTAAAAGCTTTTGAAGAGTATGTAGATGCCCTGAAAAGCTACATTCCGCAACAATAGCGGATACATGCAGCTGACTTTACTGCGCAAGAATATAAAGACACTGGCAAACAAAGCCTGCACGGCATGCCATATCCATAATGCCGCAAACAGAAAAAGGGGAACCAACCGAAGCTGGTTCCCCTTTTTCTGTTTATGCAGTAACATTATTTCTCCAATGTTGCCAACACCTCAATCTCAACCAAAGCGCCTTTAGGCAAAGTCTTAACGGCAACGGCTGAACGTGCGGGGAACGGCTCCTTGAAGAACGTAGCGTAAACTTCGTTCATTGCGGCGAAGTTGTCCATGTCAGAGAGGAACACGGTTGTCTTTACCACGTGGCTCAGGTCGATACCTGCCTCGGCAAGAACGTTTGTCACGTTAGTGAGCGACTGACGAGTCTGCTCCTTTATTCCGCCTTCTGCAAACTCACCCGTAGCAGGGTCGATGGGCACTTGTCCTGATGCGAACACGAATCCGCCGGCAACTATTGCCTGGCTGTAAGGGCCTAAAGCCTTAGGCGCCTTGTCTGAATGTAATGCTTTCATTTCCGTTATTTATATTTTAAAGGTTTGTCAATCAACTTTATCCATAGCCTTATTTCAGGCTGAATCCCTTCTTTGCAAGTCCTTCCTTTATTGCCTCGACATGCTCGTGGTTGCGGGTTTCGAGCTTAACGCGCAGCTCGCACCTGTTGATGCTGTGGCTGTATACGCCGCGCTCGTGGTGTACGCTGAGCACGTTGGCACCCATTGCAGCCAGTACTTCGATAACCTCGAGCAGCTGTCCGGGCTTGTCGTCAAGCTCCATGGCGAGCGTGCAGATACGTCCGCCCTTGTCGAGACCGCGGTTTACGACACGGTTCAGGATGTTTACGTCGATATTTCCGCCGCTCACAAGACAGATGGTCTTCTTGCCCTTGATAGGCACCTTATTGAACATAGCCGCAGCAACGCTCACTGCTCCTGCACCCTCGGCTATCATCTTCTCCTCCTCCATCAGTCGGAGTATGGCTGCGCAAATCTCGTCTTCGCTTACGAGGGCTATGTCGTCGACATACTTCGAGCATATTTCGTAAGTAAGGTCGCCAGGAGTCTTCACTGCAATACCGTCGGCAACGGTAGACACGCTGGCAAGAGTTTCGGGATGATGGTCGCGTATGCTCTCATACATGCTCGGCGCTCCGGCTGCCTGCACGCCGTAAACCTTTACACCAGGCTTGAGCGACTTTATCGCGTATGCAACACCGCTTATCAGTCCGCCGCCGCCAATCGGCACGACAACAGCCTCAACGTCTGACAACGCGTCGAGCAGCTCGAGGCCTATCGTACCCTGTCCGGCAATCACATGGTCGTCGTTGAACGGGTGGATGAACGTATATCCATGCTCGTCGCGGAGCTGGAGCGCACGCTGGTATGCGTCGTCGTAGACACCGGGCACAAGGCAAATCTCCGCACCAAGACGGCGGGTAGCCTCAACCTTGCTTATCGGTGCGCCCTCAGGCAGGCAGATAAGCGACTTTATGCCGTGGCTTGTAGCACCGAGCGCAACACCCTGGGCATGGTTGCCGGCTGAACAGGCTATAACGCCCTTCTTCTTCTCCTCGTCGCTCAGCTGCGAAATCTTATAATAAGCTCCACGCACCTTGAACGAGCCGGTAATCTGCAAATTCTCCGGTTTAAGGTAAATATCACTCTCTGGGTTCAGCTTGGGCGCATGCACGAGGTCGGTGCGCCTAAGAATCTTACTAAGCACGTAACGTGCCTTGTACAGATCATCTAAATTAAGCATATTTTTCGTTTTTCAATATTCGATATGCAAATTTAGGCAAAATATCTGATACTTATATCCGACAGCACAAAGAATTTTACATTTTAAAATGATAAAAAATGCTATCAGACCACTCCGCGCCAACAGCCTCGCACGGTCTGGCTGCCCCCAGTGCGGCGCCCTGCCGGGTCCTGGCGCAGGCCTATGCGGGCACAAAACACAACAAACTTATAACCGGTTGATTTTCAACGGTTTGCAAAACATGGTCTTTTTGACTTAATACAGAAATACTTTACACCGTTTT
>HF986726.1:0-12970 GCA_000433175.1 Prevotella sp. CAG:1058
TATGCCGCCTTTTAGCGTGTAAAAGGCATCCTTTTGCAGCCCGAAAGGTTACCTTTTACTTTTCCTTCCGCCGTCGGCGCTATTTCTTCCGGTGTTAACCCATGTTTTTTGTGGTAATATTCAATAAACAGGCAAGTATTTCGTTATAACCTTGACGGAAAACGGCGGTTTTCCCGAAAAATGTCAGTATTGGGCTAAATTTTTTATTTTCGAGTAGCTAACGCTACGGTATTTTCTTAAAAAAAGCAATCGAATTAAATTTACTTAACGTTTTTTTTTTTTTGTTCAGAGTTTTCGGCGTAAATTTGCAGCGCAAGAATGAAGGATAGAATTCAACCCATCAAGAAAATACTAGTGTTTTTATAAGTTTAATTTAATCAATTTAGTCAAATGAAAAAGAAAATTTCTAGTTCATTACTCATGGCGTCTATGCTTGCCGTAGGTTCCACGGGTATGCTCGTTTCTTGTTCAGAAGATTATGACGACGACATCAAGAACCTGCAATCGCAGATTGACGGTCTGGCAACGGCAGACGACCTGACCAACCGCATCAACGAGATGGCATCGGCAATCGAGCAGGCAAAGAACGAGGCAATCGCAAAGGCTAACGCCGCCAACGAAGTGGCATTGGCCGCACAGCAAGCCGCAGCTAACGCACAAAACACTGCCGAAGGTGCCCAGCAGGTAGCTGACGCCGCCATGGCAAAGGCTGAAGAGCTTGAGAAGAACGGCGCAACAAAGGAAGAAGTTGAAGCCGCACGTGAAGCAGCCGCAGCAGCACAGGCTTTCGCCGAGCAGGCAAAGCAGGATGCTGACAAGGCTCTGGCAGACCTCCAGGCCGCACTCGACCAGGCTGTAGCTGCCGCAACTGAAGCTGTAAGCCAGGCCCAGGCTACAGCCGACAACGCTCAGAAGACCGCCGACGAGGCTAAGGAAGCCGCCCAGAAGGCATTCGACGACGCCAAGGCACTTATCGACGAGACAGCAGAAAACGCAGCCGAAGAGGCAGCAAAGAACGCAGCCGCAGCTGCTGAGGCCCTCGACGCAGCCCTCAAGGCTGAACAGGTTGCCCAGCAGGGTGTGGCTGACGCAGCAAACGCACTGGCCGCAGCACAGGCAGCAGACGGCAAGGCCGAGGAAGCCAAGGCAGCCGCAGCCCTCGCACAGGAGGCCGCTACTAAGGCGCAGCAGACTGCCGACGAGGCAAAGACACTTGCCAACCAGGCACTCGGCGAAATCTCCGAGCTCGAAAGCAAGCTCAACCAGGCTATCGCTGACGGCGCTACAAAGGACGAACTCACCAGCCAGATTAATGCAGCCAAGAATGAGTTGAAGGGTCTTATAACGGAAGCCGAGAACCGCGCAACTGCAGTTGCCAACACTGCTAAGGCTGCTGCCGACGCAGCACAGGCTACGGCAGACCAGGCACTCAGCATCGCACAGGCAGCCAAGACAGCCATCGACGCCATCAAATTGCAGATCAACGACGAGACGACAGGTCTTGCCGCCCTTGACGCACGTCTGAAAGTTGTCGAGGCTTGGATGAAGGGTGGCGAGGCTGAAGGCCTGCAGATCGACCTCAAGGCAATCGAGGAGAAGCTCGACAGCATTGACGGCGCTCTCAAGGATATCGTAGGCGAGTACTCTACAATGGTAACAAGCGTGTCGTTCTTCTATGCTAACAATACTACATCTGACCTCAGTCCTAAGTTCAGCAAGGTTACACAGAAGGAGAACACATTCCCGAAAGAGGATGTAACAGATACCCAGTTGACCTTCAAGAAGGATTACACTACTACTGATTCTGTTTCAGTTATTGTACGTGTATCACCTACAAACGCTAAACTTACTAAGGAGAACATAACACTCATCAACTCTCAGGGCAAAGAGATTAGCGATGTAGTTGAGTGTGCAAAGGTTGAACCTTTCACAGGCCTTCTTACAAGAAGCGACCTCAACAACGGCCTTTGGGAACTTACATTCAAGATGGTTGACGGTGTAAGTGCTGCCGATTTCAAGGCTGCAGTTGAACACAACGGACAATCTGTATTGTTTGCTGTAGCAGTAAAGAATACTAAGCTCAACGAAGACGAGCGCCGCGTGATTACAGGTTATGACCTTACACTCTCTGCAGAGGATGCTAAACCTGCTTCAAACGGCTTCGCCTTGAAGGACAATGCCGGCATCTGGAGGTCTGTTGAAGATATCAACAACCGCTACGGAGCAACAGGCGCACCTAAAGAGTATGTATGGAAAGACGCTACCAAACCTGCAACCGCACCTATCACTTCTGGTTCAAGCATCAATGTTGTTGTAGGCGATAACCGTACAGCACAGCCTCTGCTCGCTGCCGAGGTTGACAAGGCTATCGAAATACAGGTAGACTACGATATCAACAACAACAAGACCAACAATAAGATTGCCGGTTTCTATGTAACTCTTGACAGCAAGTTCGCTTCAGCTTCTGATCCTTCAGAGCTTAACTCATGGAACAACTACAGCTATGTAGGCGTTGGCGTTCCTGGCGATGCTAAGAGAAAGGCTACCCTCTTCAAGGGCAATAAGGGCCAGATTACAGTTGCTGATCTTGGCGGTGTAGCCGGCGACGTTATCGGTTTCCGTCTCTATGCTGTAAACCTCGACGGTACTTTGGTTGACCCGGACGGCCGCGCATTCTATGTAGCAGTAGGTAATACTTCAACAGAGGCTACAATACCTGGTGTTACTGTAGACCTGACTAAGGGTACTTCATCTGACCTTGTAGAGGTTGAGGATGGTACATTCATCAACTGCAGCTCTGTAACAGGTTGGACTTACGCAAGCGGAACCAAGGTTAACAATGTTGCTCCTGTATTCACTGTTAAGTATTACGATGCAGACAAGGCAGAAATAACCAATCCTGCACAATACGGAGAGATCAAGTATGTCAAGTTCGTTCTTGACAATCCGATGGCTTTCGAAGACGGTGGCACATACACCCAGACTCTCGAACTCTACAATGTAATCAGCGGAACTAAGGTTTTGGCTAAGACCATCACGGCTTCTGTAATCAAGAAGATGCCTACAACGTTCAAGGGTGACTTCGGTATCAAGATCGGCCAGACTTGGAACAATAGCTCGAATATTGTACGTCCGTTCATCACACCGGCTGCCGGCTGGGTTGTTGGAACTTCTTTCGCAACTGAGGGTACGGCTAATTTGACAGACATCTTCAAGGGTCTCGATGGAACAGAGAAGTACAGGTTCGACTTCGGCACTGATGATATTGACGACGTTACATCTGACAACGGATACGTTCTTACTGTACCTAAGAAACTCATTGACGACAAGGAGCGTGCATTCAACGTTTACAACATCTATAAGGACATCTCTGCCAAGAAGGTTAACGGAGTTTGGGTAACCGGCAATTACGAGGTAGCTTACTCTGAGCCTCTGTATATCAAGCTCGCAACTTGGTCTTATGGTATGGAGTATGACTGGCTTACAGTTAAGAATGATTATAAGAATCCTTACCACAAGCCGGTTCTGAACTGGACTTCAGCTGGTACTACGGAAAATGTGGTACTGACAGAAATCACTGTTACCAACGACCGTGACTCACAGAACTTCGGTGGAACGCTTGCTTCATTGATGGACAACAGCGGCAAGAACTACCTGAACTATGTTGCAGGTTCTGCCAAGCTTACAGCTACTGACGGCAGCGTTAATCCTTACTTCAATGTAAGTGTTGACGAGAAAAACCTGAAGTTGACGTTCACCCAGAATACAACTGACGCTTCACAGGCTCCTTACGGACAGCATGAAGAGACCTTGACCTTCGACGTTCAAGACGCTTACGGAATCAAGACTACAATCACGCTTCCTGTAACAGTGAAGAACCCGAACTGAAACATTTGACAGAATTGTATATTTTGTGACTTGCTCGGACAGAAGGGGGCTGCCTTGCCAACCTCCTTCTGTCTTAAATTTCAAGATTGACATTAGGGCTACTTGCCCGTAAACGCTGTCAATGCGGCGTTGAATTAGCACGCAGGGCGTGTCCTGTAAGCCCTCCGTGTTTATTTATGGAACCAAAAACAGTTGACGAAATGAAGAAATATGTGATAATCCCGCTTCTCCTTCTGGTGATGCTCGCGATGCATTCATGCCGCAAGGAGATCAAGGTCTGCACAGCAAAAATAGAGGAAGTCAGCGACTCAACGTCGATGACCACCATGATAGGTGACTATCAGATCAGCTTCGATATCAGCAAGGCGCGTTTCACCAACGGTGCAGTCATGCCTGGCGATTCGGTCCGCATCAACTACATAGGCGACCTTAAGGAGAGGAAGGCGAAAGCCCTTGTGGTTTACCTTATACCCAAACCCGGCAATGTTGTTGATGCAGTATACGACCCCGGCAAGGAGTTGCTGACCAAGCCGATGGACCCTGAGGACAAGAGACGCCTTGACGAGTTTGTCGAACACGCAGGTAACTGACACCGGTTCCTGAGAATACGGCACGGCTGTTGCTGCCATTGCTGTCTGGGCAGCCATCGGCAGGCGGTGCTGTCATTGTGAAGTAATGTTTTAATACTAGTCTGTAAAACTATATGATAAATATATTTTGATCAGGCAGTAATGCCTTAACTATTATATACCGTCTTGGTTTCAGATGGTATATTTGTTGTCAATTGCAGGTAGGAGGAGAAATTTCCGGACTCGTGAGAGTCTGTTTTTCTCCTCTGTTTTTTGTTGTCTGCGTTCTTCGCTGTACCGTTCCTTTGTTCGGCGGCAGTCGTAACGGGGTGTAAAATGGTAGAATACTTTATTATTCCCCTGTATTTCTCGTTGCTTCAAGATTAATTATGTATATTTGTTGTCATGCAAACTTATTTGCACGGCATAGGCCGGCAGTAATCTTAATTACTACTGATTATGAAAAAGATAATGTTATTTTTGCTTTCGCTCCTGGGTCTGGGCGGATGTGCCGGCGGTCCTTTGACCGTTGACAACAGTACGGTGAAGCAGCTCGACCTCGAGAGGTTCATGGGCCGCTGGTACGAGATAGCACGCTACGACCACAGGTTCGAGCGCGGCATGAGCCACGTCACGGCCACGTACAGCCTGCTCGGCGACGGCCGCATAAAGGTGGTTAACGAGGGCGTGAGGAACGGTAAGCGCAAGGTGGCGCGCGGCAAAGGCAAGCTGCCCGACGCTTCGCAGCCGGGCAAGCTCAAGGTGTCGTTCTTCCTGTGGTTTTACGCCGACTATTACGTTCTCGACATTGCGCCCGACTACAGCTATGTGCTCGTGGGCAGCAGTTCAGACAAGTATCTCTGGATAATGAGCCGCACGCCGGCCTTGCCACGGCCTGTGCTCGACTCGCTTCTTGCCAAGCTGCGCCGCCGCGGCTACGATACGTCGAAGCTGATATTCGTCGAGCAGTGACATCGTAAGGCCTTCAGCATGGCTGATGCGCCGCTTGAGGCAGGCGGTGTTTCACTGTCCTCTATCACGCTGGTAATCAGCGGGTTTGCAATATGCCGCCTTTTACCCTGCAAAAGGTTACCTTTCGGCTTGCAATAGGTAGCCTTTTGCAGCCTGAAAGGTTACCTTTTACAAAACGGCCGTTACCGTGGCTGCATAGTGCTGCTTACTTTTATTCTTGCAATAAAAACTATATTTATTGACAAGAACCGCGATTTTATCGCATACTTCATTAAAGCTAGGAATTAAATGTGTATATTTACACGTTCAAAACACTAACTTACTAATATAAACTTTATCTTAAATGAAAAAACTTTGTCTTTTATTCGTGCTGGTCAGCATGTTGTTGCAGGCCGGCCCGATGCAGGCGCAGGACATGCTTGCGTTTCCCGGCGCCGACGGTTACGGCAAGTACACGACCGGCGGACGCGGAGGAGAAGTTTGCTATGTGACGCGCACTGACGACTGCAGCGACAACGACCTTGTTGAAGGTACGCTGCGCTGGGCGTTGCGCCACGACAACGGCGGCAAGCCGCGTACGGTGCTTTTCGCAACGTCGGGCACAATCTATCTTACGAGCAAACTCAAGCTCCAGTATCCCGACGTGTCAATCCTCGGACAGTCGGCTCCCGGCGGCGGCATCACCATAACGGGCTACCCGATGTACATCTGCCGCGACAACGTAATCATACGCTACATACGTTTCCGCGCTGGCGACATACCCAACGAGAGCCTTACCGGCCTCGACATGGAGAACTGCGACAACGTGATAATAGACCACTGTTCGATGACATGGTCTATGGAAGAGTGCCTCACGGCCTACGACACTGACTACACCACCGTGCAGTGGTGCATCATAGGCGAGGGCCTTTACAACTCTAAGAACTCAAAGGGTGCGCGCGCCTACGCCACGCAGTGGGGCGGCGAGCATTCAACCATGCACCACACGCTGATTACCAACTCGCATTCGCGTTCGCCCCGCTTCAACGGCGTGCGCTCAAAGAGCAACAACCCAGGCGACCACGACCAGTATGTAGACTCTGAGTTTGCCAACAACGTCATCTTCAACTGGAGTGGCTACAACTCAATTTACGGCGGCGAGAACTATCCCGAGTGCAAGGGATACAACCGCGTCTACATGATAAACAACTACTTCCGTCCGGGTCCGTCAACGCAGAAGGGCACAAGCTCCAGGCGTTATTTTGTCTCGGCAAGCGGCAGCTTGGACCAGGTAGGCCAGTGGTACTTCAACGGCAACAAGTTTGAAACGTCAAGCAAGTTCGCCCCGACGACCACCGTATGGAGCGACGCCGAACTCGAGAAGGTGAACAACGACAACCTCTACGGCCTGCTTGACAACAATTCGTCGAGGGCCATCAACTACTGGAGCCTCACTCCATCGCAGGAGCTTTACGACAAGAGCATCATGACTACGCGCCCCGACGAGCTGAGCGGACTGGCTTACGAGACTGCCGACGAGGCATTCCTCAGCGTAACCACCAAGGCCGGAGCGTCGCTTCCGCGCTACGACGAGGTAGACACCCGACTGTTGCAGGAGGCTGCCGGCACCGTAGACCCGCGCTTCACGGGCAGCCTGAACGAGCTTGGCATCATCGACTCGCCTGACGACGTCAAGCTGTCTTACACTGACACATACGTCGTTGACGGCGTTACCTACAACAACATGCCCCGCATGTTCGTCGAAGGACAAGACAAGTATATGGTCGATTCTGACGCCGACGGCATGCCCGACAAGTATGAAGACGAGATGGGTTTCAACAAGAACGATGCCGCCGACGGTGCAGCTTACGCCGACAACGGCTACACCAACCTGGAGAATTACTTGAACGGCATAGCCGACGGAACTATAAACAAGACCAAGTACGAGACTTCGGCAGAATATGTGGAGCCGGGTCCCGAGGTAACTCCGCCTGAAACCGTGACCGCCGTTTTCAGCAACACTGACGCAAAGGCTGAAGGCCAGGCGCCCGCACAGATTACCGTAAACTACGGCGAGGCCATCACACTGCCCGTAAACCGCACCCTCTACAAGGACGGTTACACCCTTACCGGATGGCAGGGCGACGGCAAGCTCTACACTCCGGGACAGACCGTTACCCTGAAGAAGGAGACCGTTACGCTTACGGCAATTTATACCCAGAACAAGGTTAACATGCCCGACCGCATCACGGACGTCAACGTTACGTGGGACTTTACTGAAGAAAGCGCCCCCTCTTTGAGTGGAAGTGGCATATACGTGACCCAGAGTTATTTCTCCGGAGCCGACCACGACGTGCGCCTCAAATACGAGGACGCCAGCATAACGCTGCCCGCATGTGCCGACGCTAAGGTGACCGTAACCACTGCTGAGGCTGTTGAGGAGTACACCGCTACGGGCGACACGTACGTCTACGACGCCACAGGCAAGCAGGTAGAGAGCATAAGCGTTGACCTGCCTTACGTGTGGAACACGCCGGACCGCGTATATTACACGCCCGAGATAATGCCCGGCGAGGAGTATATGATATTTTACACCACGCCCGAGAATGCCGCTGCGGCAGACTGGATACAGGGTACTTACAAGGAGCGCACCGACAACCGCACCTTCTACGACCCTGAGGTGGACGATAACTCGACTTATTACTTAGGTCCGGCTCTCGTGGTAAACAACAGCGACCAGACGCTCGACATGTTTGTGACCGGCACTACCAAGGTGCGCGTGTTCATATCCAACCAGAGCAGCTACGTTGACCGTGGCGTGCTTACGGCAACGCCGAGCGACGGCACAGCCCCTGTGAGCGTTCAGTCGGCCAACCTTACGCAGAAGCAGATGCCCTACGTGCTCGAGCTTCAGCTTGACAAGGAGAAGAAATACCGCCTGCAAGTGTCTACCGCCAACGACTATGAAATCTCGGTGGGAGCCGTCAAGTTCTACGGCGACGCGCCCGAGATAACCGAAGGCGATGCCGAAGTTGCATGGCCCTGGGAGGGCACTCCCGATGTGGAAGGCGTGAAGTCGCCCTCTACAATCTTCACCACGGCCACCTCGTCATACAATTCTGACCTGTACTCAACAAGCTCGAAGACTGCGTTTGACGAAACGTTCGCGGCGTTCAAGCCCGCAGCCGAGAGCCAGTTTGACGAGCCAGACGTGAACTACGCCATTACTTTCGACATGCAGCCGGCACAAGGCGTTTACTTCATGCCGCAGGAAATAAGTTTCAAGGCTGTCAAGTTCGGCACCGATTCAGGCCTGTTTGACGTGACTGTCCAGCAGGACGGCGCCCAGGAAACTACCGTGCTTAAGGGTGGTCAGTTCACCCGCAACAACGCGGCGTCGCTCAGTGCCACGACGGTAGACCTGTCCGCAGTCGACGGCATCGTGTCTACGGCAGGTCCGTTGAAGGTTCGCATCTACCTTTACAGCATGTATCCGGGCAAGGAGTTCGGCTTCAACAACATCAAGGTGAGCGGTAAGTTCAACGGCAACGCACCCGAGGCAAAGACCTACACGTTCACGGCAAAGGCCTCTCCGGCCGAAGCTGCCAATGTAATATGGTCGCCCGAAGGCGACGTCTTCGAGGACGGCACGAAGATAGCGGTTACTGCCGAGCCCAACAGCGGCTACCTCTTCGAGGGCTGGATGAACCAGGACGGCGACAAGGTGAGCGAGACCGAGAGTTTCACTTACACCATAAAGTCTGACACCGAGCTTACCGCCGTTTACCGTTCATACGACGACTACGGTTACATATTCGACGCCGCTCCCTACGACGCGGCAGTCAAGACCGTGAACGAGCTGAAGGTTGCGCTCAGCAAGGCTGCCGAACGTAAGGATCAGACGCAGCGCTACCGTATCTTCCTGCACAACGGAACATACGACTACGGCTCGTCTGCGAAGAACGAAGTTAAGGGTGGCGTGTCGCTCATCGGCGAGAGCCAGGAAGGCGTAATAATAATGAACAAGGCCACCTCGACAAGCAACAATGCCGAGACAACGCCGACAATATTCATAGACCAGAACCAGAACGACGTCTACATGCAGGACCTCACCATACGCCAGGGACGCGACTGGGAGACGCAGAAGTCTACCGGACAGGCCATGGCGCTGCGCCAGCGCGGCAAGCGGGCAGTGTACAAGAACGTCACCCTGCAAGGTATACAGGACACTTATTACCTTAACAAGGCCGACGCCACTGCTTACTTCGAGACTTCAACGATAGCGGGCGAGGTCGACTATGTGTACGGCGACGGAACTGCATGGCTCGAGAAGTGCAACCTCTACAATACCGGCGCAGGCTATATCACGGCGCCCAACACGCAGCCCGGCTACTGGGGCTTCGTAATGAACGAGTGTACCGTAAGCGGAGCCGACGCCGCAGCCGGCAAGTTCTGCCTCGGACGCCCGTGGGGAGACTCGCCTCATGCAACCTTCATCAACACTACTTTCAACCAGTTGCCTACCGAAGCAGGTTGGGGTAAGATGCAGGATGGACTCGTACTACGCTTCCATGAGTACGGTTCGGTTGACGCCAATGGCAGCAACATAGACCTGTCAAAACGCTCGCTCGACGCATGTTCGCCAGCAGCAGGTTCCGACAATCCCGTCCTTACGGCTGAAGAGGCTGCCAAATACACTATCGGCGGCGTGTTCGGAGAGTGGAATCCGCAGGCCCTTACCGTACAGCTTGCAGCGCCTGAAGTCGTAATCGACGAAGAAACCAATACCCTTTCATGGAACGCCGTGCCTGAAGCGCTTGGCTATGCCATAGTAAAGGACGGCAGCGTGGTTGCGTTCACAACGGCCTCTTCGTTCAGTATCTCCGACCTGGGTGCCGGCACATACAGCATCAGGGTTGCCAACGAGATGGGTGGACTCGGCGATGCTTCAAACCAGACAACGGGCATAAGCTCTATTACAGTAGACGGTTTGGACGGCGACTCGCCAATATACAACGTGTCGGGAGTGCGCGTAGGCAACGACTATAAGGGTGTAGTGATACAGAAAGGAAAGAAGTTCATTAAGAAATAGCAGTTTGGCGGCATCCGCCATTATTGCATACGGCATGGCCAAGGCTTTCAGCCGGCCATGACTACCGCTAAAAGGGGATGAGTAAAAAATGTATTTTGACATACATTTCTACTCATCCCCTTTTCCTGAAAGGCCACCTTTTGCCTTGTAATAGGTTACCTTTTGCGTTGTAAAAGGTAACCTATTGCAGCCTGAAAGGCGGCATATTGGTAACTGTCTGATTATCAATTATATATATTGGGCTAAAATGCAGTCTGGCAATCTGTGCCGAGATTGCTGTTCGTTGCAGCACTGACATGTCTTACTGTAGCCTTGTACCTGGCTTGTTCCTTGATTGCCTTATCTAAATTTGAGAAAAAGCTGTGCTTATTTTTGGTTTTCCGGATATTTTAATTATTTTTGCATAGATGCTAATCTAAACTTAGCCATGTTGGCGACCACTTGAATTTAGCAGTTTTTTTATTGCAAATACAATGGAAAAAATATTAATATCGGTTTGTTTTATGCGCAGGGCCTGCCTTTGGGTGGTTGTCTTTGCCGTGGCATTGGCGTTTGCGTCGTGCAGCCGCAAGTCGTCAGGACTGCTCGATCAGCTTGACCGCACCATTGCCGAAAGCCGCAGATATGTCGATGCACGGCAGGCCCAGCTCGACTCGCTGAAAGCCTGCATGTCCGTCGCCACTACCGACGAGGCCCGTTACCGTCTGGCCGGTACGCTGCGTGAGATGTACACGCCCTTCAATGCCGACACCGCCCTTTACTTCGCCAATGAGAAGATGGAGATAGCAAGGCGCATAGGCAACATGTCTTACATACATGATGCGAGGATGAACGTGGCCGAGGTCATAGGCTCGCAGGGCATGTACAAGGAGGCTCTCGACTATATGGCAGGCGTGGACAAGAGCCTGCTCGACGTTTACCAGATAGAGTATTACTACCACGTGTACCGTTTCTTGTACGGCCTTATGGCCGACAATTGCGTCAATGCGGCAACCCGGCGCGAGTACACACGCCTTACCGACGCTTACCGTGACTCACTCCTGATGGTTAATCCGAAAGGTTCGTTCAACCATGTCATAGTGCAGGCCGACAAGTACAACGCCATGCGGCGGTACGACCTGGCCATAAAGCTGCTCAATGAAGCCTACCGCCGCTTTACCGGGACCCACGAGCGCGCCCTCGTCTACTATTCGCTCGCCGAAGCATACAGCGGCAAGGGCGACACTGCCAACGAGAAGAAGTATCTTGCCATGTCGGCCGTCAGCGACATAAAGTCGGGCATACGCGAGTACTCATCTCTGCGAAAGTTGGCCGTAATCCTTTACAACGAGGGCGACGTCGACCATGCCTACGCCTACATGACGCGGTGCATGAACGATGCCGCGGCGTGTAACTCGCTTTGGCGCATATATGAGGTACAGAAGGCTTTTCCCGTTATCAACAAGTCGTACCATATGAAACTTGAAAGGCAGCGCCGCTTTATAATGTTCTCCCTTGTGTCCATTATCCTGCTGTCGCTTTTCCTCGTGGTGGCCGTGTTGCTCATAAAGAAGCAGGCCAGGCGCGCTACGGCGCCCCGTATGCAGGTGCAGCAGGCCAACGCACGCCTTAAGGAACTTAACGCCGAGCTGTCGGAAAGTTCGCTTATCAAGGATGAATACATCGCACATTACATTGACCGCTGTTCTCTCTACATTGAGAGTATGGACAATTATCGCAAACATTTGCAGAAAATTGCTGCGAAGGGCGGTGCGAAAGAACTTTTTATCGAGCTTCGCTCTACTGAAATTATAGATACAGAACTTAAAGACTTTTACACGCATTTTGACGATTCGTTCCTAAAACTGTTTCCGACGTTCGTCGAAGATTTCAACTCCCTGCTGCGTCCTGAGGCACGCATACGCCTCAAACCTGGCGAGAAGCTCAACACCGAGCTGCGCATATTCGCCCTTGTGCGCCTCGGTATAAGCAGCAGCACCAAGATAGCACACTTCCTGCGCTATTCGGTCACCACGATATACAATTACAGGGTGAAGCTGCGCAACGGTGCCGAGGGCGACCGCGACAAGTTCGACGAGGCCGTGATGAGGATAGGACGCAGCGGCGAAAGTATTAAATGAGGGGTGAAAAAGTGGATTTTTCATCCCTCTTTCCGTGTTTTTACACTTGTGGACCATCATTAAAAGTACTACTTTTTTTATATTTCCAGTGATGTTGTAACATGCTGTTTTTCAGTGATATAAGAAAAACATAGACCTGTATTTGACTACTTTTTGCCTGAAATCGGGAATAAACATCTTACTTAATTGCTTAAATTTGCACCGTGACATCCTGCTGGATGTGACTAGCCCTTTCACGGCTCATGTTATGACTTTGTGTTGATATTATCGATCATCAAAAAATAAATGCAAATGAAAACTTATTACCTTAAACGATTGAAGACCTTTGTTGCGTGTTTGGCCTTAATCCC
>HF986726.1:13061-14867 GCA_000433175.1 Prevotella sp. CAG:1058
GAGTCGACGGTGGCGTACCCGTCTACAATGTCACCTATAAAGGAGTAAAGGCCGTCAACGACAGCCGCCTCGGACTGGAGCTGAAAGGCACCACGTCGCTTATGGACGGATTCGAGCTTGAGGGCACGGAGACATCTACTTTCGACGAGACATGGCGTCCCGTGTGGGGCGAGGTCAGCTCCATCCGCAACCATTACAACGAATATCTTGCAAGGCTTGTCCAACCATCGACCGGCAGGATGATGAACATCAGGTTCCGGGTTTATGACGACGGTGTCGGCTTCCGCTACGAATTTCCCCAACAGAAGAACCTTGTGTACTTTACAATCAAGGAAGAACACACCCAGTTTGCCATGACCGGCAACCATACGGCGTGGTGGATTCCGGGCGATTATGACACCCAGGAGTATGAATATACCCAATCAAGACTATCGCAGATAAGCTCGCTTCAGGAGGCGGCTTATTCGTACAACGCATCACAGACAGCCTTCTCTAAGACCGGTGTGCAGACTTCGTTGCAGATGAAGACCGACGGTGGCCTTTACATCAACATCCACGAGGCTGCTCTTGTCGACTATTCGTGCATGCACCTGAACCTTGACGAGAAGACGCTTGTGTTCGAGTCGTGGCTCACCCCCGACGCCCTCGGCGACAAGGGCAACATGCAGACGCCGTGCAAGTCGCCCTGGCGTACAATCGAGGTGTCGGATGACGCACGCGAGATTCTGGCCTCAAAGCTGACGCTTAACCTCAACGAGCCGTGCAAGCTGGAAGATACGTCATGGATACATCCTGTAAAATACATGGGCGTATGGTGGGAGATGATAACAGGCAAGAGTTCATGGTCGTACACGAACGAGCTGCCTTCGGTCAAGCTTGACAGCATTGATTATTCTACTTTGAAGCCGAACGGCACCCATGGAGCCAACAATGCCAACGTGCGCCGCTATATAGACTTTGCTTCAGCAAATGGTTTTGACGAGTTGCTCGTTGAGGGGTGGAACATAGGTTGGGAAGACTGGTTCGGCCATGAGAAAGACTATGTGTTTGACTTCGTGACGCCTTATCCCGACTTCGACATCAAGGCGCTCAACGACTACGCCCACTCAAAGGGCATGAAGCTGATGATGCACCACGAGACCTCAGGCTCAACGCGCAACTACGAGCGCCACATGGAGGCCGCTTACACGCTTATGAACAAGTACGGTTACGACGCGGTGAAGAGCGGATACGTGGGCAACATGCTGCCCAAGGGCGAGCACCACTACGGCCAATGGATGAACAACCACTACCTGTACGCCGTGAAAGAGGCCGCCAAGCACCACATCATGGTGAACGGTCACGAGGCTGTGCGCCCCACCGGACTGTGCCGCACGTATCCTAACCTTGTCGGCAACGAGTCGGCACGTGGCACAGAGTACCAGGCTTTCGGCGGAAGCAAGACCATGCACGTCACCGTACTGCCATTCACCCGCCTCAAGGGAGGCCCGATGGACTATACTCCAGGTATTTTCGAGATGGACATCGAGAAGATAAATCCCAACAACCATTCGCACGTAAATTCGACAATCGCCAACCAGCTGGCCCTCTATTGCACGATGTACAGCCCCATACAGATGGCGGCAGACCTGCCAGAGAACTACGAGAAGCACATGGACGCCTTCCAGTTCATCAAGGATGTGGCCGTTGACTGGGACGACTCGCGCTATCTTGAGGCTGAGCCGGGATATTATATTACCGTAGCGCGCAAGGCCAAGGGCACGGGCGACTGGTTCGTGGGCTGCGTGGCCGGCCAGAAGGAGCACA
>HF986726.1:14908-32255 GCA_000433175.1 Prevotella sp. CAG:1058
TTTCTTTCGACTTCCTCGACAAGGGCAAGAAGTATGTTGCCACAATCTATGCCGACGGCAAGGATGCCGACTACAAGACCAATCCGGCGTCGTACACGATAACCAAGGGCATCGTGACGTCGAAAACAAAACTTACGCTGCGCGCCGTGGAGGGTGGCGGATATGCCATAAGCCTGTTCGAGGTAAAAGACGCTGCCGACACAAAAGGACTTAAAAAACTGTAATATACATACTGCCGCCGCCACCGGCCGCGACGGCCGGTGGCAGTGGTGTCGGCGCATGGATTTGCGGAAGGGGGCCTTTCGCGTCATGAAAGGTTACCTTTTGCAGCCTGAAAGGCCGTCTTTTGCAAGCTAAAAGATAACCTTTTGCAACGCCTTGTATACCAAGTAGTTACGAAAACCGTGAAAAACGTGGCCGTACATGTGGAAACTTTACTTTGGAAAAACGATTATAACCTTTAAAACAACATTACATGAAAGGACTAAGTAGAACATTTATGCTAACGCTGCTGGTGGCGCTGCTGGGGATGTTTTCCCCTACGTCGGCGTTTGCCCAACAGCTTAAAGTGAGTGGTACCGTCACCGACCAGAAGGGCGATGCCGTCATTGGTGCCACTGTGAAGGTGAAGGGCGGAGGCGCCGGTGCCGCCGCCATTACCGACCTTGACGGCCGTTTTGCCGTCGAGGCGTACTCTAACGCCACGCTGACCGTGAGCTACATAGGCTACGCCACGCAGGACGTGGCTGTAAACGGTCGCCGACAGATAGACATCGTGCTCAAGGAAGACAACGAGATGCTCGACGAGCTTGTAGTTGTAGGTTACGGCACGATGAAGAAGAGCGACCTTACTGGCTCGGTGGCCTCGCTCGGCAGCAAGGATATCAACAACACGTCGGTCAACAACATCGGCGCCGCCGTGCAGGGAAAAATCTCTGGCGTGCAGATTATCGACGCTGGAAAGCCCGGTGACAACGTCAACATCAAGATACGCGGACTCGGCTCTATCAACAACTGCGACCCGCTGGTTGTCATCGACGGAGTGCCGACCGACCTCGGGCTGAATGCCATCAACATGGCTGACGTCGATCGGTTGGACGTGTTAAAGGATGCTTCGGCTGCCGCAATATACGGCTCACGCGGTGCCAACGGTGTCGTTATGATTACCACCAAGCGCGGTAAGGCCGGCGAAAGCCATCTTTCAGTTTCAGCCAACGTGTCTGTACAGAACGCCACGAATGTGCCGGACCTACTAGATGCGTCCGAGTATGCCGCTCTCAGCAACGAGATGATGATTAACAGCGGGCGCACGCCCAACCCCGAGTTTGCCAACCCCGAGTCCCTCGGACGCGGCACCGACTGGATGGACGAACTGCTCCGTACGGGCATTATGCAGAACTATACGGTAAGCTATTCGGGCGGAAACGACAAGTCGCACTACTACATCTCGGGCGGATTCCTCGACCAGTCGGGCATCGTTGAGAGCGTAAGGTACCGTCGTTTCACATTCCAGGCAAACTCAGATGCTCAAGTTACCAAGTGGCTTAAGTTTTCCAACAACCTTACGTTCAGCGCCGACGAGAAGAAACAAGGCTCTTACAGCATCAGCGACGCCATGAAGGCGCTGCCCGTGCAGCCCGTCAAGAACGCCGACGGCACGTGGAGCGGACCTGAAGGCAACGCCGAATGGTACGGCAGCATACGCAACCCGATAGGTACGACCCAGGTGAACAGCAACAAGACCAACGGTTACAACTTCCTCGCCAACATAACAGGTGAAATCAAGTTTGCCGAGTGGCTCAAGTTCCGTAGCACCTTCGGCTACGACGCCAAGTTCTGGTTCGACGACAACTTTACGCCGCGCTATGCGTGGAAGCCCACCCCCGTTGAGGAGAGCACTCGCTACAAGAGCACCAACAAGTCGTTCACTTACTTGTGGGACAACTACTTCCTCTTCGACTATACCATCGCCGACGCACACGAAATCAGCTTCATGGGCGGTATGTCGGCGCAGTGGAACGACTACGACTACTACAATGCGCAGAAGAACGTGTTCCAGTTTGACAACGTACACGAGTTCGACAACGGCGAAAAGATGTACTCGATACTCGGCAATATGACAGAGTGGGCGCTCTTGTCTTACATGGCACGCCTCAATTATTCTTATAAAAACCGCTATCTTCTCACGGCAACAGTCCGCCGCGACGGTTCGAGTAAGTTTGGTCCAAAGCACCGTTGGGGTACTTTCCCGTCAGTATCATTGGCATGGAGGATATCCGAAGAGAGCTGGTTCCCCAAGACCAACTTCATCGACGACTTGAAGATACGCGCCGGCTACGGCGTTACCGGTAGCCAGGCCAGCGTGGGCAGTTACGGCTATCTGGCGCAGTACAACACCAGCGTGTACCCCCTCGGCATCGCCGGAAACACGCAGACGGCACTCTATTCGTCAACCCTCGCCAATCCGTACATACACTGGGAGGAAGTGGCACAGACCAACGTCGGTGTCGACGCGTCGTTCTTCGGTTCGCGCATCGTCCTCTCGCTCGACGCATACATCAAGGAGACGCGCGACATGTTGGTGAAAGCCTCAATCCCCATCACCTCCGGATTCGAGGACACTTCAACCACCTACACCAACGCCGGACGCGTAAGCAACAAGGGTGTTGAGATGAGTCTGCACACGGTCAACTTCGTTAGCCCGCTGCGTTGGGAGACAACGCTCACTGCAACGTACAACCGCAACAAGATAAAAGACCTCAACAGCGATGTGCCTTATTACATCAACCAGATTAACAACTCGTATGTCACCATGCTGGCAAAGGACTATCCAATCAACGTTTTCTACGGATACGTGACCGACGGCATATTCCAGAACCAGCAGGAGGTAAGCGAGCACGCCATACAGACAGGCGCCGAGCCGGGCGACATACGCTTCCGCGACCTTAACAACGACGGCGTAATCAACGACGAGGACCGCACGGTGCTTGGCAACCCCAACCCTACGTGGCTCTTCTCAATGAACAACACCCTTACTTACAAGGGCTTCGAGCTGTCTGTCTACCTGCAAGGCGTTGCCGGAAACAAGATTTTCAATGCCAACAACATCGACAACACGGGCATGTCGGCAGCCTATAACCAGACCACGGACGTACTCGACCGCTGGACGGGCGAGGGCACGAGCAACTTCATGCCGCGTGCAGTCTACGGCGACCCGAACGGCAACAACCGCGTGTCAGACCGCTTCGTGGAGGACGGTTCATACCTGCGCCTGAAGAACATAACGCTCGCATACAACTTCCCGAGCAAATGGATAGGCAAGCTCGGAGTGGAAGCGCTGCGCCTGTCGTTCTCTTGCGAGAATGTGGCAACCATCACCTCGTATTCAGGTTTCGACCCCGAGGTTGACATCAACGGCATCGACCTCTCCCGTTATCCAATCTCAAGGACATTCAGCTTCGGCCTAAACTTAAATTTCTAAACCTTCAATGACAATGAAAACGATAAGAAACATAATAATGGCGGGCGTAGCCGTGGTGGGCATGTCGTCGTGTTCTGACTTCCTCGACCTGTCTCCGCACAACACGCTCGACCCCGAGACAACCATGACCGACGACGTGGCCAAGGCGCTTACGCTGGGCTGTTACCGCACGTTGCAGTCGTCAAACATGTACAACCAGCGCATTTGGACACTCGACATCGTGGCCGGAAACAGCGAAGTAGGAGCCGGCGGAGGCACAGACGGCATAGAAACCATACAGGCTTCGAACTTCACGGCACAGAGCGACAACGCCATGGCTCTCTACATGTGGCGTTCGCCGTGGGTAGGCATAGGCCAGTGTAACACCACGATACAAAGCCTGTTGAACACCTCGGGACTGTCTGAGGATGTGCGAAGCCAGAGCCTCGGCGAGGCGTATTTCCTCCGCGCGCATTATTACTACATACTTGTGCGCCTGTTCGGAGGCGTGCCTTTGCGTACGGAACCTTTCAATCCGGGCGATCCTACGGCCATAGCACGCGCCACTAAGGAAGAAGTGTACGAGCAAATAATAAAAGACTGCCAGGAGGGTATCAACCGCCTGCCCGCCAAGGCAGATTATGCCGACGACGATAAGGGGCGCGCATGCCGCGAGGCCGCAATGGCCATGATGGCCGACATTTATCTTACGCTTGCCCCGGACAACAAGGAGTATTACCACGAAGCCGAACTCTTGTGTAAAGAAATAACGGCAATGGGATACGATTTGGAGAAGTGCAAGTATGAAGACAACTTCGACGCGACCATCAACAACGGCGCCGAGTCGCTTTTCGAAGTGCAATACAGCGGCGACACCGAGTACGACTTCTGGGGCAACAATCCGCAGATGTCGTGGCTGTCGACCTTCATGGGGCCGCGTAACTCCGACTTCGTGGCCGGCAGTTACGGTTGGAACTTGCCTACACAGGAGTTCGTCGACCAGTACGAGGAGGGCGACCTTCGCAAGGACATGACCATACTTTACCAGGGATGTCCCGATTTCGACGGAAAGGAATACAAGAGTTCTTACTCCAACACTGGCTATAACGTCCGCAAGTTCCTTGTTCCCAAGTCTATTTCTCCCGAGTTCAACACCTCTCCGGCAAACTTCGTTGTTTACCGTTACGCCGACGTCCTGCTAATGGAGGCTGAAGCTCTTAACGAGCAAGGTCTTACAGACGAGGCCGCCGCTCCGCTCAACATCGTGCGCAAGAGGGCAGGACTGCCCGCCGTGCAGGGCCTCACTCAGGAAGAGATGCGCGAGAAGATAATACACGAACGCCGCATCGAGCTGGCTTTCGAGGGGCACCGCTGGTTTGACATGATACGCCTTGAGCACGGCGACTACGCCATAAACTTCCTCCGTAGCATAGGCAAGGGCAATGTGACCAAGGACAGGCTGTTGTTCCCTATACCGCAGACGGAGATTGACGCCAACCCGTTATTGACGCAAAATCCTGGTTATTAATATTTTAACGAAATACTGATTATATGAAAAAATATATATTAAGGCCGCTGCTCCTCATATTAGGCTGCGTCGTGTTTGGAGCATGCGCCGACAATGATTATACCGAACTTGACAAGGGCGAGACCGAACTAGCCCTGACTGCAAGTAGTGAAGACATAACGCTGTCCGAGGCTGAACATGCCGAGAATGCGCTTACGCTGACGTGGACAACGGGCACCAACCACGGTACCGGCAACCGCATATCCTACACTCTCGAACTGGCCGAGGCCGGAACGGGCTTTGCCTCGCCGTACGTCGTTGCGGATGAAATGACACAACAGTACACATGGACCGCTACAACGGAAACGCTTAACTCCATTCTCCGTGACAAATTCGGCGTAAAAGCCGACAACCGTTACGCCGTTGAGGCAAGGATAACAGCCAAGGTGGCAGGCGTCAATGACGTGCAGGTTGCTTCTGCAGAGTTTAACGTCACTGCTTACGAGCCTGTAACGTCGACCCTCTATGTTACCGGAACTGCAACTATGGGCGGCACCGACCTGTCGCAGGCCGAGGAGATGACCCGCACCGACAACGGACACTTTACTTACACGGGCTACATGAAGGCCGGAACGTACAAGTTCATCACCACCCTTGGCCAGGAGCTTCCTTCTTACAACCGCGGCGACGACGGCCAGCTCGTGCTGCGTACGTCGGCCGACCAGCCTGACAACCTCTTCGAGATAACCGAGGATCACGACTATACGATAACCCTCAACCTGCTCGAAGGTACCATCGAGACTGTCAAGTCTGACGGAGTGAAGCCGCCTTACGACCACATTTACTTCGTCGGCGACGAGAACGGCTGGGGCTTCGACGAGATGGCACAAGACCCGCTCGACCCGTTCCTCTTCCGCTACGGCCACGAGTTCACCGTGGGCAAGGAGTTCAAGTTCGGCACTCAGAGCGGCAGCTGGGAGAACATGTACAAGGCTACCCAGGCCAACGCGCCTTACACTGACACGTCGGTAGCTTTCGTTACAGGCTTCGACCCCGACAACAAGTGGTACCTCAACGCCGACGAGACGGGCAAGGCTTACAAGATATGCCTCGACATACGTTCGGGCAAGGAGCGCATGCTGATGGCCCCGTTTACTCCTTACGAGAATATATGGCTGGTTGGCGACGCCACGCCGGGCGGATGGTCGCTCGACGACTCTTCACCGATGACGAAGGACGCATCCAACCCATACGTGATGACTTGGACCGGAACGCTCAACACGGGCGAACTTAAGTTCACCTGCGACAGGGACGGCAGCTGGAACGGAGCATGGTTCATGTCTGCTACCAACGGTGCTGCGCCGACCGGAAGCGAGGAGAAAGCCCTCTTCATCGACAAGAGCAGCAACGACCTTAAGGCTCAATACCTGACGGTTGACATAGGCGGAGTAGACAACAAGTGGAAGATTACAGAGGCCGGTACGTACAAGATTACGCTTAACCAGCTGACCGAAACCATAACAATAGCAAAACAATAAGACAATGAGAAAGATTATATATTCAGTAGTAATGTTGTTCGCGCTGTGGTCGTGCAACGACGACGACAATGTTACGGCCAAACCGGATGTAGACATTACAGGCGAGGTGACCGACGTGGTAAAGGTTGGCGCCGACCTAACCGTAAGCTTGTCTACCGACAAGGCATGCTACAAGCCGGGCGAGACGGTGGTATTCACTGCAATGGGCGACATTCCGGCTGGCGCCAAGGTGCGCTACCGCACGCAGGCCGAAGTGGTGGGCGAGCAGGACGCTAACGGCAATTCGTGGACATGGACGGCTCCGGCAACCGACTTCACGGGCTATCTTGTCGACATATACACCACCGGCGG
Source organism: Prevotella sp. CAG:1058 (assembly GCA_000433175.1). Classification (GTDB taxonomy): domain Bacteria; phylum Bacteroidota; class Bacteroidia; order Bacteroidales; family Bacteroidaceae; genus Prevotella. The sequence continues at coordinate 21,765 of HF986726.1, forward strand.
CGACGGCACGGAGACCGTGCTCGGTACGATTGGCGTAGACGTGTCGAGCGACTGGACGCGTTTTCCACGCTACGGCTTCGTTGCCACGTTCGACCAGTCGAAGCTGGCCGACGGCGTGATTGAGGACGAAATGGCCTACCTTAACCGCTGCCACATCAACGGTGTGCAGTTCCAGGACTGGCACAACAAGCACCACTGGCCGCTTGGCGGCACGCGCGACAATCTCGACCAGGTGTATAAGGACATAGCCAACCGCGACGTCTATACCTCGGTAGTCAAGAAATACATCGACGTGCAGCACGCGTACGGCATGAAGTCGATATTCTACAACCTCTGCTTCGGCGCCCTGTCCGACGCCGCTGCAGACGGTGTCAAGGAGGAATGGTACCTGTTTAAGGACACCAAGCACACCACCAAGGACAAGCACGACCTGCCCGACACGTGGAAGAGCGACATCTTCCTTGTCGACCCGTCCAACAAGGAGTGGCAGGAATACATAGGCGACAGGAACGACGACGTGTACGCCAACTTCGACTTTGACGGCTACCAGATAGACCAGCTGGGCGACCGCGGCAACCTTTACACCTACGACGGCGGCAAGGCCAACCTTCAGCTCGGTTACGGCTCGTTCATAAACGCCATGAAAGAACGCCATCCCGGCAAACGTCTCGTCATGAACGCCGTGAGCAGTTTCGGCACTTATTCAATTGCTACGACGGGGAACGTCGACTTCCTGTACAACGAGCTGTGGGACAGCGAAAGCTCATTTTCTTCGCTGCACGACGTCATCCATAACAACGGGCTTTACAGCCAGGGCAAGTTGCAGACAGTGTTTGCAGCATACATGAACTATGGAATGGACCAGGCACAGTTCAACACGCCCGGCGTGTTGCTTACCGATGCGGTGATGTTCGCCCTCGGCGGCTCCCATCTCGAGCTTGGCGACCACATGCTCTGCCGCGAGTATTTCCCCTACAACGGCCTTACCATGAGCGATGAACTTAAGGACGCGATGGTGAGATACTACGATTTCATGACAGCCTACCAGAACCTGCTGCGCGGCGGAGGCGAGGAGACCGATGCCGGCATAGCCTCCACGTCGGGCGTTACGGTTGACGCGTGGCCTCCTGTGCTCGGCCATGTGGCGTCGTTCGCACGCCAGGTTGGCGACAAGAAGGTGGTACACCTGCTCAATTTCGTCAACGCCGACCAGCTTAGCTGGCGCGACATGCAGGGCACAATGCCCGAGCCCGGACTCATAGAGGGCCTGGCGCTGCGCATGAAGGCCGACAAAAAGGTCAACAGGATATGGGTGGCTACGCCCGACGCGCTTGGCGGAGCTGTGCAGGAACTGCCCTTCAAGCAGGCAGGCGGGGAAGTTTCGTTCACCCTGCCGACGCTGAAATACTGGACTATGATAGTTTTCGAGTAAAACGGCATCAATACAAGAAAAATCCAAAAGGCCGTCTTTCGCACTGCGGAAGGCTGCCTTTCAGCGTCTAAAAGGTTACCTTTTGCAGCTCAAAAGGTAACCTTTTGTGATATATATGGTAATGTGTTGGTTTACAGTGTTTTATGAATTGTCGCCTGTTCGCTTGCCGGCTTGCGCTTGCATGAAGCCTTTGCCGGCCGGTATGCAGGCTGCCGAATGCCCGTGAAGCACTGACGGAAAGCGGTTTACGCCGCTGTGGCATGTAAAAATGCAGCCATGCCGAGGGATTTTATTATTTTTATAACGAGTTTTTTGCTTGCCGTGCCATAATTTGCTAACTTTGCAAACTTGCAGAAGTGCGCCCGTAACGAGGCGCGCCTGACGATATTCAAACGAAAATGGAGACAACAAACAATAACAATAACGAGTTTGTAAAGAAGGTGGCGGAGCAGAAATACGAGTTCGGCTTCACCACCGACGTGCATACCGACATAATAGACACGGGCCTTAACGAGGACGTGGTGCGCCTGATTTCGCAGAAGAAGGGCGAGCCTGAATGGATGCTCGACTTCCGCCTGAAGGCGTATAACTACTGGAAGACGCAGGAACAGCCCACGTGGGGGCATGTGAACGTGCCCGACATAGACTACCAGGCCATATCCTACTACGCCGACCCTATGGCAAAAAAGAAGGACGAGGGCAAGAAGGAGATTGACCCCGAGCTGATGAAGACGTTTGACAAGCTGGGCATTCCGCTCGAGGAACGCCTCATACTTAGCGGTCAGACGGCCGTGGACGCCATAATGGACTCGGTGTCGGTGAAGACTACTTATAAGGAGAAGCTGGCCGAGAAGGGCATCATATTCTGTTCCATCGGCGAGGCGATAAAGGAGCATCCCGACCTTGTAAGGGAGTATCTCGGCACTGTTGTGCCTTACCGCGACAACTTCTTTGCCGCCCTTAACAGCGCCGTGTTCAGCGACGGCTCGTTCGTCTACATACCCAAGGGCGTGCGCAGCCCCATGGAGCTTAGCTCGTATTTCCGCATCAACGCAAGGAACACGGGCCAGTTTGAGCGTACGCTCATCATTGCCGAGGACGACAGCTACGTGTCTTACCTTGAGGGTTGCACGGCCCCGATGCGCGACGAGAACCAGCTTCACGCCGCCATCGTCGAGATTATCGTAAAGGACAACGCCGAAGTGAAATATTCTACGGTGCAGAACTGGTATCCGGGCGACGAACATGGCAAGGGCGGAGTGTTCAACCTCGTTACAAAGCGTGGCGATCTGCGTGGAGTTAACTCGAAGCTGTCGTGGACACAGGTGGAGACGGGTTCGGCCATAACGTGGAAATATCCGTCGTGCATACTGCGCGGCGACAACTCCGTGGCAGAGTTCTACAGCGTTGCCGTGACCAACAACAACCAGGAGGCCGACACTGGTACGAAGATGATTCACTTGGGCAAGAACACCAAGAGCACTATAATAAGCAAGGGCATCAGCGCCGGACACAGCCAGAACTCGTACCGCGGACTGGTGCGCGTGTCGCCTAATGCCGACAATGCCCGCAACTATTCGTCGTGCGACTCGCTGCTGCTGGGCAGCGACTGCGGCGCCCACACGTTCCCGTATATGGACATACACAACGACTCGGCGATAGTGGAGCATGAGGCTACGACGAGCAAGATAAGCGAAGACCAGCTGTTCTACTGCAATCAGCGAGGCATACCTACGGAGCAGGCCGTCGGCCTTATCGTCAACGGATACGCCAAGGAAGTGCTTAACAAGCTGCCAATGGAGTTCGCCGTCGAGGCCCAGAAACTGCTCAGCGTGTCGTTGGAAGGCACTGTGGGATAGTAATTCAAATTAAAAATTAAGAATTAAAAATTAAAAATTGGCGGGGTAGTGCCGTAGGGGTTTATCGGTTCATTAACGATATATATAAAAAATGTTGTTATGATGAATACAAGACCTTTGATTGTTTTAGTCTTGCTGCTTTGTCTGTCAAGACTTGTGGCAAACGCTCAGGACGATGACTCGCGGCGATGGGCAATAGATTTCAGGCTCAGTCCTGTAAAGCCGGTCGTAACGCTCAATGAAACTCCTGACAAGTATTACGACCCGATAAAGACTGGAGGCGGTCCTAACTTCTCGGCTCACATAGAGTATTTCATTCCGCAGACAGGCTTTTCAGTTGTCGGAGGATATGACCACGAGGTGATGGACTTCTACTCAGGCGACGTATCGGCCGATCTGTCGCAGATTATGCTTGGCGGACGCTGGTATTTCCTGTCAAAGTCATGCGCGCTGCAGCCTTATCTCGGCGTAAGCACCTTCTGGAACGTTGCCGGGCGCAAGGATGCAGGCACAGTGAGCATGTCGGGAATGTATGGCAGCTATGAGCGCAAGTGGTGAGTACGTCGGGAATGTATGGCAGCTATGAGCGCAAGTACAGTGTGAGCAGTCCCGTGCTTAGTGTGGCGCCGGTGATAGGTCTTGACATTTATATGTTCTCGTGTGTGGCTCTTGAGATAGACTACGGCTTCCGCATGGCTGTCGACGGACATACATCGTCGCAGACGACATTCGGAAAGGACACAACACCCTATGCAATGCGCTCGCCGATGCACCGCCACGCACTGTCAGTGGGACTGAAAGTTACGTTCCCGTTCAAGTTCACAAGCAGTGACTTCGGCGGACTACTGGATTCTCTTTTAGATTTGAAATAAACAACTCAGGCAGGCGCAAGCCGTAAGGCCGGAATAAATTATAAGCAAGAATTATGTTAGAAATAAAAGACTTACACGCCAAGATTGGCGACAAGGAAATATTGAAGGGCATCAACCTCACCATAAAGGACGGTGAGACGCATGCCATAATGGGGCCTAACGGTTCGGGCAAGAGTACGTTGAGCGCAGTGTTGGTGGGTAATCCGCTGTATGAGGTTACGGCCGGCTCGATAACCTTCAACGGCAAGGACCTGCTCGCAATGAAACCGGAGGACAGGGCACACGAGGGAATATTCCTTTCGTTCCAGTACCCGGTGGAGATTCCGGGCGTGTCGATGACCAACTTCATGCGTGCCGCCGTCAACGAGAAGCGCAAGTATGAGGGCAAGGAGCTGCTGAACGCTGCCGAGTTCCTGAAGCTGATGCGTGAGAAGAGAAAGATTGTCGAGCTCGACAGCAAGTTGTCAAACCGTTCTGTGAACGAAGGCTTCAGCGGCGGCGAGAAGAAGCGCAACGAGATTTTCCAGATGGCGATGCTCGAGCCGAAGCTCAGCATACTTGACGAGACCGACTCAGGCCTTGACGTCGACGCGCTGCGCATCGTGGCCGAAGGCGTAAACAAGCTGCGCACGCCGGAGTCGAGCTGCATAGTCATTACGCACTACGAGCGCCTGCTGGACATCATCAAGCCTGAAATAGTGCATGTGCTCTACAAGGGCCGCATAGTGAAGACCGCAGGACCGGAGCTGTCGAAAGAAATCGAGACACGCGGATACGACTGGATTAAGGAAGAAGTGGACCGGGATTAATTCATAATTCACAATTCATAATTCATAATTAGCTAACGCTGAATTTCGTTTCATAATTAGCTAACGCTGAACTTCGTTTTCATTATTGGCTAATGCCGAACTTATGTTTCATAATTCGTAATTTAATATACGGATGAATAGCGAAAAACAATATATAGACCTTTACAACCAGTGCCGCGACATGATAATGGGCCACAGCGTGGACACCATGAATGCCGTGCGCGATGCAGCTTATGAGGACTTCAAGCGCATCAGCTTCCCCACGAAGAAGGTCGAGAGATATAAATATACAGACATACAGGCCCTGTTCGAGCCTGACTACGGGCTCAACCTCAACCGTCTCGACATACCTGTCGACCCGTATGAGGCGTTCCGTTGCGACGTGCCCAACCTTAGTACGTCACTTTACTTTGTCCTGAACGACGGCTTTTACGACAAGGCCATGCCTAAGGGACACCTTCTGCCTGAAGGTGTCGTGGTCGGTTCACTTGCCAAATACGCCGCCGAGCATCCCGATTTCGTGGCTAAGTATTATGCCAAGCTGGCCAAGACTGCCGACGACGGCATTACCGCGCTTAACACCATGCTGGCACAGGACGGCCTGCTGGTGTATGTGCCGAAGGGGGTTGAGGTAGACCGCGCCGTGCAGGTAATCAACATACTGCGCTCCGACGTAGACCTGATGGTCAACCGCCGTGTGCTTATAGTTGTAGAGGATAACGCCCGTATAAAGCTGCTCTTCTGCGACCATGCCGCCGACGACCGCCGTTTCCTTGCCACCCAGGTAATCGAGGCATACGTCGGCGACAACGCTTCGCTCGACCTTTACTGCCTGGAAGAGACGCATGTGAAGAATGTCCGTGTCAGCAACGTGTTCATAGAGCAACAAAGGGATAGCCGCGTGAGCCACAACGTCATAACGCTTCACAACGGAGTGACGCGCAACCGCACCGACCTGGTATTTGCAGGAGAGGGTGCCGAGTGCGACCTTCGCGGCTGCGTGATAGCCGACAAGCACCAGCATGTAGACAACAACACGCTCATAGACCACCGCGTAGGTCATTGCACGAGCAACGAACTGTACAAATACGTGCTCGACGAGAACGCCGTTGGCGCGTTCGCAGGCCGTGTTTTGGTGCGCCACGGAGCGCAGAAGACAGACTCGGTGATGCGTAACCAGAACCTCTGTTCTACCAAGGAAGCCCGTATGTACACGCAGCCTATGCTAGAGATTTATGCTGACGACGTGAAGTGCGCCCACGGCAGCACGGTAGGCCAGCTAAACGACGCAGCCCTGTTCTACATGCGCCAGCGAGGCATACCTTTGAAGGAAGCCCGCCTGCTGCTTGAGTTTGCCTTCGTTAACGAAGTAATCGACGGCATAAAGCTCGACCCGCTGCGCGACCGACTGCACTATCTTGTGGAGAAACGATTCCGCGGGGAGCTGAATAAATGCGAAGGGTGCAAGCTGTGTAGATGATTTTACGGTAGCCAGTATGCCTTTAAATGTTTTTACAATGTTCGACATAAACAAAATAAGAGAAGACTTCCCGATACTCGGCCGCGAGGTTTACGGTCGTCCGCTTGTCTATCTCGACAATGCCGCCACAACCCAGAAACCGCGTTGCGTGGTTGAAGCCATAACCGACGAGTACTACAACGTGAACGCCAATGTTCACCGTGGAGTGCATTACCTGTCGCAGCAGGCCACTGATTTGCATGAGGCTGCGCGCGAGAAGGTAAGGCAGTTTGTCAACGCAAGGTCAACGAACGAGATAATATTCACGCGCGGAACCACCGAGAGCCTTAACCTCGTGGTGTCCTCTTTCTGTGACGGAATGATGCAGGAGGGCGACGAAGTGATAGTCTCGGTAATGGAACACCACTCCAACATCGTGCCGTGGCAGCTCCAGGCGGCTAAGAAAGGCATATCGATACGTGTCATTCCGATGACCGACGAGGGCGAGTTGAGGCTTGATGAATACGAAAAACTGTTCACAGAACGGACTAAGATTGTCAGTGTGACGCACGTGAGCAACGTGCTCGGAACGGTCAATCCGGTCGAGGAGATGATACACATAGCCCACGAACACGGCGTACCTGTAATGGTCGACGGTGCCCAAAGCACCCCACACTTTGCTGTCGACGTGCAGGCAATGGACTGCGATTTCTTTGCGTTCAGCGGCCATAAGATGTACGGTCCGACAGGCATCGGCGTGCTATACGGCAAGGAAGAATGGCTAGACCGCCTGCCGCCGTACCAGGGCGGGGGAGAGATGATTGAGAGCGTGAGCTTCGAGAAGACCGTGTTCGAGCATCTTCCGTTCAAGTTCGAGGCTGGTACGCCCGACTATGTGGCCACCACCGGACTTGCCAAGGCCATCGACTACATGACCGCGGTAGGCATGGACAACATCCAAAGGCACGAACGCGAATTGACGGAGTACGCCATGCAGCGCCTGTCTGAGGTCGAGGGTATACGCATATTCGGTCGTGCGCCGCGCAAGGACGCCGTCGTATCGTTCCTCGTCGGCGACATACACCACCTCGACATGGGTACTCTGCTCGACCGTCTCGGCATCGCTGTGCGCACAGGGCACCACTGCGCACAGCCCCTTATGATACGGCTCGGCATACAGGGCACCGTGCGCGCCTCGTTTGCGATGTACAACACACGCGAGGAAATAGACGCCCTCGCCTCCGGGATAGAGCGTGTGAGCAAGATGTTTTGATAACCGAAGACAGGATAATTAATTATACTAATATGATAAAGAGGGAGCCATGGCTCCCTCTTTTGTTTGCTTTCAGCCCCTGTCATTCATGTAAATGCGGCACTTCCTGACTGCCAATACAAACCAGGCGCAGGCTGCAATCCTTATCATTAGCGGCATATCGGCAGGCATTACGGTAGCGAAAAACGCCAGTTGGGCTTCAGTTATGACCTTAGCCTCGATGTTGCCGACCTCGCGTCCGAGAACGTATGAGTAGTATCTGCGCATCATGCGCAGTGGAGTTTCCAACGTGTTGCATACTCGTCTGAATGCCTCTGAAGCCTTCTTTGCCGTTCCGGTGTTTACTGTCATTGTCATTTGCTTTTCCATATCCTTAGTTTTTATTATTTCGTTTCTGACTGCAAAATAAACATCCGTTTGTGCACAATAAGTTCACTCGTGCAACGTTTTTAGTTAAAGAATAATAATTCAGACCCTTGGCTGTATGATTTCCGGGCATGACAAGCGTTCTCCGTGGTGTCGTCCGGCATCTTGACGGCACTTAAGGCAATGCTAATGACAAGCCGGCGGCAAGCATGTTGCCGTTTGAACGGGTCTGATTCGTACTTGAAAAATCATTTTGACCATGCTTAAAAGCCACTTTTACAAAGGCCTGATTGAGGCCGGTTGCGACGAGGCCGGGCGCGGATGCCTTGCCGGCAGCGTGTATGCTGCGGCTGTGATACTGCCCGAGGACTATGTGAACGAAGCCCTCAACGACTCGAAGCAGCTGACCGCCAAGCGCCGTTACGAACTTCGCGACGAGATAGAACGTGACGCACTGGCATGGGCGGTGGGCATAGTTACGCCTGCCGAAATAGACGAGATAAACATACTTAACGCCAGCATATTGGCCATGCACCGCGCCCTTGACGGGCTGAAGCTGCGCCCCGAGGCGATAATAGTTGACGGCAACCGTTTCAAACCTTACAATTTCATCCCTTACACGACCGTCGTCAAGGGCGACGGCAAATATCTCTCGATAGCGGCGGCAAGCATCCTTGCCAAGACCTACCGCGACGACTACATGGACCGTCTTGCGCTCGAATATCCGCAATACGACTGGATTGACAACAAGGGATACCCCACCCGCAAGCACCGCCAGGCCATAGCCGAGTACGGAATAACGGAGTACCACCGTAAGACTTTCAGGCTGTTTCCCGGCAAATGACAGCCGTAAACGACACGACGACTCATGCGACACGATAAACTTGAACGCGAACTGCAGCTCATTCTGCTGTTAACCGAGAACTACAAATACTCCATTGACGAGTTGTGCGGCAAGGTGGGAATTTCTCGCCGCAATCTTTATTATTATCTTGAATTCCTGCGTGATAGTGGCTTTAAGGTGCAGAAGCGCGGCACCGCATATTTTATAAGCCGCGATTCACCCTTCTTCAACCACTTGTTGAGCCGCATTTCGTTCACCGAAGAGGAAGCCGTGCAGATAGGCAGACTGCTCGACAAGGCCGAGCGTGGCAATCCGCTGATAACCAGCATAAAGAAGAAACTTGAGCGGTTTTACGACTTCGAGATACTTGCCGACGAGGAGCTGCGCGAGCAGGCCGTACATAACATCAGCGTGCTGTACGACGCGATCAAGATGCGCCGCCAAGTCGTGCTGCACGGCTATGCGTCGCCGCACAGCCAGACCACACGCGATCGCTATGTCGAACCGTTCCTGCTGATGAACAACAACAACGAGGTTAGATGCTACGAGCCGGCTACAGGCATGAATAAGACGTTCAAGGTGAGCCGCATGCAGGGCGTGGAGATGCTCGACACGGAATGGGAGTACGAGAAGCACCACCGTCAGGTGTTCACAGACGTGTTCATGTTCAGCGGTGAGGTGTTGCTGCCTGTCGAGCTGTATCTCGGCCAGTTGTCATACAATGTGTTGAAAGAGGAATATCCGCAGGCGGGCAAGATGGTTGAGATTACTCCTGACGGACGCAGGCACTTGCGCATGGACGTGTGCAATTATGCCGGAATCGGGCGTTTCGTTCTTGGACTTTTTAACGATATTGAGGTCGTTGGAGACGCCGGTTTTAAGGATTATCTCAGATGTAATATCGAAAAAATGAAGGTCTGACGCTTGCAATTTTGTTATTTTTTATTGTTTCTAGTTGGAAGCAGTAAATTTTGCGTACAATCTCCATTATTATCTATAAGAAAGATCGTTTTTAAGTGAAAAGGTGTTAAAAACTTAGCGTTTTTAACACCTTTATTAATGGATGATGGGTTGTTATTTAATAAAAATGTTTTTATTTCGCAAATGAAAACAACACAATTCACTTTTTCTTACAACAGAAATTAGTTAAAATGGCATGGAGGCCTACGTCAAATACAACCGCTTTCACATGGAACAGCGGCCGAGATTCAATCCGGACCCGTTCAAGGCAGAAAACTTCTACTACAATGAAGGGCATGACTTCTGCGTCTGCCCCATGGGACAAAAGATGCGGAGGATAGGGACCAAACGCGTGAAAACCGCATCCGGATATGTCAGCGAGAATGCCAGGTACAGAGCCGTCAGATGTGAGGGCTGCCCGCTAAGATGCCGATGCTTTAAAGCAAAGGGGGACAGGACGATTGAACTGAACCACAGGCTCAGGAGATACAGACAAAAAGCCAAAGGGCTGCTCTGCTCCGGGGAAGGTCTGAAACACAGGGGACAGCGATGCATAGAACCGGAAGCCGTGTTCGGACAAATGAAAAACAATATGAACTACAAGCGTTTCCGCCATT
>HF986727.1 GCA_000433175.1 Prevotella sp. CAG:1058
CTTCAGACGTGCCCGAAATTCAAGCAGACACCTTTGATGATTTTGCTATGCAGAAGATATTGAATGCATACCACGGAGATATAAAAACAATCGAGATGACTTTGAAACCTCTCTATGCTTCCCGTTCAGGATTTGACAAGAGAATGACTAAAATCCGTCAGACTTGGGAAAAGATGCTGAATAGTACAAGTGGTGGAATCAACTATGTAAATTCGGTGAGAAATCTTTTGGTTTGACTAACTGTAGCAAAATGAGAACTGTATCAAAATAATCTTTCAACGGACTTTGATACAGTATCTTTTATGTATCAGCATAATCTAAAAGGTTATAGTGATTCAAAGAGACCGCAATCAAAAGTTGATACCCGTAAAGTGTCTGTTTTTGATTGCTTGTTTCTATGGAATGTAGGCAGCAATGATTTGTCCTTTATAATAGAAAATATCAATGCTGCAAATATTTTCAGAAAAATCTGCCTGTATAAAGCGATTTTTTTGTATCTTTGGCACGTCATTAGCCTCTTTAGGCTTTTGGCAGACATAGTATTGGAAGCGTTTGGCTTCATTCCGTTTGTGGTGAACCTCGGAAATTCAACGTATAATCGGAATGGCAGAGAAACGCTCCCTCTTGGTAGACATATATGTACCCTTACATATAAATACCAAGGGAGTGAGCCGTTTCCGTCATCCATTATACGGGCACTCCGAGTTAAAGCCTACCACAAAGGATGATTGGGGACAAGTAGGCTCACTCTTCTTTTATTGTGTCTCAACATCAAATTTTACCGCACCTATTGAGCCGAAAGTGCATAACTTAAAAAATATGGCAGATTTAGAGCAGGCTCAATTTGATATTGCTAAAGCTATTTACATAGAACGCATAGTAAATACAGACAAAAAAGGAAAATCCTTGTCTGAAAAAGAAATTGCACAGGAAGCTATTTCAAGCGCAGAAATCTTTATGCAAGAGTGGGATAAAGTAAAGTCAGCCTCAAATAAAACTTTCCCAAGTTCTGCATTCATAGCAAATAAGGGGATGTAATTCAATCAATTTGATTGATGTCTATTCTTGACGTTGTTAAGTGTGAAGTGTCAGGCACTGAGCTTGTAAGCAAGTTCCCGTCTGATAAAATCCGTTTAGGGTCGCAATTAGTTGTGTACCCTGGGCAGACAGCTATTTTTGTGAAAGGAGGCAAGTTCTATGATGAGTTTGGCAGTGGCACTTACTCCATAAAAACAGAAAATATACCTCTTTTGGATAAGGTCGTAAACTTGCCATTCGGAGGTGATTCTCCATTTCAAGCAGAAGTATGGTTTGTAAATCAAATTTCATTGCTTGATTGCAAGTGGGGTACACAAACGCCATTACAGATAGAAGACCCTAAGTATGATGTTATTGTTCCAATCAGAGCGTATGGGCAATATGGATTCAGAATAGAGAAGCCAAGGACATTTCTTGAAAAGTTGGTTGGCAATATGTCTTCTTTCGCTGTGGATAAGGTGGTTTCATATTTCAGGGGCATTATTCTATCTAAACTGACCACCATCGTTTATGATAAGCTGAAAGAAGAAGGCTTATCTGTGCTGAATATCAATTCACAGGTGGAGGCTTTGTCAGAATATGCAAAAGAATGTCTGAAAGATGTCTTTATGAGATATGGCATAGGCATAGAAATGTTCAATATCATATCCATTACGGTAAAAGAGGATGACCCAAGTTTCTTAAATCTGAAAGATGCCAAAGATGCAGCAGCGGAAATCAAGATTATGGGTGAGAAGAATTATAGGCTTTCCCGTTCCTTTGATGTATTGGATGCAGCAGCAGAAAACGAAAGCGGAGGCGCAATGAATGCTGCACTTGGATTAGGCGCAGGGGTTGGCATAGGTGGTGCTGTCGGGACTATGGCTGCAAAGACATTCTCCAATAGCTTAGCCTCTGACGATGTTCCTCCGCCATTGCCAAAAGCAACAGTCTATTACTTGGGCATAAATGGTAAATCTGTTGGGCCAATGGATTTTGATACTGTATGCCAAAAGTATTCAGTTAATGAAATCAATGCAAATACATTGGTTTGGCGAAAAGGCATGAAGGCGTGGGATAAGATTTGCAATATGGATGACTTTCAATCTTTGTTTGGTGAAGAATGTCCTCCACCGTTACCGACAATATAAAAACATACCAAAATGAAAAGAATAGTCTTATTCACTTGTGCAACATTACTTATTGCCAATTTCTTATTTGGTTTGTTGCTGAGTAGCTATGAGTGGCTTAATGTGCTTTTCAGTAGCGGAATCATCGTATTGTCGGGCATTTTTATGTTGTTGATTAGCGTATTGTCATTGAAAGATGGCTTCAAATCATCTTTGTATGTGGTATATCCTATTTGGGGATTTATAGAACTTGTGTTGTCGCTGTTTTCACCAGACAGAATAACAGATAACTGGGTGATAATAGTGATAATGCTTATGGTTGTATTCCAACTGATATTGTTATTTATTGCAAACGTAATTTCAAAGAAAATCAAATAGTCATGAGCAAAGATAACTTAATGGGGCTTTTTGAAACACAGGAATATATTTCAAGTGAAAGCCATGAATGGAACGTACCATTTGACGCAAAAGAAAAAGTTGTAAAGATGGTGCAGAAGTATAACGAGCGAGCCATTAAAATGGGATATAATGATTCTATCTTAAATTTTGATGCTTCTTCGTTAACACTTAGAGGTATATTTGTTCTCAAAGCAGAAAAAACATCTTGGCTTGCCAAAAGATTAGAGGATGGTAGAAATGCCGATTTAAGTGGAGATATAATGAGAATATTGGCCTTGTGTAATAAGGTTTGTCCTCAATGCAATAATCAAATCCCAGCACTTGCCAAGGAATGTGAGATGTGTGGCAAACAATTTCTCCAAGATAAGGTCAAGGATAATGTTTTTGAAACAGCTAAAGAAAAAGCGCAGGATTCTACCCAACCAAAGGAAATAGAGAATGGGACAGGCGTAAGATATGAATTGTTTGATGCCCGTACAGCAATAGAATTACCTGATGGAATATCATATTACGGTGATATCCTATCACACTTTGAAGAGTTTATTGCTGCACAGAATACAAACCCCAAGAATGAGGTGACATTCTTTATGACATTGGATTTGGATAAACTAGACCCTGCTGATGAAGAAAGTATGACTGACGATGACCCACGATTAGGAATAAATTCATTTAATATATGTAACGTGATATTCAGCAAATACAATAAATGGATGCCGTTGTTTGAAGATAAAGTAAACAGTGGCAAGCCTCAAATTTTCATAAGTGTTATGGACTGGCAAGCTGACTTGAATAAGGTTGCAAAGTTTGCTACTGAAAGCTGTATTTCATACGCCTTTGAAAATGGAATAGATAGGTATGACAAAGAGTATGCGAAGATTATACTTTCATTTGATGACGATGTAAAAGCAGCAACAAATTTCTTGTGTAATGTGGCTACAAACATTCTTTCAGTTCCCAAAAACGTGCCTGTTACAATATATATCAGTTCTTATCAAACAAAGGCTAAGGCACAAAAAGAATATAAGGAGAACAATACTTTTAGTGCTAAGGACTTCGCAAAGGGAGCAATGCTATTATTAAAGGATAAGATTACAGGCAAATAAAATTTGAAGTCGGATATAATAAACAAGGATATATTTATGAATACCAAAGCGATTTGTCCGAATTGTGGTGCAGAAGGCACAGCAGGTAGATTCTGTGAGTATTGCGGAACTAAGATTCCTATGCCTAAACCTAAGCGTAAAAAGAAATCCCACAAAACAGAGTTGTCAACGGTAAGAATGGTCAACTTCACCATCAACCAAGATGATGCTATAAAAGCATTTTTGTGTCATTTATCTGATGTAGATAATTTGCCCAAAGACACATTTGACAGATTAACCATAGATGAAATTACGCCATATCTTGTTCCTACATATTTTTATCATTGTAACTTTGATGCTCCTTGGTCTTGTATAAAACTTGTGTATGAGAAATACAAAGTTGGCAATGAAACAAAAACAAGGACAAAGAGATATCCTATGAATGGAATAGCACAAAGAGGTTTTGATTATGTACTTCCATCTTGTAAAATAGAAGACATACCAACTGAACTATATACATTCATAAAAGATGAGAGGTCTAATTTAGCATACTATGATTTGTCTGACAATTATGAATTAGATGAAAAAGATAAGTCAATGTTGGTGGAATCGTCCGATGATGACGAAAGTATGGTATTACGGAAAAGTGATTTCAATTCAATATTGGATCGTAGAGTATCTTCTGCCGTAAAAAGTCAAATTCCAAACGATTATGAAGATTTAAGCTATTCATATAGTTACAATAATAGTATTGGTAAAGAACTAATTTTACCTTTCTGGTTAATCAGATATACCTGCAAAGATGAAAAATTTTATTTTATTATTGATGGGATAAATAAAAATGATAGGATTAAAAGACCTGAGGATTCTATAAAGAAAGCTGAAATCAGCGCATTAAAAAAGCGAGAAGAGAATAAAGGATATGTAAGTTGTTTTGCATCCCTTTTATGGCTTATATTCTTTTTGGGGTCTGTGCTTACAACATTATCTTTCTTTATTCATTGGGTTAAAAACTCAGATAATATAGGTACTGTAACAGCATTTCATTGTTTTGCCCTTGTTGGTATGATTATTTTTTACGTTTGGATGCATAAGGCAAGTAAAAAGGAACTTGATGCCAAAAACGTGGTACAATCAAATTTGTATTCAGCTTGGCTTCAGAGAAAAGAGTCATTGCTTGATGCATTAAATAGTAAAGACCTTAAGTTATCTGCTGAAACTACGAAGCAGTTAATTGATGAAACAAAAAAAAGAATTAAAGAAAAGAATCCTAATATAAAGCAAGAAGATAAAGAGAAATTATCCAAAGTTCCTACGATAGTAATAGAAATTTTAGGTTGGATTAGTCTTTTAGTTTATAGCATATTAGGATAATATGAGTATTAAAAAAGGTACAACGCTTGGCAAATATTTTATCAAATAGAGAATAATTCGCATTAAAAATAGTATATTTGCAATCGTAAAGCATCAAGAGTACTTGAATGTACACCAACCGAGCCTTATATATTGTGGCCACGGTGGTAAAATGATGCGGATTGTTTAACAATTAAAAACAAACAATATGGATGACCGTAACATTACTGGTGGCAATCGCCACAACTCTTGCAATCAATCACTTTTTAATGATATAATGCTTGGCCGTACCGAAATGTACGATGCAAGCAAATTGAGTTGTTGGCCTTTTTGCAGGGCAACTGATGTGCGAGATGGAATACCTCTGAGCCTTGGTAATTTGTGCAAAGGCTATCCATTTGCCTTGAATGGGCATATTTTTCTTACCAGTGAAGCAGCTTATCTTTGTGGAGAGTTTTCCGATTCTTCATCAAAACAGTCTATACAGTACAGCCTCATGGAAGAGCCGAATGCTTTCTTGGCTAAGAAAGTAATCAAGCGCAAAAATCTTAAATATGTACGGCAAGACTGGGAGGAAATCCGTCTGCAATGGATGCTTTATGTGGTGTGGCGTAAATGTGTAGGTAATGTGGAATTTCGGAATTTACTACTTTCATTACCTGACGATGCGGTGATAATCGAGGATAGCACTGCCAATTATGGAGCAACATCCTCCGTTTGGGGTGGAAAGAATAAGAGGTTGAGGCAAGTCCGCAGACAGAAAAAGAAAGAACTATGCGCCCTATACACTGCAATGAAGAAAAAAGACCTTAACACACTTATATCTCGTGAGTGCGGAAAAATAACGGATGTCGGTTTCTTTGTCGGTGAAAATAACATGGGGAAAATATTGATGATGTGCAAAATTGCATTGAAGCACCATATCACCCCGCCGATTGATTACAATTTGCTCAGAGAGAAACAGATTTATCTGTTTGGCGAGTTACAGACTTTTGACTATGAGGAGGCTATATGAGAATCGAAAGTTTCAAAATAAGCAAGGAGTATAGGGGAATAACTTTGGAGGGGACTTGCAGAGTTATCCTTCCCTCCACTTATATGATTACGATGGAAAAGCCCTACAAAGGATTATCCATTGCGGAATACTTCCGCAATAATGGCGGCAGTTATTCCATAGAAAGCATCAAAGGCAGGGCGCAGTGGGAACTTGGCAGACTGTATGAGCAATTCCAAGACGTACTGTATGAGTACGACAAGTATAAGAAGTTGCTGAATGAATGGTTGCCCTATGAGCAACAGATACAACAACTGAAAGAGGAAGTAGCCACATTCAGACAGGGAGTAGATGCTGAGAATTTAGCTTTACTAGACTTCCATTCAGAGATGTTGGAAAGGGATGTCAAAGAGCATTTCTATGACTTATTAGATAAGTACGATATTAAGCCGCTATCCCTTTCTCCGTCTGTTTTGAGAACATCAATACGGCTTATAGAGGAAAAATCTGGCAACTCTGAAAAGTAGATGAAATGAAAGTATTGCTGAAGAAAAGCACGGAAGATATGAATTGGGGCGGTGAGGATTATGATATAATTTCACTTAATCCCATCAGTAAGGCTTTGACTGATTGCTATCTACCTCAGTGGTCACTTTCACCATTGAAAGCCCTACTATTGAAACTATTGGGGACACTAAAACGAATGTATCTTCATCTAAGAGTGGATTGTGAGAAAGATAGTTTCGTTGTGAAGTCCATCTCCTTAAAATGTGGCTTGTTAGACGATTGTGAAAGGGCGTATGACGACCACAAGGTCGATTGGGACAAGATAAGGGAATGTCTGACGGAGTATTTTCAGAGTATCGGGTATAAGAGCCTCCAATGTACGGATGATGAAGCCATTGTCGGCTTTCTTAAACGGTTGGAGCAGGATGTACCATTGGTAAAGGAATACTTCAAGGTGTTGTACAAATACAATGAGAATATAGCCCGTATCGGATATTTCGGAGAAAATGACGAATACGAGATATATGTAAAGACAGATGATGAGGAAACCACGCCCCATTTCCACATACGAGATGCGGAAACGCAAGGAGAAAGGTTTGAGACCTGTGTCTGTTTTGAACAGAACCGTTATTGCCTACATGGAGAGTACAAGGACGTGCTTACGCCTGAGCAACAAGCCTTGTTGAAGGAGTATATGGAAAGTTTGTCGCTGTATAAGCTATATACCTTGCCTTTAATGCGCAATTATGAATGGGCGGCGGATATGTGGAATCTCAATAACAAGGCGACACAGGTATCTTTGAGATATGACAGCGGGGATGATGTGATAATACCCGATTATGAACGATTAAAATTTTGAGGAAATGGACGAGAATAACAATATCATAGAGAATGGCATACGGTTGCAAGACTGCCGTATCATACAAGGCTATCCCAAGCAAGATCCAGTAGTGGAAGAAGACAAGGAAACGCCTGTGCTTGACACCACAGGGGAGTATTTCAGCATCAGAAAGAAGCCTCAAAAGCCGAAACTTACCGATGAAGAAGAGTCTGTGTTGAGGAATCTGTTTACGGACAATGCCTTCCTTATCTTGGCCAACCGTGAACGTATTTTGAATGATAGCAGGATGTTGCTTACTTCACTGCACGTTAGAAATGGTTTGGCATATTCTGGTGCCTTTCAGACTACCACATTGGGCGTTTATATAGAGTGGTGGATAAACGCCCCGTATTCGGTCTTATTTGACGAAAAGGACGATGCTATGTCCCTGATATGGTACGTTTCGGGCAGTCCGCTCAGTGGAGGCAATCTTTGTGCCAATGTTACGGAAGAAGGCGAGACAGAAACAGTGAGAGTGCCTTTCTTTAGAAAATTGTGGCCGAAATTTGCCGACATAATAGCTGATTATCACGAGCCTAAGAAGCTATATCAAGCCTATACTCTGCCCGAAGTCATAGACATCTTGAAGCGTGAGACAACGGAAGAGTTTTATAAAGAAAGCATAAGGCAGTTCCATTATGAGGCCAAAATCAGGTTACTGAATGCCGAACTTGACGGTTGGAAGGACAGGTGGAAACGTACCCAAGAAACGTGCGATGACTATCAGCATAAATGGCATATTGCTCTGATTAACTCACGGTTGGATAAGGTTAAATCATTCTATGAAGACTATATGCAGCGGAAAGAAGCCCTACATATTAGGAAAGAAGAACTGACGGAAGACAACCATAACCTGAAAGCGAGGTTGCGCAAAGGAGAACTGACCAACAAGGAATATCAGCCGTTATTGACAAAAAACAAGAAAGAGGTTGAGAATATGGATTTTGATATGCACTGTTTCAGGAAAGACAGGCTTCCAGCTTTGTTTCCTGAGATGGCAGAGCATTTTAACGGAAGGGATGAGATAAAATATACGGAAGAAAGGATATTGGATGAAATCATAGAACTGTTTTCGAAGGATAACGCTGATAATTAAAAGAATAGTCAGCGCATAGACTTCAAGACTGTTAAGCAGATAATGAACAAAGCTCTTCAGTAGTTTTGAGTGCTTTTTAATTTATGTGCCTTACCTTTACGGAATACAAAGAAGTATGAGTGGTACTTACGGGCGTGTCTTTGCCTTAATCCGCTTGTAAACAAGTATTTTGTTTGCGAGACCAAGATAAAGATATCCTCAAGTATGAATCCACGTTCGGCGGCTTTGTTCTGCACGTAATTGTTAATCCACAATTGCTTTGAAGGGCCACACACATCCATAGTCTTCATGATGAGGAAACCGCCGATTTTCAGTTTACTGTAAGCTAACTCAATCATACTTTTATTAGCCTCATACAGTTCTTTTTCGCTCTTGAAATAGTCAAATCTTTTAGCTATCTTGGATTTGAATTTTCCATTGTTGTTGACGTTCACTATAAATGGTAAATCAACAACAACAGAATGTAATGAGTTTGGCGATATGCTATATACTTCATCTAATGGGCGGACATCTTCTAATTGGGGATTTATGTCAAATTTAAGTGGTGGCTTATTCAGGCTAATATAAAAGTTACCGACTGAGTATGTAAAATCGCAATCAAAAGTACTTTTCTTGACATATAATCTTAGGATATTGTGTAATATCTCATCTTGGTTTTCACTTACAGTCTTTATAATAACAGAAGGTTTAGTGATATCAAAAGTTGATACCTTGGAAGTGCCAATATCTGACTGATTTTCATCCAAGCTAAGGTATTTCTTTATGGTATTGGTTGAATAGCCCAACCTACGGGACATTTCAGCCAATGACATAGTAGAATTCTCTTTCCTCAACGCAAGTATAGCTCTCTTTCTAACTACTTTGTTGTCATAGTTACGGTCAATTCCATTTGTCCTGATATACTTCCTAACTGCGGATTCAGAAACGCCACA
>HF986728.1:0-3241 GCA_000433175.1 Prevotella sp. CAG:1058
AAGAATACGGCGGCGGAAGTTTCAATACGACCTACATGAAGCACTCGCTCACGCCCGAATACGTGGTGAGATACGGCCGGGGGCACGTCACTACAAGCCTGCCCGTAAACGTGTTCACGCAACGCGTTCCCTGGAGCAGTGCCGGCGGCAAGACAGAAATATACCTGTCGCCCGACATAAGCTGGCGGCACGAGTTCTCGCCGATGTGGCGCTTGAACGTGTCTGGTGGCACGGGGCTCGACGAGTCTGACGAAGTGATGGCGGGCACGGCGTATTACAGCGGTTACCGCACGCGCGTCACAACTCCCGACCGCATAGGCATGACGCGCTCCACCCGCGCCTCGCTGTCTCTGAGATACGCAGACATGGTAACCATGTTCGTGTGGAACTTCATGGCGATGGCGTCGTGGAGCAGGGCCGACCACTACAACGAGTACTCCTACGGCGAAGGGCTTACAACGGTAAGCCCCGTATGGGAGAACGCGGACATACGTTCGCTATACGTTATGACATCGGCCAACAAGACCGTAAGCAGCGCCGGACTGGCAGTAAAGGGCACGCTGAACTATAACCGGACGGTAGCTCCCGTGGCACAGAACGGCAGGAAAATAAACGTTACGGGCAACGTCTTTTCGGCGGCAATGACACTGAGGTGGGACAAGTTGGATTGGATTACTGTGGCGGAACGCCCTACGTTCAACCTGACTTGGCAGGACTTGTATGACGGAAGTACGGGGAACAACGTCCTGGCAAACTTCTACAACGAGGCCGACTTGCACCTTTTCCCGTTCAAGGGGCTTGAAGTCAGCGTCTCGTGGGAATACAACATGCTCGAAGTGGAGCGCGGCCGCTACCGCCACAACAGTTTCATAGACGCCTCGGCGCACTACGCGCCCACGAAAAAGGTAGAACTTGGGCTGACGGTAAGCAACCTGCTCGACCGCAAGGTGTACGAGGAGGCGTCTTTCACGGGAATGAATTACAACTATTTCAGCCTGCCGCTGCGCGGCCGCGAGATAATGCTATCTGTCACGTTCAGCATCTGAGCCGCGTACGCGGACAGCAGGCAGTAACCCAACACGCCGGCATGCAAAATAAAAGCCGCACGCAAATGCGTGCGGCTTCTTTATCTTTTACACTTTCGGGGAAAGTGTTATTTCTCTGAATAGAGCACTTGTATTACCGTCTGTCCTACCGCCCCGAGCGTAGACTTGTCGATACTCTCCATCGTGTCGCTGACCGTGTGCCACGTCGGACCGAAGTTGCTCTGGGCACAGTCGGGATAATAGGCCACGATGTCGATTGTCGGTATCTTGGCCTTTTCGTTAACAGGCAGGTGGTCGTCAGTGACGTAACCGCCGTCCTGGTCGACGAAATAGCTGCCTACTCCTACCACTTCGGCCGCCGCCCATACCTTCTTCACGATGTCAGGGGCGTATTGCATGGACATGCCTTCACGCCAGAACTGGGAGCCTTGGCCGCCTACCATGTCGAGCAGGATGCCGTAACGGGCCTTGTAGCCAGCCTTGTGCGGATTTGCCGACCAGTATTGTGCGCCCAATGCCCACGAGTCGCCGTTGTCGGCCACGTCGCTCCAGCGCGGCACACCCCAGTCTTCAGCGTCGAAACATACGAAATCAACTCCGACATTAAGCTTCGCCGTGTCGGCTGCCAGCAGCCGGGCCACCTCAAGCATGACGGCTACGCCGCTGGCTCCGTCGTTGGCTCCCATGACAGGCTTGCGCCAGTTGGTGCTGTCGGGATCGTTGTCGGCCCACGGACGGGTGTCCCAATGGGCGCAGAGCAGTATGCGCTCGGAGAGTTCGGGACGGTAACTTGCGATGATGTTCGTCGACTTCAGCGGAGTGCCGTCATATCCGTCGAGCGTTGCGTGCTGCGGCATTACGGTGCATCCGTACTGCCTGAACTTGGCCATTATCCACTCGCCGCACTGCTCATGGGCGTCAGAATTCATTGTACGGGGACCGAAGTCGCACTGTTTGGCGCAGAAGGCGTATGCGCTGTCGGCGTTGAACGCAGGACCGACGGGCACGGACGACACATCGTCGCCTGCCTTAGCCGCTTTCTTGTTGCTGTTGCATGCCGTAAAAGATACGAGCAACAACAACACTAATACTTTAGCAATATTTTTCATTGTAATTCTGTTTAAACGGAAACCAGTCTCATGGCATCGGCCACAGGCCTGCCAGCGGCGGTATATACTGAGGTATGTTCATTCCCTGACACCTTGCACCTTGGCCATTACACGCAGCCAGTTGCCGCCCCAGATGCGGGCAATGTCGCGCTCGTTGTAACGCCGGCGCAGCAGGTGAAGCGTGAAGTTAATCATCTCTGAAGAGTCGGCAATACCTTTGACGCCGCCGTCCCCGTCAAAGTCGGAACCCAGTCCGACGTGCTCTACGCCCATTATCTTTATGGCATGTTCAAGATGCGCTATCGCGTCCATTATGCTCGCCTCACACCTGTCGTTGCGCAGGAATCCGTGGTAAAGCGTCACATGAGCCACTCCTCCCTTCGCGGCGAGGGCGCGCAGTTGGTCGTCGGTAAGGTTGCGGGGCACGTCGCAAAGCGCCTTGCAGTTGCTATGGCTGCATACTATGGGCTTTGTACTGATGTCGAGGGCGTCGTAGAAGCTTTTTTCGGCGGCGTGGCTGAGGTCAACCATGATGCCCTGGCGGTTCATCTCCCTTATCACCTGCTCGCCGAAACGGCTCACCCCGCCGTATGTATTGCAGCCGCGGGCGCTGTCGCAGATGTCGTTGTCGCCGTTGTGGCACAACGTTATGTACACCACGCCGCGCCGGGCGAAGTGTTCGATGTTGGCCAAGTCGTGGTTGAGGGCCAGTCCGTTCTCTATTCCGAACATGATGGAACGGCGTCCGCGGCGCTTGTCCTCGTACAAATCCGCCGGCGTGCGGGCAATACTGACATACCGGTTGTTGTCCTTGACAATAGCCTCTATCTTGTCGAAAATGAGGTCTGCGTATTCGGTAGGTCCGCTTACGTCGAATGAAACTTTGGACGAGAACGCCTCGCCTATCTTTGGCTGCGGCAGGTAAGCGGCCATTATGACGGCATCCTGGCGGCCTTCCGCCATCTTGTGCATGTCGACGAGGATGCGCGGGTCGCGCTGCTCGAAATGTATTCCCTGCGGAAAGAACATCGGCGTGTCGCAATGCGTGTCGAGGGTAAGTATGCGCCGGTGAAGGTCTTTTGCACG
>HF986728.1:3293-14131 GCA_000433175.1 Prevotella sp. CAG:1058
CCGCACGCCCGACAAGCCAGCCGAACAAGGCCGGACCGCTGTCTTCAAGCCATTCGGGATGCCACTGCACACCCATAATAGACTTGTACTCGCTGCTCTCAATAGCCTCGATGACACCGTCGGGGGCTACTGCGGTAACCTTAAACCTTGCGCCGCACTTCCTCACCGACTGGTGGTGGAACGAGTTTACGGCAAGCGTCCCGGTTCCGTATATGCCATAAAGGGCCGAATCCTTCTCGATAATGACAGTGTGCGTAGGTTCACGCCTGTCTGCATCCTGGCTGTGCTTCAGCAGTGCATGGCCGCCCGGCGTCAGGCGCCCTGCCTGCATGCCCTCGGCAATGTCTTGCTCGACCTCTCCGTCGAGCGCGGTAACAAGTACTTGGATTCCGCGACAGATACCCAACATCGGTATCTGCCTGTTGTATGCAAGGCGCACGGCAAGCAGCTCGGCCTCGTCGCGCTCACGGTTGATTGAATGAAGGCGAGGCGAAGGCTCTTCGCCCGCCCACAATGGGTTAATGTCGCCACCACCCGTAAGCATGAGACCGTCGAGCGAGTCAAGCGTGTTGATTATAACATCCTTATCGGCCAATGGCGGTATCACGACGGGCACTCCACCCGCTTCGGCTATTCCCTTGTAATACCGCTCGACAAGACGCGTCTCCCCTTCGGCAAAGTTGCCAGTAAGCCCTATGACAGGTTTACGCCCCGCCTCGGGGTAACGCGAATAGACATCATTAAGACAACCGTTAAGGTCAAATGGTTTCATCTTAGAGCCGTCCTACTTTATTACCTTTTCACATCCTGTGGTACAGGCACTTCCCTCTTGATACTCTGTTCAAGCGAGATAAGCGTCTCGGTGGCAACTACACCCGGAATGCTCTGCATCTGGTTGTTCAGAAGGTCCATAAGTTGCTCGTTGTCGCGTGCGTACAGCTTGACCAGCACTGTGTACGGGCCAGTTGTGAAATGGCATTCCACAATCTCGGGAATATGCTCAAGCTGTTCCACAACTGACTTGTACATGCTTCCGCGTTCAAGCGTTATGCCCACGTAAGTACATGTAGAATAACCGAGAGTCTTGGCATTAACGTCAAATCCGCTTCCGGTTATCACGCCGTTTTCAATAAGATGCTGAACACGCTGGTGTATTGCAGCGCGCGAAACGCCACACTCGGCAGCCACGTCCTTAAAAGGTATTCGGGCGTTCTTTGACAATATGCCAAGTATTTTCCTGTCAAGACTGTCTATTTTCTCCATTTCGTAATGCTTAATATTTTTATTTTCAAGATGTAGGCAATATGCTTAAAAGTACGAATGCGCCCTGCGCCTCCGTGATACAGACAAGCCGGAATACACAACCTTGACACTCGGCCGGACGCGCATGGATTTACCCCGACACGAAGCCTTGCCGTTTACAGATGTCCTGTATATTTCCCTTGCTTGTATTAAGTATGTATTACATTTAAATAGTTGCGAGCAAATTTACATATTAAAAATGAGACTTACAACATTTTGACATGAAATTTGTCTGTTTTAATGCAATATGAAATAGAAAAGGGAGACTTTTAACGGTCTCCCCCCTTTTGTCAATGACAAACAAGAGTTACAAGCCCTTTCGGACTTTAACTTATCCGGTCTGATATTACTTCTTTGAAGACTTGCTTGCAGGCTGCAACTTGACGGTTTTCACTGTCGTGCCCTTGCCTGCCGGCTGCTTTGGATTCTTCTTTACAACGGGCACAGATGCCTTCTTCACATCTACCACTTCAACAGTAAACACCAAAGCGCTGTAAGGCTTGATTTTACCAGCCGCACGCTCGCCGTAAGCAAGATTGTAAGGAATGTAAAGCTCCCACTTGCTGCCTACCGGCATCATCAGCAAAGCCTCCGTCCATCCCTTTATGACCTGTGAAGGACGGAAAGTGCTGGTCTGGCCCTTGCGTTCGTAGCTGCTGTCAAAGACTGTGCCGTCAATCAGGTGGCCTTCATACTTGACGGTCACATCGTCACGCTCTGATGCCACCTCCCCTTCGCCCTTGACAAGCACCTTGTATTGCAGGCCGCTCGGCAGAGTAACCACTCCCGGCTTCTCCTTGTTGGCAGCCAGGAAATCCTCGCCGGCCTTCTTGTTGGCGGCGTTGCGCTGGTCTACGGCTTCCCTGAACACCTTGTTGAAATACTCTTTGGCAACCTCAGCCGTCATGAGAGAAGAATCGTTCTTCAACGCATTGATAAATCCGTGGTTGAACATATCGGCGCTAAGCGAGTCAGGACGTCCTTCAAATTCATCCTTGAGGAAAGGGAATATGCGCAGACTCACCATCTGTGCTATCTGCTGTCCTGCAAAATAAGCCTTGTTACTCTCGCTGAAGCCCTTTGCCATGGCATCGTTATAGCCCTTGACAAAATCGTCCATGTAAGCGGTATCGACGTTAAAACTCTGCTCGAGATAATTAACAAGTCCCTCGGTACGGACCATACCGGCAGAATAACTCAACGAGTCAGCGGCATTTTTAAGCTCGACAGCCTCAACCTTCGCCTTGTCGTTTTTCTTGTCCTTCTTTTTCTTTCCGGCTGCTTCAGCCGTATTGAAAACAGCGCCCGCCACAACGGCGAGCGCGATTATTAATGATTTTTTCATTTCTTATCCTCTTTCGGAAAACCTAAATATAATATTTATTTCTTTCCTACACCTACAAGCTCTATCTTGAAGATAAGCGTAGAGAACGGCTTGATATCAGAAGTCTCACGATCGCCGTAAGCCTGATCCTGAGGTATTACAACCTCCCATACGCTACCTACGGGCATGTGGGTCAGAGCCTCTGTCCATCCCGGTATTACCTGGTTGGCGCGCAGCGATACAGGCTCCTTGCTCTTGTAAGAGCTGTCGAACACCTTGCCGTCGATTGTCTTGCCTTCATACTGTACGCGTACCCATGAAGTATCCTTAGGCATCTCGCCCTTGCCTTCCTTTATAACGCGGTAGAGTACGCCATTTGCCAACTTCTTGACACCAGCCTTCTTGGCATACTCGGCCAGGTACTTCTCGCCGGCCTTCTTGTTCTCGCCGTACTGGGCCTCCATAGCCTTGGCCTTAATTGCCGGTATCTTGACCTGAAGCACGTTCTGTGCCTGCTCAACGGTCATGAGTCCGCCCTTGCCAGACGTTCCGCTGATGAAACCGGCCATGAAGTTCTTCAAAGAGATGGTCTTTGTAGAATCGTTTCCGAAGAGCTCGTGGTTGATACCCTTAAGCATCTGGTTTGATATCTGCTGGCCTATCTGTATACCTGCATAGTAAGCGGCTTTCTTCTTGTCGTCGCCTGCGTTCACGCCGGTGTTAAGTCCGCGGTAGAACTCGTCAAGATAAGCAGTGTCTACTCCGAGTCCCCTTACGAGATATTCCTTCAGGCCTTGTGTCTGCGACATACCGATAGCGTAGCTTACGGTATCTACGTCATTCTTCAAATCCGCCTTTGGCGTTGAATTGCCACATGACATGAATCCTGCGGCAACGGCAGCAAATGCAACTGCCAATGTAAGCTTTTTCATTTTTACTTTTATTGTTTTGTTGTTTAATATCCATCCATAAAGCAGGGCCCGCGCCGTACCACTTCCGTCCGGCAACCGGACCATCGGCTCAGGCCGCGCCTGCGATTATCATAACACCTCTATAAGCTCGACGTCGAACACAAGAGCTGCATAGGGAGGTATCGACGCACCCGCGCCGTGCTCACCGTAGCCAAGGTGGTAAGGTATGAAGAAGCGGTATTTAGCACCCTCCTGCATGAGCTGCAGTCCTTCAGTCCAGCCGGCTATGACCTGGTTGAGCGGGAATACGGCAGGCTCGCCGCGGCGGATGCTGCTGTCGAACACAGTTCCGTCAACGAGGAAACCCTCATAGTGGCACTTCACCTTGTCGGTAGCCTTCGGCTTTTTGCCGTTGCCTTCCGACAAAACCTTGTATTGCAGTCCGCTGGGCAGGGTCACAACACCCTCTTTCATGGCGTTGTCGGCCAGATACTGCTCGCCCTCGGCCTTGGCCTTCTTTCCCTTTTCGGCCATTTCGGCGTTGGCTTTCTCTTCCTGCTTGCGGAAAAACTCTTGCACCAATGTCTGCGCTTCCTGATCTGACACCTTGAGCTCGGCGCCTGCAAGCACGTCCTTTATGGCCGTAGCGAAATCGTCAATACTCAAGCTGGTGGCACCCATCTGCGCCAACTGGCGGCCGATGCCAAGTCCTAAAGCGTAACTTAACTTGTCCATTCTTTTTCTGATTACTTATACCTAAAAATAAAACCGTGCAAAGGTAGCATTTTTATCCGATTATGTCATTATTATTGAAGAAAAATCACTAATTTTGTGGAAAGTTAATAATGCGGGGAGGCTGCAGCCTTAATCCTTAAATCCTCTGCTCCCCGACAACAAACACGGAAGAATAATGAAAAAACTTGTAGTACTTACCGGGGCGGGAATGTCAGTCGAAAGCGGGCTGAGCACGTTCCGCGACGCAGACGGGTTGTGGGAAAACTATCCCGTGGCGAGGGTGGCTACCCACGAGGCATGGGAGCGCGACCCTGTCTATGTAAACAATTTCTACAACATGTTGCGCAAGAAACTGCTGGACGCCAAGCCCAACGAGGGGCACCGGCTGGTAGCGGCGCTTGAGCGGAAATACGACGTGACGGTGGTGACGCAGAACGTGGACAACCTGCACGAGGAGGCAGGAAGCTCGCACGTAATACACCTGCACGGCGAACTCATGAAGACGTGCTCGAGCCGCGACGTTGACAATCCGCGCTACTGGCGCATCATGAAGGCAGGCGACACCGACGTGGCTCCCGGTGAAAAGGCCGGCGACGGCTCGCTGCTCAGGCCTTACATTGTGTTCTTCGGCGAGGCGGTGCCTAACATCTCGGCGGCGGCCGACCATGCTTCGCAGGCCGACGTGTTCGTCATCATAGGCACGTCGCTCAACGTATATCCTGCAGCGGGACTGGTGCAATACGTCAGACCGGGGACACCCGTCTACCTGATTGACCCCAAACCCGTGATGGCGGCAGGCAGCCACGACGTGCGCCACATAATGAAAGGCGCGTCGGAAGGCATGAAGGAACTGTCTGAAATACTGCTCGGCGAATAAAGGGGCGCAAGCCCCGCGCCGGGCGTGGGGCAACAAAAAAAACTGTAGTCACGGCATGAAACTTGACTACAGTTTAAAATGTCTCTTATTTATAATTTATACTTTATCCCAGCTTGTTGATGTAGCAAGACAGACTTGACTTCAAGTTTGCAGCCTTGTTCTTGTGGATAAGGTTAGTCTTAGCCAACTTGTCAAGCATCTTCTGAACGCTCGGATAGAGCTTCAGTGCCTCTTCCTTATCAGTAATGGCACGCAACTTGCGCACTGCATTACGCATGGTCTTTGCATAATATTTGTTGTGCAATGTCCTCTTCTTATCCTGGCGGATTCTCTTAACTGATGATTTGTGATTTGCCATCTTTATTGATTCCTTATTCCTTGTTGTTTTTATTGTAGTCCCTAGGAGAGTCGAACTCCTCTTTAGAGAATGAAAATCTCTCGTCCTAGCCGATAGACGAAGGGACCGTCGTGTTGTTTTAAGCGGTGCAAAGGTAGGGGTTTTATTTTAATCTACCAAATATTTTTCAAGTTTTTTCTCAAAATCATGCTTAAAATGTTTATTTTTGCACCGCTAACAGCTTATTTACACCAAAATGCTTGTAAAAACGAAAGCCATCGTACTGCACTCGTTCAAATACGGCGAAACGAAAATAATAGTCGACATGTTCACCGAAGAACACGGCCGCTTGTCGTGCATCGCCACGGTCGGCAAGTCGGCAAGGGGCAAGCTCAAGAGGCAATACTTCCAGCCGCTGACGCTCGTCGAGGCCGTGGCCGACATGCACCGGCGCACCGGCCTGTACCCGCTCAAGGAGGCCAAGGTGGCAGCCGCGTACGCGTCGATACCTTTCGACCCGCTGAAACTGCCCGTAGCACTGTTCGTGGCCGAATTCCTCAGCAACGCCACACGCAAGGAGCAGCCCGACCGCCTTACCTTCGCCTACATAGAGAACAGCCTGCGATGGCTCGACGGCAGCACGGGCGGCTTCGCCAACTTCCACGTGGTGTTCATGATGCGCCTTACCAGGTTCCTCGGCTTCTATCCCAACACCGACGGTTATACCGAGGGAAGCTGGTTCGACCTGCGCGCGGCAAGCTTCGCCCCCGACGCGCCGCTGCACCATGACAGGCTGGCACCCGACGAGGCGCGCAAGGTAAACCTGCTGCTAAGGATGAACTTCGCCACGATGCACCTGTTCAGAATGACGCGCGCCGAGCGCAACCGCATGACAGAGATTATAATAAGGTATTACGAGCTGCACCTGCCCGACTTCCATGAACTGAAGTCGCTCGACGTGGTAAAGGAAATATTCTCGTGAAATGACACCGTGCAAGCCACATCAGCCGTAAGGCTTACACATTGGCCTGCGCAGAAGCTCCTGCAATGGCGTAGTTTCAAAATTAAAATAAAACAGCCGGAAAAACGGGCTGAAACGTGTGCATGTGTAAAAGGCTGCATGGCAGGCTTTTGACCGCCATATATAATAATGTGTGCAATAATTCAAGGTCGTAAAACTCATAAAAGGCGACCTTTTGTGACTTAATACAGAAATACTTTACACCGTTTTAACAAAAAATCGGTGTAAAGTATTTCTGTATTAAGTCACGGCGTAAAGTTCCGCATGGACGGCGGACACGGGGCAGCGCATTTTTATATGCCAAAAAGCCCTTTCGATAAGAAAAAATAATTACTTTTGCAAGTAATGTCTGAAAAATCGGAGAACAACAAACGCATTGCCAAGAACACGCTGGCGCTTTACGCCAGGATGCTGTTCACCATGGCCGTAAGCCTCTACACAAGCCGCGTGGTGCTCAACACGCTCGGCGTGGAGGACTACGGACTGTACAACGTGGTGGGCGGTTTCGTGGCGATGTTCTCCTTTTTCAACGCCGCCATGGCCTCGGCCACGCAGCGCTACATGAACTTCGAGCTGGGGCGCGGCGACGACGTGCGGCTGCACAAGGTGTTCTGCACGAGCATAAACATCCACGCGCTCATCTCGGCCGTGGTGCTCCTGCTTGCCGAGACGGTGGGCCTGTGGTTCGTCTACACGCAGCTAAGCATACCGCCCGAGCGCTTCGACGCCGCCCTGTGGGTCTACCACACGTCGGTGCTTGCCTCGGTGGTAATGGTGATGAGCATTCCATACAACGCCGCCATAATAGCCCACGAGCGCATGGGGGCCTTCGCTTACATATCCGTTCTCGAGGTGTCGCTCAAGCTGCTGATAGTCTACATGCTCGTTGTGACCGACATCGACAAGCTGAAACTATACGCCGTGCTCATGCTGCTCGTACAGTTGCTCATCCGCATCATCTACGGGCAGTACAGCGGACGCCACTTCGCCGAGACCAGTTACCGGCGCATGTGGGACGGGGCGCTGTTCCGCGAGATGACGGGCTTTGCCGGGTGGAACCTCTTCGGCAACATTGCCGCCGTGGCGTTCACCCAGGGACTCAACGTATTGCTTAACATGTTCTTCGGTCCTACGGTAAACGCGGCGCGCGGAATAGCCGTACAGGTGCAGAACGCCATCAAGGGCTTCTGCGTCAATTTCCAGACGGCGCTCAACCCGCAAATTACGAAATCGTATGCCGCAGGCGACATGTCCTACATGCACAAGCTGATATTCACAAGCTCGAAGTTCTCGTATTACCTGCTGCTCCTGCTGTCGTTGCCGGTAATCCTCGAGACTCCCGTCATACTGAAGTGGTGGCTCGGCATAGTGCCCGGCCACACAGTGGCCTTCGTGCGCTATATCCTTGTAATCTCGATGATAGACAGCCTTGCCAATCCGCTTATCCAGGCGGCGTCAGCCACCGGCCGCATACGCCTATACCAGGCCGTGGTGGGCACGCTGCTGATACTGATACTGCCCATAGCCTACGTCGCGCTGAAGATCGGCGCACCGCCCGAGGGCGTGTTCGTAGTGCAGCTCGTAGTGTTCGTCATCGCCCAGGTGGCGCGTATATGGATGCTGCGGCCGCTCATCAGCTTCTCGATGCGCGCCTACCTGCACAAAACTGCGCTGCCCATAGCCTACGTCACACTGGCTTCGCTGGCCGTGCCGCTGGCTGTATACATGCTCATGCAGCCATCGTTCGGCCGCTTCATGGCGGTGTGCGCCTCGTCTGCCGTGTCGGTATGCGCAGCCGTCTACTTCATCGGACTTGTCGGAAGCGAACGCAAGTTCATCATCGACAAGGCGAAAAACATGGCGCACAAGCTGAAAAGGTAACCCATACGCCACGCCTGGCGGTACCATACGGCACACCGCCATGGCCTTTACACCACATGCAACAACCGGCTTAACACCCTGAAAACATGATAACCATCACCGACAAACACGACTGCTGCGGATGCAGCGCCTGCGCGCAAATATGCCCTAAGGGGTGCATCACCATGCGCGACGACGGCGAAGGCTTCGCCTATCCCGAAGTCGACGCGGCGGCATGCATCAACTGCGGACTGTGCGAAAAGGCTTGTCCGCTGCTCGGAGAGCTCGAAGAGCGCAGCCCCTTAGACATGCTTGCCGCCAAAAACCGCAACACCGGGGAGCGGACGGGCAGCTCGTCGGGCGGTGTGTTCATAGCGTTGGCGAAAGAAGTCGTCGTCAACGGCGGCGTAGTCTTCGGCGCGGTGTTCGACGACGAGTGGCAGGTTATACACACGTCAGCCGAAACTATTGAAGAACTCGGCCCCATGCAGGGCAGCAAATACGTACAGAGCCGCATCGGCTCTACGTACTCGCAGGCTGCAAAACTACTTAAGGAAGGGCGCAGGGTGATGTTTACCGGCACGCCGTGCCAGATAGCCGGACTGCGCTCTTACCTGCGCAGGGACTACGACAAGTTGCTTACGGTCGAGATAATGTGCCACGGCGTACCCTCGCCGGGCGTGTGGCAGCGCTATCTTGACGAGAATTTCAGGAGCCTCGACGACGGCACAAGGATTACATACGTCAACTTCCGCGACAAGAGCAAGGAAGGTTGGTCGCGCTATAATGTCGTGATTAAAGGGTGCAAGGACGGCAGCCTGGACGGCGAACGTGAACTGGCTGCGTCGGTCTACGTCGACAATCCCTTCATGCGGGGCTTCATGTCAGACGTTTACCTGCGCCCTGCGTGCCACCGCTGCAAGTGCAAACACGGGGCGAGCTGCAGCGACCTGACCATAGCCGACTACTGGAGCGCGGCGCAGGCTGTGCCCGAATTCGCCGACGACAAGGGCGTAAGCCTCGTCTTTGTCAATACGGACAAAGGCCGAGAAGCCCTCGCCGGACTCGACATCGACACCCTGCCGACCGACGCAAAGGACGAGGAGCGCCACAACGGGGGCTTCAGTTCGGCAGCGCCGGAGCGTCCATCACGCCGCCGCTTCTTCGACGACATTACCGCTGGACAGTCTTTCAATGATGCCCTCGGCCGTGCGCTGAAGAAACCGAGATACTACGTTGTCTACAAAAAGATAACGAAAACCTTGAGAAATATTATCTTACCGAAGAAATAAATGAAGATAGGAATACTCACGTTGCCGCTACACACCAACTACGGAGGCATACTGCAAGCCTACGCCTTGCAGACCGTGCTAAGCCGGATGGGGCACAACGCGTGCGTCATAGAAAAGGAGCAGAGGCCGCTGCACCTGCCTGTGTGGCGCAAGCCGGTGAAATATGCCCGGCGTATAATAAGGAACCTGAGGGGAGAACCATATCCCATATTCTACGAACAGAAGCAGAACAGGGAGTTGCCGATAATAAGGCAGCACACCGACAAGTTCATCCGGAAGAACATCAGGCGGATGACGTTCTCCGCGTACAGTGCGATTATAGAGAGCGACTTCGACGCGATAGTCGTTGGAAGCGACCAGGTGTGGCGCCCGCAGTACTTCGACGACATACGCACGGCATACCTCGACTTTGCCGAAGGCTGGCGCATAAAGCGCATGGCGTATGCGGCTTCGTTCGGAACAGACGCATGGGAATACTCACGAAGCAAGGAGAAGGAGTGCCGACGGCTGCTGCGCATGTTCGACGCGGTGTCGGTCAGGGAGGCGTCGGGCGTTGAACTGTGCCTCGAGCACTTCGGTGTGGAGGCCGAACACGTGCTCGACCCGACCATGTTGCTTGACAGGCAGGACTACATAAGGTTATCAGCAGCCGACACAACGCCCAAGAGCGGAGGCACGCTTCTTAACTACATACTGGACGAAACGCCCGAAAAGGTGGCACTTATAGCGGCTACCGCCAATGAGAGAGGCCTCAAGCCGTTCCGCGTCAATTCGAAGGTTGAGGACATGTTCGCGCCGTTGTCAGAGCGCATTCAGCCGCCGGTGGAGCAATGGTTGAGAGGATTCGACGATGCGGAATTTGTCATAACAGACTCTTTCCACGCCTGTGTGTTCTCCATAATATTCAACAAACCCTTCTTCGCCGTAGGCAACCCGGGGCGCGGAATGTCGCGTTTCAAGTCGCTGCTGGCCATGTTCGGACTCGAAGACAGATTGCTCATGCCCGACGAACTGCGTTCCGGCGCAGAGCAAAAAGCGACGGCTAAGGACATAGACTGGGGCGACGTGAACAACAGACTGACACGTTATAAAGAGAAATCAATAGCTTTCATAGGCCGGCTATAAGCCCCGATACCAATACAGTTGCAGCCTGGCGGACAATATCCGCCAGGCTGCAAC
>HF986728.1:14165-36012 GCA_000433175.1 Prevotella sp. CAG:1058
TGCAACTGTATATATTTTATCCGTCCATCGTGCAAGAGGCACGCACCGGTCACTTCTGCCTCAACACCTGGTAACGCTTCTGGCGCTTTGCCTTGAAGTCGTATTTGAACACATGCTTGCACAGCTTCACCCAGTTGAAGCGCAATACATATCTTAACCACTTAAGCACGGGCAGCCGTTTGGAGGCGTAAAGGTCCTTGTCAATGTAGACGTAATAAAGGTCGGCAAGGGTGTCGAACGCCGAAAAGTCCTTAGGACAGGCCTTGTACAGCCACTCTTCGGCGATGAAACGGTCGGTGGCGATGCGGTTCTCGGGGAACGGCGGCAGGCGGCGCACATAGTCGGAACGCACCCACCAAAAGTTGCCTGCATAGAGATAATAGGGCTTGGGATAAGGCGGCAGACGGTAACAGCCGTAAGTATCATAGCCGGCAGACAGCACGTTGACCGCCACACGCCACTTGTCGAAGAGGAAATACTCCATCATCTTGCGCCACGCATCAATGTTGCGGCGCAGACTGAGGTAATTACGGTCGTGGTCGTCGCCGCCATAGTATGATACGCCCTTTGTGTGGAAATAATAGAAAAAGCAGTCTTCTTCGCAACTCTTGGCACGTATGAACTCGAGCGCAGGATACTCGAACTTCATCGGGTCGGTCTTAACGGAGATGAACTCAACCTTGTCACCGCCTATCATCCGGCGCAGCTCCTCAACCTCGGACGTGTCTTTCACGATACAACTTACATACAGCTTCAGCGTAGCATCATACAGTCCGCAGGCTTTCAGTCCTGCCACCTGGTCGGCAACAAGCTCACGCCACCCCTTGTCGCAAAACACATGGTAGACGCCGTAGACAGGCCTGCCCGTCTCGGGGGCATGCTCCCAAGGCGAAAGGTCATACCGCTGCACGGCACGAAACACGGTGTTGTAGGCCGTAAAGGCCGCTTTCTTTATTATGTTTGCCATTTTTCTTGTTCACTTTTCGTTCTTTCCACCGGCCGCAACGACAGGCTGACAAGGCACGGCAGGCAGCACATCAGTAGCGGTAAAGTGCCTCGTAAGCCTCCTGCATGCGCCTTATGCCGAACTTCTCGACGGCGAAAGCCTTTGCCTTGCGTCCCAAATCGTCGCCGCCAGTACGCCTCTTCAGGTTCCTGAATATTGCCATGTACTGGCCCATGTCGTTGCCCTTGACGCACAAAGGCCAGTCGGGCGGCAGCGTGTCGCGCAGGCCGGGACAACTGTTGGCAATGACCGGAAGGCCCGCAAGGCTTGCTTCAATCGACATTATGCTAAGTCCCTCGAACTCGGACGGCATGAGCAGATAGTCGAACGACGACAGGTAAGCGGCCAGACCGTGGACAGGCGGACGCAGAGTGACGCACGGCAACGGGGCAAGCTCGTGTTCAATGTCGGCACGCAGGCTGCCGTCGCCTATAATGTGGAAATGGAAACGGCCGTCGTCCTTGAGCCGCTTGATAATGCTTATCAGTGTGGAAACGCCCTTCTGAGGCTCGAAACGCCCGGCAAACAATATGTTTATCTTGCCACGGAGCAGTCCGTCGTAAGGCTTTTGGGGCGTGTCGCCCACGCCGTTGTATATCATCGGGGCGCGCTGACGGTACTCTTTCTCATAATTGTCGCGTACCGACACGGATATTGCCACGTTGGAGTCGTGGCGTATGAAGAAGCGTTCCACACGTCGGCCGGTATTCTCCAGTCCGCTCCAGAGCCTGGTGTTGTGTATTGTCCTGACGACCTTGCAGCCATGGAGCAGGCGCGGAAAGAGGGTGAAAAACCACCATACGGCAAGGTCGGGCATTTCAGTATGGCTGTGGATTACGGCAGGGCGGTGTTTAAGGAACAAGGGCAGAAACCACAACGGGAAAGTCATGGCGGCCAGGCGCTCGAAAATATAATGGAAACGGACATCGGGCACGAAAGCACGATGATACCTTATGCCGCAGTCCTGAAGTTCGCGTATGAACACACGGGTGAACGGCGAACGCGCCCTGACAAGCTCGACGACGTGATACTCCATGTCCGCCGTCTTGGACTTGGCAATGTTCACCGCCACACGCTCGGCTCCACCGACATCGAAATGAGATATTATGTGGAATACTTTTTTCATGCCTTACCTTATGCAAAGGTATAAAAAATCAGCCTGACAATCAAACCAGGATTAATCTTTTTCCTTTTTTAACGGTGCGGCGGACTGCCTGCTGCCACGGCGGCAAACTGCACCAGCGACGCGGCACCGTGCGGCATGAAACCGCACGGCACGTCACTCCGCCATGAACATGCGGCTGATTATGCCGTCGCAGGCATCTTCTATCAGGTCGAGAGCAAGCTCGAAGCCCTCTGGTCCGCCGTAATAGGGGTCGGGCACAGTGTCGTATCCGGGGTGGCGGGTCATGAAGTCGGCGGCGCACAATACCTTTGCACGCTCGGCATCGTTGCGCGCAATGCGCCTGAGGTCGGCCATGTTCTCATGGTCCATGCCGAAAATATAGTCGAAACGGGCGAAGTCGGCCGGCTTTATCTGCCGCGCACGGCTGCTTATATCGTAGCCGCGGCGCGCGCCATGCTCGCGCATGCGGCGGTCGGGCAGTTGCCCCTCGTGCCACGAGCCTATGCCGGCGGAGTCGACAAAGTAGTCGTCAGAGAAGGGAAAAGCCTCGTCCAGCTTCAATTTCATTATGGCCTCGGCCGCCGGAGAGCGGCAGATGTTGCCGAGGCAGACAAAGAGTATTTTGTATTTCTTATTATAATTCAATGAGTTATATTCTTTCATACATGTTCAGTTTACATTGTGGTTTACAATATATTATTGCTATAAACAACATTGTTCCATTAGCTCATTGCAAAAGTAATAAATAAAAATCGTAATAAGGTAGGTATCCTCGCTTTCAGTATAGAATGTTTGGTATTGAACTATTATGAAGCATTCGTTACTTGTACGTTTCACAAAAATTATATGGAAATTTTATATATGTAACGGATGAAGCATAAGTTGTCCATCCTTATCTATATAAAAATCATAATCCCCGTTTCCTATCTTTTTGAGCAAAGAAATTGCATCCTCATCGCCTTCTTGGGCTAATCCTTTAAGTTGCAGCACATAATCGGTAATGAGGTCTTTGAGCAACCTGTTTTGTTCCATGAGTTTTTCCATACATTCTTTGCCATAGTAGTCAACCGATATGTCGGGGTGCAATCCATATTTCCGATACACGGCTGTCATTACCTGTTTAACGACTTCTTCCGTACACTTTTCATTCTGTTTCACATCCAACACAACAATGGCATCATGAATCGAAATAACCTTGAATTTCTTGGCATACAACCCGACTAAGATTTTACCGAATAATTCACTCTCTATCTTCATCATATCATTTGCGAGCTTTGTACGGTTTTCTCTCTTAGAATCAAGCACAACTGTATAGACATTAGGAAAATCCTTTGCAAATATCTTGGCGTATTCCTTGCCTCTTGCTGTCAGTTTCTTACTATAAAAGACCTCTCTAAACATCAAGACCTTTATATCAGAGCGAAGCAAATTCTTCTCATCCACCATTTCTTTTGGTATGGTAACGTCCCAAAACAAGCCCATTGAAGTCAAGTACATATAGTATAACACATCTATTGGGATGGATTTTATATTTTCTTCCTCTATATTATTTGTTATCAATATTTTGCGTAGAAATCGCCTAACATTATGAGATTCTACATTGGACGTATATATTTGCTCGTATATTGGGTAAATCTTATCCATCAAAGAGGTGGGAATATTATAGTATGACATTAAGATTGAGTTAAACAATAAAGGATGAGAGTTATGTACGTCTAATGAATATTTGATATTAAGGAAAGGTTTAAGTAATCTTGGAGTAGATGTAGCTATGGAGTATATTCTCTTGTTATCATCTATGGAAGTAATATGAAAATCACCATCCATATACCTGTCTATCACTCTTACATAATATTCATTGGATTTATCTGTTGGAAATACGTGTGAAGTGACAAATGAAACAGCTTCATCTACATATTGAAGTTTAAGATATTTGAGGCTGTCATTATAGCGAGAATATAAGTAATCATTTTCAAGTCTTTGCTTGTTGTCCTGTTCTTCTTTGGTTTGAAATGGCAATAGGCATTTGTTAAGTTTGGCATCGTAGTCTGATAGATATGAAGAAGGACGCAAGGTGTATGTAAATCTTACGTTTGGCGCAAAATAATAACCGTATGTCTTTTCGTCCAAAGAATAATAACCATCAGAATGCAATATACCCATCTTAAAAAGATTATCTAACATCTTCCTGTAATCTTTTCCAAAGACATTTTGAAGTATCGCAGAATGTAAATACGCCATGCCATTATCATTATTGAGGACACGCTTAATTATGGTGTGAATAAGGAATTCGTATTTCTTGGCCAAAAGTTTTTCACGCTTTACAACGGTTTTCTTTTCCTCTTTTACCTCATCACATTCAGACATTGGAGCATTAGGCAACTGTATCTTCGGCATAATTTTAGGAGCGGATTTACTATACAGTCCGTATGTTTTTTCTGCCTTGACATAGTTGCTGACTATATCATCTATGGAATAATCCTTTAAGCCCCATATTTTCTTTGTGTAGAGAGATTTTTTCATTTCAGCGTGATATTTATAAGTAAATATAAGGATAGTTCAATATAGTTCAATAGATATGGCAAAAAGATTTAGCAGGAAAGTGTCTGACGCTACAAGATTCAAAATGCGTTTGGCGAAGCAAGGTAGAAAGAATCCAATGTTCGGTAAAAAGCACACCGATGAGACAAAAGAAAAGATAAGCAAGGCGTTAACTGAATATTGGCACAAAATTTTACCCTTAAATTGATATTTTAAGGTGTAAGTGCCGATATTTTCAGTTTCAATGCGAACAAGTTGCATACAATCAATTAGTTACATAGATATTTTATGATTTATAGACACTTCAAAACATACACATATCATCGTTGCTCACTTGTCTATTATCTATTTTTTGAGAAAACAAAAAAGTAAGAATGGAATTTGCGTGCATGGCGTTGGATTGTGCCACGAGTTCTTATCATTCTTGTTTTTGCTGTCAAAATAAACATATCCTCTAAATTAAACCCTATCTCAAACGCTTTATTTTGCACATAGTTTCCAAGCCATATTTGTTTATTATCAAGAAGAAGATCCATTGTCTTGTAGACTAAAAAACCATCTTTGGATAGTAATCTCCAAGCAAGTTGCAACATATCAATATTAGTTTGCAACAATTCATTCAATGTATTGAAATGGCTGAATCTTTGTGCGATTTTGGAATGTTCTGCATTCTTTTCTGACTTTACCACAAAAGGCAAGTCTATGACCACAGAGTGAAGTGAATTTTCTGTTATTTGAGTAACTTCACTCAAAGATTTGACATCATCAGATTGGGGATATTTATCATACCTTAAATTGGGCTTTGGAAGATGGAGATAAAAGTTTCCAATACTATATGTGAGGTCACAATCAAAAGTACGTTGCTTGATATATAAACGTAATATATTAGACAAAATTACATCTTGACTATCTGATACGCTCTTAATGATAAATCTCTGCTTTCTTGTATTAAACATTGATAGTTTAGAACTATCATTATTTAATTCATCTAAATCCGTATGCAAATACTTCTTTACTGTATTGATTGAATGGCCTGTTAGCTTTGACAATTCTCTTATGGATATGTTCGGATGGGAATCTTTAATTTCAGACAATTTTCTTTTAATCAGAATGCCATTATCTAACCTCCTGTCTATTCCATTAGCCCTAATATACCAACGAATAGCAGCGACAGTGACATGATTATTCACAGCATTTTCTTTTACAGATAAAAGAGGATTATATACTATCTTACTTTTATATGACATAAATTCACATCTTCTTTTCTTTGGTTATCAAGAAACCTTGCCTTATGGTACATTTATCAGTTGCTATTGTACCTAATTTGGCTAAGTTGTTCTTAGTTTTATAATAAGAAATGCCTAATTCATCTTCAGTAAAGTCATCAAACAGCCTTGAAATGCTACCATAATACAAATGTTTATCTCCTATTTGAAGATGTACAACTTTTCTTTCCTGTTTCTTCTTTTCTTCCATAGATTCAGTGATATTTGGGAACAAAGATAAACTTTTTCGTTCAAATATTGCATATTTGCCCATACTTTAGTTTTCTTTAGCAGCCAATATTTTGCCATTATTTAATATATGCCTATCTTTGCAGTAGAAAAAGTAATCAAAACGTTCACAATTAAACAGATACAGTTATGATACAAGCAATCGTAGTCAAAGGTGCAACATCAGTAAGGGCAACCGTTATAGCAAACCGTACCAAATCAGAAGAAATGGGAGTAATGAAAGCTCTGATGATAGAAAATTTGAAAACAAAACTTCAAAACGGTATTGCCCATTTCACTTTCATAAAGAAGAATGGAGAACTAAGGGAATGTTGGGGAACAACGCAACCTAATCTTGCAAAGGCCAAGACAAACGGCAATGGTGAAAGCAGGGAGAACTATTGCACAACTGCCTTTTATGATGTAGAGAAAGGAACTTGGCGAAGTTTCAGATGGGAATCGTTGGTTGAGGTATTCTAATTCAACTTGCAAAGGGTGTCAGCTAATGGCATCCTTTTTATTTTGTTGACTGTCAAGCAATAAACTATCCAACTTTAGCATACTTTAGATCGAATAATTTGGCTATTATTTAATATATGCCTATCTTTGTAGTGTAAATAAAAAAACAGAAGTAATAACAATAAAAACTTAAAGATATGGCAACGACAGAGACAATCAATAAGGCGTTAGAGGTTCTGAAAAATCACGATTGGTGGTGGATGATGGCAGATTACACGCATCCTGCCATTGACAATGCAAGAGGTTCAATGCGCTATTTCGTGGAGTTGGTAGCCACTATCAAAGATACTGTTGTTAGAAATGCAATGCGTGAACTTTGGAAGGCAACATACGAAAATGTACACAAGAATATGTGGAGCAAGGATGAAGAGGCTAACAAAGCGTATGAAGCTAAGAAAGCAGAGTTGATGGCAATCATACTTCCTACAAATCTTCAAATAGCAGCATAATATGGATATGGCACAATACATAATGAGCATACTCAAAACAAAGTTGATGGTGGTTTGGTCTTGGGGATTCAATTCCCCAATGGCTATCCCCAACGGATTACGCTTCAAAGTGCAGGGCTTTAAATTTCGTGGCGTTGTTGAGGTTGCCTATAATGAAGGCAAAGATTTGTTTGAGGTGTCATTTATCAAACGTGGCAAGGTTGTTGAAGTGATTACGGACGTGTATTTGGATATGTTGGTTGACGTGATAGACAACAAGGTTGAAAAGACTGCCGATTATAAAGAAAGGGTTGAACAAACATATTCACTTTCTCCACAGATTTGAATATACGTTGAAAATAAGCAACTTACATACGGTAGAACATTAAAGATATTCAGAAACAAGAAACAATCAGCAAATTTGAATGTTATGAAGCAAGCAATACACAAATATCAGACTTCGGACTATATGGAATGGGATGTAATGTTGTCCTTAATCAGAAAACTATATAGAGATGGCAACTACCGTATGTCGCTTCTTATCGGCTGCGGCTGTTTCTTCGGACTGCGCATTTCGGACATACTCACTTTAACATGGTCTATGCTATTAGATGATAACAAATTTACTCTCAATGAGAAAAAGACGAACAAGCGCAGAACGGTAAAGATAAATTTTGATTTTCAGCAGCATATCAAACAATGTCATGACGCTTTGCATATCACAAATGACGATGAAAAGTGCTTTTTATCTCAAAAGAAAGTAGTATATAGCACACAAAGAATCAACATATTATTTAAGGAAATCAAGAAAAAATATAATCTCAAAATTGAGCATTTTAGCACACATAGTATGCGCAAAACGTTTGGGCGAAAAGTCTATGAAAGCAGCGGAGAAAACGCAAACATGGCGTTGATAAAACTTTCAGAGTTGTTTAATCATTCCAATATAGCTGTCACAAAAATATATCTTGGATTACGAGAAAAAGAATTGTTAGAAACGTATGATTTGCTTGATTTTTAGCCATTAGGATAATTTATTTTAAGGAAAACGAGCGTTCTTCTCTTGAAAATCGCTATCTTTGTGACGTACTTAGCGCAAAGCAAGTACGGACATATTGAAAGAAAGCGCATTTTCGCTTATTCTGACCGTGTGAACTTCGACAACTCACCGTATGGTAATATCAGAATAAGATGAGAAGGACGCTCTCTTTGGTGTGCGTATATTGTCTAACGATATACCCTCCAAAGTGGGGCTTGTCCGTTCTCCTTATCTATATTACAAGGGAGTCGAAGCCCTACACGGTGGATGAGGTGGAATGGTGGCCTCACTTTTCCTTTCTTATGCCTCAAAATTTATAATAAAATAGCATCTTAGGGTCATAGATGCAACGGTAATTTATTGCAGATATGGCAGAAATAAGATGTGAGGAATGCGGCTCAATCATTCCAAATGGCGCAAAGGCTTGTCCTAATTGCGGATGTCCTATTGAGCAACAAACAGAAACAACGGCACAAGATATGCCGCAGTCACAACAAGACGATTCTTATAAAACTGTTTCGGAATTGTTTTGGTCGTGCGAATTTTACAAAGTCTTTCGTGGCAGCAAATTTGATTTGGCACAACGTATCTATGAAGTTGGTGCATTATGGTGGGAGACTATTACCGTATGGTGGAAATGCTTTACAAAAAAATTCGCAACATTCAGTGGCCGCGCAACAAGACGAGAATTCTTTTCCTTTGTCAGCTTTGGCATAGGTAATCCATTCTTTATACTTTCTCTTTATATTATAATTGGCTTCATTCCTTTCTTGGCTGTTTCTGTGCGTAGGTTGCATGATATAAACAGAAGTGGATGGTGGGTATTGATACCTATTGTAGAAATTTTCTTTCTCTGCAAAAAGTCCGATGAAGGAGTAAATGACTATGGCGAGCCGTCTAACTTCATTTAATGCAAAACTATTATGGCACTAATAAAATGTAAGGGCTGTGGGCAAATGGTTTCCACAAAAGCCGAAAATTGCCCTAAATGTGGCTACTCTGTGCGCTTGTCAATGGAGCAAGAACAATCTAAACAATCCGTAGAAACCCATTCTACAACGGAGGCAGAGAAAAAAGATGTTGTCAACAACGAGCCTCAACCTCAACAAAGAGGCAGTAAGAAAGGTATTATAATTGCTATTGTTGTAGTTGTTATTATCGGATGTGGCGTATTGTTTGCTGTGCTAAACGGCAACGGTAAAAACGGCACAAACAGTCAATCGCAAGATACAACGGTCATTGCCGACACGGAAGCAATCAAGCAAGACGAATTACCTTCAGATTCTTTGGCTGTTGCCGTTGAAGATATGCCAAATAACTATTCAACCGAAATCACGAAAGATGGTATAGCGAATATCCGTTTAGGAAAGTCATTCAACGATTATAACACGTCTTATATGAAACAAGAGGACATAGAAAAACAATGTTTTGACTTCTCTATTGTTGACATTCAAGAAATATCTGAATTTGAGGAAGTTTACTATACTATGAATATGAAGTTGTACAAGGGGCAAGAATTGCTCTGCA
Source organism: Prevotella sp. CAG:1058 (assembly GCA_000433175.1). Taxonomy (GTDB): domain Bacteria; phylum Bacteroidota; class Bacteroidia; order Bacteroidales; family Bacteroidaceae; genus Prevotella. Next base: position 23,845 of record HF986728.1, read on the forward strand.
CATTATTTGGAGGGTATTTTGATAAAAGGCCAAACACTTTGCAAGCAACAGTAGAGTCTATTACTGTTTATTCACCGCAATTCAAACTTCCAAACGGAATTCATGTTGGAATGTCCGTAAAAGAACTCATAGGCAACTATGGAGCGACAATTCAACTCCACGAAGGAGAAGGAGGTGAAAACGTTGAATCCATTACGCTTGAAATTCCTAATTGCCGTGATTTTATTTTTAACGTAGAAAAAGAGACGCTTCTAAATAGGTACGGCGAAGAGTATTTTAATGAATATGATTCGCAAAGTGGAACATACAAAGAGAATTTTTGGGATAACATCAAAAATGAAGTAGCTGAATTAAGCGACCTCGGAAGCATTGTAATAAGAAATAATAATTAACCTCATAACAAAAACAAGTAATTATGAAAAAGTATCTTTATCAATTCATGGTGGCTTTAATGGCCATTGCGTCTTTCTCATTCGTTTCTTGTAGTGACGATGAGGACGATCCGACAAACAACAATGGTAGGAATACTATTGAAATTAACGGTGTGAGCTACAATCTATCCGCTTTCAGCCTTATGGGTGATTGGAATGAAACGCTAAGGAAAGGCGATTTCACTGTTTCTGTTGATAATGAGAGCAACGGAGTTATAAATGTGGATTACTACACATTCTCCTACCACAATGCAACGTGTCCTCAAGTTGGCGATGATTTCGCCGAAATGAATTTAGCCCTTACACCTTTAATTGAAGAGGAAGAAGGCTCAATCATAGATTTAGAGGACTCTTTTAAGTATGTGTCAGGAACAGCTGTAGTAACCAACACAAATCCAAGTGAGAGTGAGATTACTGTCAATTTCGACAATCTAAGGATGAGCAATGGCAGTAGTTCTTACACATTCAAAGGAACTGCAACATTGATGTTCGAGTATTAAGCGCAGAAAAACATCATTTATAAGCATCAACGGTCTTACGATTGTTGGTGCTTATTATTTAATGTTATATTCAAAAACAATCAGAAGTGAATATCTAAAATCTACATAACTAATTGATATGCAGTAAAATACATATTATTCATAGATAATAAGCCTCAAAAAACATTCATTTTCCATTAAAATGTAAGGTTTTTGAGCATTTTTCTCTTTTAATTTAGTGTTCATCAATATATCGCCAAATCCCTTCAAGCATTTTCAATTTATCAAAGTCTCCTTTTTCTTCCAATTCCTTTCTTGCCTTATTTCGTCGTTCTTGTTTTTGTTTCTCTGCAATCTTTAAGAAATCCTCTTGGCCCGTGATTAGTGCCTTCTCGTTTGCCTTGTAGATATTTTCTATGTCAAACTCTTTCAAGTAAGTTTCTATTTCGGATGGATTGCGTCCCATATTTTGAGCGATTAGACCCATCGGCACATTCGCATGATAAAGGGCTGAAGCATAGCTATGCCTTGCACAGTAGAAAGTTATACCCTCTGCAAATCCCAATCGTTTGGCGATACGTTTCAGATTTACATTTACCATATAATTCATATATGTCATACGGCCAAACTTCTTTCCTTCCGTATCATCGTCTTTATCGAAAATTGGAAATAAATAATCTTCTAATTCATCCTCGTCTAATTCATCACTTTCATCAATATAACTTCCAAACGGATTTAGGTATGGTATAAGATAACGAGCATCTACAATTACTCTTGTCGGATGCGTTGTTTTATGCCTCGTTATATTTATTTCATAGCATGGCAATTTCCTTAAATGAGACATGGCATAATTGTAGTCGTGTTCTGCCGAATCTTTCACAAACTTTTCTCTGTCCGTTACTTGGATTAAATGTATATCTTTCTTTTTCAAATTCGCAAGGTCAACAAGTGCCATACCTTGAAGATGATAACTACAAAGGAACAAAGCAAGAGAAAACTGTTCGGCATTGATCGGTGTCAATTTCGTTGTTCCTCTTGGCTTAAATTTTTGGTTTACCCAATACTGCCTTTCTTTAAGTTCGCCATACACATCATTATTTTCTATTCCATATTTTCCATACCTATCAAGATAGTACACCATTAAAGAAGTTATCTCCTGCAATGTCAACGCTCGTTTCCTTGTTTGACAATTCAGTTTCTTGCTAAATTGAAAAGTCGTAAAAGGAGTTTCTTTAATATACTCCTTAGTTATGGCGTAATTAAAGATAGCTTTGAAGTTGTCAAAGAACTTTCGGATGGAATTGTCTACATAATGGCAACGCATATATTCTTCAAACAACCGAAGCCAATTTGTTGTCACCTCAAACAACTCTAAATCCTTTCCATTGGTGTACTTCTTTATTATGTTAAGTAAAGTCCTATATCCTGTAGCAGTATTGGGCTTTTCTTTTTCCACCTTGAAAAACTCAATCCGTTCTTCAAACAAAGTAAATAGAGTTTGCTTTGTCGGTGCTGTTTTCTGCAAATCAGCGATTATCGTTGAGGCTGAATAATCCTCTCTGCCTTCCAAAGACAAAACGTAATTCTGTGCATCTGCCAATTCTTTCGTGATAATGGGGTTGAGGCTGTTTGCACGTTTGCCTTTTACTCGTTGTTTGTCATCACTCCATTCTTGAGGCTTGCAAGATATGCCCATGCTTTTGTACTTGCGTTTGCCATTGTAGCAAATACGTAGCATAATCGGATGCTCACCATTGGCAAGCGTCTTTGAAGTGTAAAGTATCGCTGAAATAGTAGGCAAGTTCCGTTTCATATCCTTGTTTTTAGTTTACCTTGTGGTTTACATTTTATAGCGTAAAACCTACATTTGGTTTACATTGCAAAGATAAGAAATAAATCTTAATTTTCTATATTTCAGCGATATATAAATTATTTATATTTTTCTATTTATTCCCGAGGCAGACAAACAATATACTCTTCATTATCAGTTAATGGTTAAGGCTGCGGCTACCGCCGCCGCAATATTATTTCAGACTCCTTATCACTCTTGCAGGATTGCCTGCGGCCATGCTGTCGTCGGGAATGTCCTTAGTGACAACGCTGCCCGCCCCTATTATGCACCGCTTGCCTATCGTAACGCCCGGCAGCACTACCACGCCACCGCCAAGCCATGTGTCTTCGCCTATCGTTATGGGATAAGCCGTCTCTATTGTTCCGCGGCGCTGCACGTGGTCGAAGGGGTGCTGCGGCGTGTACAGCTGGCAGTGCGGCCCTATCTTGACGTCGTCGCCAATGGTAATCAGGCCTCCGTCAAGCATCGTGCAGTTGTAGTTTACGAACACGTTGCGCCCCAGCCTTATGCCGTTGCCGTGGTCGCAGTGGAAAGGCGGACACACAACGCTGTCGGCCGGAATGCCCGGTATAAGGTCTTCAATAACTTCACGGTAATCGTCGTCGGTAATGGTCATGGTCTGCAATCTAACGCATGCTTCCTTAGCATGCTTCAGGCTCTTCCATATCTCGGGGTCGGAGAAGTTATAGAGCTGGCTGCTGCGCATCTTTTCAAATTCGGTCATGGTCTTATATTGAGTTAATGGAGTTGAGACTTGTTGCCGTTAACGCGCCTGGCCGGCGCGGGCAACGACACCGGCAGGCATGTCAAAGCATGCCATACGGCCGTTGTGCTTGCTGCAAAGTTACAACATTTAGCGCAAATAAACGAAGAAATGCCTGCCTTCAGCATACCCGCACCGCCAACAACCGCCAACCGGACAGGCACAGACGGGCATGGCGGAAGTATGCGGTGCCTCGCCCGGTAATAATACATAAAATACTGGAATACAAGTATTTACGCAATATAAAAGCACATTGCCTTACTCAAAACAAAATGAATAAGGCACAGCCGGTTTCCCATTAAAATGCAAAAGGTTACCTTTTATAACGCAATAGGTTACCTTTTGGCGTGCAAAAGGTAACCTATTGTAACGTAAAACACGGCCTTTTAGAAACCGTCTTTTTTCTATCGCATACAAGCGTCTTGTCACTTCCTGCCGAAGTCGGCAGGTATCTCGCCCCACTTGCGCGTGTCCCATTGTATAATAGGTACGCGGAACTGGTGGGTTCTGAGCCATGTCTCGGCGCGCGCAACGATGTTATAAAGCTGTTCGGTCTTTGGCGTGCGCTCGAGTTTGGTCTTGCACTGCATCTTCCTCACCCACGTCATCGCCGTGAAGCTGTCGCTGTAAATGGTCTTGCGGATGCCTTTCTGCTCCATAAGCGCAAGGGCATGGACGATGGCAAGGAACTCGCCGATGTTGTTCGTACCGAACACGGGACCGAAATGGAACACCACGGCACCCGTGGCAAGGTCTATGCAGCGGTATTCCATCTTGCCCGGATTGCCGCTGCATGCCGCGTCAACGGCCCATGCGTCGGCCGAAACCTCAGGCGGAAGCGGAAGCACCGTATCGTTGCGGTAATCAGGAGGGTTGTTTAATTCATAATTCATAATTCACAATTCATAATTCATAAGGCAATAATCCGCAAATTTATAATTCACAGGTCATATTTTCCAAGGAAATAATCCGCAAGTTTTTGATTTTAAAATCATAATCGTAAATAATGAGAATCTTAGACTCTACAATCTTGCCGTATCTGTATTTTCTTTCGTTCTCTTTATTATCGAGGTGAGTATTTTCAGTAATTCAACACAATCAGAAAGCATACTTTCAGCCTGAGAAACCGTCACATATTCTGAATCACGCAATAACTCAATCCAATATTCAGTCTCGCTGGCTTCCTTCAACGCTATATTCAGCTTGGTAAGAAAGTCAGGACGAGTCTGGGCGCGCAGTGCTTCACGAACGTTGGCACCTATACTCGTACCACTCCTTAACAGTTGTTTGCCGATAATGAAATTACCATCACGACTGCAAAGGAACTTATATAGTTTTACGCAACGTAAGCTGAAAGCATAACTTTTCTGCACAATCACATTGTCGTCCCTGTTCTTCACTAGCCAATTTATAAATTATGAATTGTAGATTATGAATTGTGAATTATGAATTATGAATTAAATAATTACATTCTTTCTGGCATTTCGATACCCAGCAGGTTCATGCCGTTCTTCAATGTCTTGGCTACATTGGCGGCAAGTACAAGGCGCAAGACTTTCTCCTTGTCGCTGTCGGCGCCGAGGATGCTGTAATCGTGGTAGAACTGGTTGAACTCCTTGGTCAGCTCGTAACAGTAGTTGGCTATGCCGCTGGGGCTGTAGTCCAAGCCTGCCTGGCGCACGGCAGCGCCATACTCGTTCAACTTCTGTATAAGTTCGGTCTCCTTCTGGTTTACGGGATAGTCGCCTTCAAGCGTTGCAGGTATGCTGACGCCCTGTTCAGCCGCCTTGCGCATGATGCTGCGGATACGTGCGTAGGTGTACTGGATGAATGGGCCTGTGTTGCCGTTGAAGTCGATTGACTCCTCGGGATTGAACAGCATGTTCTTGCGCGCGTCCACCTTCAGGATGAAATACTTGAGTGCGCCCATGCCCACGATGCGTGCAACGTTGGCGCGCTCGTCCTCGCTCATGTCGCTGAACTTGCCCAGTTCTTCGCTCGTACGGCGTGCGTCTTCAACCATCGCAGCTATAAGGTCGTCAGCGTCGACAACCGTTCCCTCGCGGCTCTTCATCTTACCGTTAGGCAGCTCCACCATTCCGTAAGAGAAGTGGACAAGCTCCTTGCCCCACTTGAAGCCGAGGCGGTCGAGCAATATCGAGAGCACCTGGAAGTGGTAGTTCTGCTCGTTGCCCACAACGTAAATCATCTTGTCGATAGGATAGTCGTTGAAGCGCATCTCGGCAGTGCCGATGTCCTGCGTCATGTAAACCGAAGTACCGTCTGAACGGAGCAGCAGTTTCTGGTCGAGACCCTCGTCAGAGAGGTCTGCCCATACGCTGTTGTCGTCCTTGCGGAAGAAAAGTCCCTTCTCGAGTCCCTCCTCAACCTTAGCCTTACCTTTCAAATAAGTCTGTGACTCGTAGTATATCTTGTCGAAACCTACGCCGAGAGCCTTGTAAGTCTCGTCGAATCCGGCGTAAACCCATGAGTTCATCTTCTCCCAAAGTGCGCGCACCTCGGGGTCGTTCTGTTCCCATTTAACGAGCATCTCATGAGCCTCCTTGATGAGCGGAGCCTCATCCTTGGCCTTCTTCTCGGCCTCCTCGTCAGTCATGCCCTCAGCCTTGTATTTAGCCTCAAGCTCCTTTACCTCCTCGCGGTAGTGCTTGTCGAAGGCTACGTAATAGTCGCCAATCAGGTGGTCGCCCTTCTTGCCGCTTGTCTCGGGTGTCTCGCCGTTGCCCCACTTCAGCCATGCCAGCATGGACTTGCAGATGTGTATGCCGCGGTCGTTTACTATGTTGGTCTTTACGACGCGGTTGCCGTTGGCCTGCATAATCTGCGCAAGGCTCCAACCGAGCAGGTTGTTGCGCACGTGTCCCAGGTGGAGCGGCTTGTTGGTGTTGGGCGACGAGTATTCGATCATCACCAGCGGAGAGTCTTCTCCGGCCTTCTTCTCGCCGAAGTGCTCGTCGGCGTTGATGTCGGCCAGCAGCGCCAGCCATGCCTTGGGCGACACTACGAGGTTAAGGAAGCCCTTAACCACATTGAACGATGCCACGCACGGCTCGTTGTCCATCAGGTACTGGCCTATCTCCTGGGCCGTTTCCTCAGGCTTCTTGTGCGACATCTTCAACAACGGGAACACGACAAGTGTAAGATGTCCCTCGAACTCTTTTTTGGTCTTCTGCAGCTGCACCATCTTTGCAGGCACTTCCTGACCGTACAGCTCCTTGACTGCCTTGAGCACGGAGTTGTTTATTTCGCTTGCTATATTCATTTTCTAATACGCTTTTTATTTGTTATTCTGGGTGCAAAGTTACTAATAAAAAGTGATAAACAGAAAAATGTTGCAAAGTTATTGAAAGATAGGCGTTTCCATATAAAATAACGGCAGGAATACGGTTCTGGAAGTAATAAAAAGTGAATAATAATTACAAATTGAAGCGTAAGCCGCCTGTCGGGTGGCGTTGCGGGCGGCTTACGCTTCAACATACGGCTTCATTGCCCTACACCGGGCCATTCATAATAGTCCATGGCCCTATTGTTGTCAGACGAGACAGAAGTGCTGTCAGCCGCACCGCCACCCTGTCCTGACTGGTTGCGGAATATCCCTAAAGCCACCAGCACGGCAAGCACCGCCGCCACACAGGCAAGAACGATGACAGCCACACGCTGCGACGGCTTTGCCTGCGGCAACTCTACGGCTTCCCTTATACAAGAGGGACGTTCGGCGGCTTTCATCCTGGTGCATGCCTTGCCTATACGCATAAGGGCGGAGTCGCCCGTCCGTCGTGCCATGTCCTTTACTACGACGCCGAACGAGTACACATCGGCCTGCACATCGGCCTTGGCATCGGGCAGAAGCTGTTCCGGTGCAATGTACCCGGAAGTTCCCGCAGGACACTTCAGCACGTTGAAATAGTCGCTGTCAGAAAGGCTGAAGTCAATCAGCTTGACGTTATGCCCGTTGTGCGTTACCATTATGTTCGTCGACTTCAGGTCGCGGTGTACTATCTGCTTGCTGTGCATGTATTCCAAAGCATCGGCAAGCTGTTCTGTTATACGGTGTGCGGTGTCGGCCGTTAGCGCATTGGCATCCATGACGTCCTTGAGCGTGTCGCCGTCGATGTATTCAATAACGATTGCCGCACCTATGCCTTCGACTTCCTCCATGCCTATCGTGCGGCAGATGTGCGGATGGTCAAGTTGCAGGCCTATCTCGAACTCCTTGACAAGAGCCTGGCGGTAAACAGGAGTATAGAGGAAATCGGGCTTCAGGCATTTGAGCATATAACGCTTGCCGTATCGCGTAGCCGAAAACAGGCGGGTGTGACCCGAAGCCGAGACATACACCTCGCGGATGTTGTCAAAGCCGTTTTGTACGGGTATGGGCGAGGACTCGGTTAGTTCTCCGTCTATATCTTGCGTATACCCGGACGTACTGTCGTTCATTTTGTCTCCAAGATTATTCATTTCGTATCGCCGATGACATTTATTATTGTCAAGCCTCCGTTGCGCCCTGCCACGAACGGTGACGTGCGTGTGTCGCCCCGGTCTATGTAAGGGAGGTAAAGCGGCTGGTTCTTTATGAAGCAGCCTGTCATGAATACATCGCCACGCTGAAGTTTGCTGTTTTCCGAACAAACGACCTTGAACTTGCTTTCACCAAGGTACTCAAGATATACAAGCCGGTTAGGACTCCAGCCTATCTCGACCGTAGAACCAGGCCTTATGTCGCTGCTTACAAGCTGGTTGGCGTTAAAGAACGACGAGTTGTATTTAGTGCTTGTCTTTAACCATGACACGAAAGAGTAGTAGTTTTCATGTCCCAGATAACGTGCAAGCATGTCAAGTGTCACAACCCGCGGCTTGTGGGAGTCGCCCACATAACCCCAAAGCCGTTTCAGCGTCGACGCCGAAATGCTTTCCCCTATGTCACGGCTTAAACGAAGCGAAAATTCCTCGAAGTCGGTAGTAGTGTTCAGTCCCCTGCCGTATTTCTGCATTATAAGTTGTTTCAGCTCTTCTATTTCAGGTGTATTGCCCATTTGTCTTATGTATGTCTGTTTGTTTTAGTATTCCACGATATTCTCAAACATCCCCCAGTCAGGGTCGTTCTTATACCAGCCTTTATACCCTTTGGGCACGTGCAGCGTACATGTCTTTGTAAAGGCGGTCGTGCGACTGGTGAAAGCGTTGTCATTACAAACCGGCGGATATTTGGCTTCTATATAAAGGTGCTCAAGCGGACAACCGTCGAACACATAGTCGGATACAAGCTCGGTCTGCGAGCCGAGCCTTACCACGGTAAGTTGCGAACAGTTCTGGAATGTGGCGGTCGGGACAAGACGCAGCGCTTCGGGCATATCTACCTCCTGCACCTTGCTGTTGAAGAACACTGCCTGCCCTATCGTCCCAATATTGTCAGGAAGGGTGAAGCGTGTGATGCTGCATTCCTGGAAAGCATAGTCGCCTATTGAAACAACGGTTGAAGGCAAGGTATAATCACCGTCTTTCCCCATCGGGAACCATACTATCTCCGAACCGTCCGCATTGAAAAGCACGCCGTCCTTACTGCTGTAAGATGTATTTGCCGGCGATACATTTATCTCAGAAAGCGACACGCAACCAGCTGACGGAATCAAAGATGACATCGAGGCAGGTATCTCCAGCCGACTTAAAGATGTGCAACCCGTAAAAACGTTCTGTTCCATTACAGTGGCACCGATAGGGAGGCTGATGCTCTTCAGGCCTGTACAGCCGGCAAAAAGCCCGTAGCCCACCACGTCGTCTTGTGTGTATCTCGACTCTACATAGTTACCGCCGCCCGCCACGATTTTTGCATCAGCAAGGTTTATCCTTTCCAGCTTCCCCGGAGTCTCGTTCCCGTAGAAATCCCTTCCGGCCATCTGCCGCAACAGGTTGAGGTCGTCGCCGTTCATGCTGCCTACGAACGAAAGCTCGATATATGAGTACTTGTCTTCACCGATAAGCTCTTCCAGTTTGCCTGCCGCTTCAAGTACTACGGCATTGGTTGTGGTTATCTTGGTCGGTTCGCCCTTTGATTCGCCGGCCCGGCTGGCAGCAAAAGGTATAAGGCTGTATGTCGAGTTTTGCTTCAGGCCGCCTATGCGTATTCTGTAAGAACCGTCAGTACTTTCCGTCTGTTCTGATATTACTTTCACAGAGTCGCCGCTGTTTTCCTCCGTAATGTAACATCCGGTTTCGATAATACTCTCGCCGCCGTCGTCTGTTATCGCATAAGAGGCAATCACGCTTGTAGGTCCCTGGCTCAAGACTGTCAACATGCCAACCTTAGGCTTGTCGTTGGGCATGGTTGTGAATGTCCTGACATCGCTGTTTATTACGGCAGAACCATTGCCGCCCTGTAAACGGAAATAGTATGTCGTGCCGGCTGTAAGTCCGACCAGGCGCAGCGAAACCTTGTTGTCATTTACAACCAGTTCCTTCGAACTGTATTCAGGCTCCGCCGTAGTACCATACAGGAAATGAAGGGTCGGCATGTCAGTATTCCTCTGAAGTTCGACACCGCCTGACAAGGTTGCTTCCGTACGCGTAATATCCGCCGCCTCGTTCACGTACAGCAGCGGTTCTATGCTGTCAGGCGCATTGTCGTCACTGCACGACAACAGCCACATCAAACTGAAGATACATATAATAAGCCTGCAATATCTCATTTCTTTCCTAATCTAATACCAACACCTATGTTACCGTGCCATTGCTTCCCGGCTATTGTTGACGCCGACGCCATGACACTTAACCTGCCAAATGCCACCACTACGCCAAGCTCGCCAGCCACGCCGGCATGCGTGAGACCTTTGTTGAGGGCGTATCCTCCGCCTTCGCTTTCAGCCAGCTTCCATGCGGTGGCAGTACGTCCGTAGCCTGCCCCCTCAAATATACATACATTACGCCACAGACGGTGGATTAATCCTGCCGTTATGGCGTAATTTGAGCGGCGCACGTCGCCGGTGTAATAAGGTTTTATGCTGCTACTTCCTATATATCCTTCCTTGTTGCATTCAAGTCGTGTTTCGCCTACCGACCGCATGTCGCTGCGTGCGTGAACGAACATTCCGTGACGCCGCATTACGGCAAACATAACTCCGAACGACGGTCCGTTGCTGTGGAAAGAGCTTGTAACCATGGCGTAAAAAGCCACAGGCACTTTTACTTTGGGCTTCGTTACAGCCACGGTGTCGACTACTGTTTTCGTAAGTACAACCGTATCATGCTCAACCGTAACCTGCGGCTCGGGCATGCCTATTTTAAGTTCGTAAGTCATGCGTTCCTCGAGCGGGGACGGGAACCTGTAATCCCTAAGAACTCCGAGGACTGGATGCTTGATGGTTATTTTCCTGGAACCTTGCGGAAGATAAAGCAAAATCTCGCCAACATCGTCTTTTCTTTTTACAATGCCCAACGGCGAGGAAAAAGCGAAATCAGAACTGGCAATGACCTTGACAAGTGCACAGGCGTCGCCGTTCAAATCGCGCACAGGCGATATGAACGCACTTACATCGTTAGGGAGCTGCCGGAAACCCTCCACACGAAAGTCCTGAGCATAAAGCCTTACGCATCCTGCCACCATCAGCACAAACAACAACATGGCCGAACGGCACATATACGCAGGCATGAAAAATCTTGTCATCACTCCAAATTAAAATCTCCGATGCTTATAATATCGTTATCATCGCTTACCGTCACTGACGGCTGCCATGTCCTTACGTGGATGCAGGGCATCGACTCGTTACGGAAGTCCCACAGCAGGAAAAGGTAGCCGTCGTCAGCATAACGGTCGCTCTTGTATTTCTGTCTCAGAATGACTCCGTAGATGCCGTCCATCGTCGGATGGCGCATTATGCGGAAATCCGAGAACTTCACGTCTATACTCTTACTGTCAGCAAAAGCCTTGCCAAGACGTGTTATGTATTCCTTTTTCGTCCTTATATTATACTTCACACGCTCCGACGTCATGAACCTGCCTTCTTCAGACGAGCCAGTCTTTACCACATTGCCCACAACTATCAGCGCATGTTCACTGAATATCTGTTTCAGGAAGTCGATGTCTTTCGTCGTATAAGCTGCACGCAGGTGTTCACAGTAATTGAGTATCACCCTGCGCCGGTTGCCGTCCTTTACCGAAAGCCGTCCTGAAAGCACCTTGGCAGCTTCTTTATAGAAAGGATTGCTTTGGGCGATGCCTCTCAAGTCAGAGTCTGTCATGCCGCCCCGGCCCGCTTGTCCTGACGTGCTTGTGCCGCCTGCCGGTGCTTCGTCTGCCGGTATTTCATCAGGCATCGAGATGCTGCTTTGAGCTTCCGCCACGGCAGGAACTTGCGCTGCTGTATTAAAGAATACGACATTGCCATCGCGGTCTATGAAGCCTTCACGACGAGTGCCGTTCTCTCTGAAGCGCAACCTGCCGTCACGGAACCTGGTGTCAATCAAGCAGTTGTGCAGCGGGATGCTGAACAACTGTCTGCCGCCGGCATCTTCAACTGCATAAATCTTGTCGCCCCACGAGTTTGTCTTATACACAAGTTCCAGTCCTTCATACCGTCCGAACCTGTGTACCGTGTTGTCTTTTTGCAAGCCGGAGGCATGCGGCAGCCA
>HF986728.1:36077-44372 GCA_000433175.1 Prevotella sp. CAG:1058
GTATTATTACAGATAATATATATATAGCCTTCTTCATTTTCAGTTTTTGCCCGCCGGCCACTATTGCCAGTCCTGTATCTCGCCACCGATTTCAATCTTGATCTGATCCGGATTGTTTGAAATAACCAGGTTGACAAGATGCTCGGTGCCCGGCTTGAACTGGAAGGTGCTCTCGAACAGGTAGGAGACACCCTTCATTACGACCTCAATCAGCGGCATGCGGTTTGAGATGCGCTGCGGAACAATTATTGCAGTATAAATTGTGCCGGCAACCTGCTTCGCCGTTATAGTCTTGCTCTTACCTCTCACCTCGCGCGTCGCAACTCCGGCGCTCAGGTCTATCGTTGCCTCTGGTACAGTGTTGTGTACATATACTTCGGCTGTCTGCGGCATGTCGCCTTCAAAGTCTTCGCCTTTCACCAGACGGATTGTGAGCTTGCTCATTATGTGCTTGAACTTCAGGCTCACCGGCGAGTTCGACGCACTTACGCCCTTGGTCTGCGCGTAAAGGAAGTCGCTCGCCTCATAGCCGTCCATTCCGGTAGCTTCGTCCACACCACTCTGGTCTGTCTTGACGCTGAACGGCAGGTTCTCGATAGAGCTTACCGGACTTATGTAGGGATAATAGGCGTATGCGTTGTAAGTGCCAGCATCCCAATAGAGCGTCTTTGATGCCGACCACGAGCCGCCGTTGCATGTCAGCGCCTCGTTGTTTACGAGGTTGCCGCCTATCTCCAGCGGCTTGTCGGTTTCTCCGACGAATAGTCCTATCTTGTCGCCGTTCTCAAAGTCTGTGTCGGTTACGCGCGACTTCTGTCCCGGATGGATTACCGAAAAGGTCATTGGCGTATGCTTCGGGTCTGTCGGTTGCATCTCCTCGTCCTGCGAACAAGCCGACATGCAGAATACCGCAAGAGCAAAGGCCGCATATCTTATAAGAACATGTTTCATTGTCTTTTCCTCTTTCTTTAACGGGAGTCATATAATAACAGGCGCGCCCATTATTATATAACTCCTTTTTATTAATTAAATTATCTGTTCCGCCTTGTTTTTTTCAGTTTGTCAAGCGGACTGCCCTTATGTATCTTCGGAGGCAGCTGGTTAATAGGCTTCACGTTGACAGTCCTTATGTCATGCGCCCTGGTAACGTCGCCTGCCTCGCGCTTGTCGTTGGCGACAAAGTCCTCGAACGAATAAGTTTCGCCTGCATAATATTTGATGCGCTTCACTATGCTCTCTCGGCTGATTGTGCTGTAGTACGGGATGTCGTTGTTCATGCAGGAGTTCTGCTCCGAGCGGAACACCCCGCGGTTGTGCATGAAGCCGCCCTCGTAGATGTCAACGATGTCGCTGTAGCGGTCGTTGAAGATGAGGTGGCTCCAAGGCACCTCGTGCATCTTGCCCGTGAGCGACAGGTTGTCGTACCAGCCGAGGCCCTTGGCCCAGTTGAACTCAAGCACGTGGCCGCAGCAGGTGCAACTACAGAAGTCTATGAACTCGTTGTGGTAGATGTACTCGTCGCCCAGCTTACCGAAGCCGTGGCCGCCGGCCTCGTGCTGGATAACGCCGCGCGAGTCGAGCGGGTAGCCGTATGTGCTCTGCGGACAGAAGGCTATGGCCGAGCCGTCCTCCCACATCTGGCAGATGCCGCCGTAGTCGGTGCTGTTAGGCACGATGATTATCAGCGTCTGGTTCAGGTTGTCGCGGGTGACGGTGGGCGCGTTCAGCGCGTACTCGAATATCGCGTCGTAGTCGGCCCTGAGGCCCACGCCGCCCGTGTAGGTGGTGTTGAAGCGGTTGTAGCGGATGGTGTTCACCGTGCCTACGCCCGTCTCCGTGGACAGCGGGAAGGCAGTGTAAACGTTGAAGTAGTCGCGGTAGGTGGTGTAAGGCTCTATGCCGAAGAAGTATTCCACCTCCTGCTTTATGTTCGTCAGGTAGTCACCGTCCGATATGTTCTTGCCGTCGTAGCCGTCGCCGAGTATCACGATGTTTATTCCGCCGGTGTTGCCGCGCGTTGCTTTCTGCAACGTGAGCCACTCGTCCTCGCCGTACTCATAGTCATACTGCGTCACGGTACACTTGTGGGTGTACTCCTCGTCCTTCAGCTTGAACACAATCTCGCCCGTGCGGTCGGCCGAGCCTTTTGCCATTTCCTTTATGGTCAGCGTCACCTCGGCCTTGTTTCCGCCGCTTGTCTGCGACAGCTCGCACCAGTCGGGTTTGCTCTGCACTTCCCATGCGCCCTCCGCGTCTACAACGAGCGTCTGCTTGTGCTCCGTGTTAAGCGCGCAAGCCACTGACGGGCGGCACACCAGTTCATGGTGGGCGGCTATGCGCTTGAAGTCGCACCAACCCACTGCAGCCTGGTATTGGGCTATGGCGCTCTCGGGAACTTCGAGAGTGAAATTGTCCTTGGGCACACCTTCAAAAGCGTTGCTTTCAACATGTGCAGGCATTGTTCCCTTACAAACAATAGAACCTAGACCGAAACATTGGTAGAAAGCTTGTTGCTGTATACTCTCCATGCTTTCCGGGAAAACAAGCCCCTCTATACTTCGGCAATTATAAAAAGCCCCTTTACCAATACTCTGCATTTCTTCTGGAAATTCTATTGTCCCCATAAGTCGCCAACAAGAACCATCGGATTCACTTCCAAAAACATAATTACCAATACTTCGTAAACTCTTAGGTAATTTAAGTTCTCCAGAAAAATCGCAACCAGAGAATACATAATCTTTGAGTATGGCTAAGCCTTCCGGCAAATCCAACTCACCCTTAAAATGTGTTCCATGGAAAGCATAATCTCCTATGGAAGTAATACCATCAGACAAAGTAAGAGTTCCATCGAGACCACCGCAAAATTCAAAAGCGTTGTTTGGTACCTCTACAACACCCTGTGGTATAGTCAAATCCCCTGAGAATCCACTGCAATCCCTGAACGCATGTTCTCCAAGTTTCGTAAGTTTATCAGGTAATCTAAGCTGACCGTAAAAGTTTTCACAACCCTCAAATGCATTGCTTAATATACACTCAACTGATGTGGGCATTATAAGTTCACAAGTAAACCCACCATAAGTGAATGCACCGCCATACCACCACAATTCCTCTCCGCGACCGATATATTTTAATGTACTTGGCAAAGACAAAGCGCCAGTCATGGCATTGCAGTTGTAAAATGCGCCGTTTTCAATTTCAGTTACGCCCTCGGGAATAATCAGACTCCCTGTAAGATTCTTGCAGTCAGCAAACGCAGCGAGTCCAATTTTTGTCAGTCTGTCAGGCAAAATCAACCTCATCAGGCTACTCTTGTAACGCAACGCCTCATACGGAATGACATCGTCCTCACAAGGATAGTCTCCACTATTACCACCTGTAAGAGTTTGTATTCCACCTTTAATTCTAACATCCTTTAAGTTCAATGCTTGCAGCATATCCATCGAGTCACGCATGAAATAGAAGTCTTGGCTGTTTATCTGTCCTGTTATCTTCAGGTTTTTCAGCTTTGTATAATCCTTGTTGGCTGCAATGATAGCGTCCTTCAGATGACCAGCCGTAGAGTTTATGATGACATACTCCCTCGACGTTGCGTCGTGGCTTACAAGGTCGTTCTCCCACGCCGTAATGCTTTCGCTAATCAGTGTAAGGGTGTATTGGCCGCTGCCGGCCTTCTTGTCAACACGTATCGAGAAGTTGCTCATCTTGCCGGGCATGTACGTAAAGTTCTCGTTCTTGCTGAACTTGTAGGGCACTCCGCCAATGGTTATGCTGAACAGCGTAGTGCCTGCCGCCACGCTCTGCGGCACAACGATGGCGCGCCACTCGTCGTTGACGCGCGACGGTATGGTTGCCGTGCTTTCTATTCCGCCGTTCTGCGTCACCGTGCCGTCAGCCAAGTTTATGGTGGCCTCACGGCAAAGGTTGGTTACCAATACGGTCTTCTCCGTCTTTACCCATTCTCCTGCCTCAAAGCCCGTTCCCTCTACAAGGGTTACACGGGCGTTGGCCATGCGGTGGCTCATAGACAGGCGCACCACGCTTGTTGTAGGAGCCACGTTCTCGGCCTTGCCCCAAAGGAAGTCGCTGGCCTCGTAGCCACCCATCGTGCCGTTCTCCGACGATGTGCTCTGGTCGCGCTGCACGGTAAAGCCGTAGGCGTCTATGCTCTCGGGCGAGCCGAAGGGATAATAGCCGTACACGTCGATGTGCGTGTGCTTGTCCTTCCAATACAGGTCGTAGGCCGAGTTCCATTTATAAGCGGCCTCGTCAAACGTGTGCCTAACGTTGTCTCCTCTGTTTCCGCTGACCTGCAAAGTGCCGGGCGTGTTGCCGTCGTAGTCTACAATATAGACGCCCATCACGTCGCCGTCGCAAAATCCGTTGTCGTTTACTCTCGTAACCGACACTTGGTTAATCTCACCGGACAGGGTTATCGGCATTTTGCCGCCGACGAGTCCGTCACCGTCGAAGAGGTCGTCGGTGCAGCCTGCCAATAACGCGCATCCGAAGATTATATATAATAAATAGTGTTGGTTGCATTTCATATTGTCAAAGTTTTTAATAGTTATTCAGCCGTACCGCCGTTGTCGATGCCTTCGTCTTCCCACTGGTCTATGCCGACATTGATGCCGTTGCTTGTCTTGCTAAGCGTCACGGTAAACTTGTGGCGTGTTCCGCCAACGAACTTGAAAGCCTTTTTCAGGTTGAAGTCCCTGCCGTCAACATTTATGGTTATCAGGTTGCCTTCAGCCACGCTCTGCGGTACTATGAGCGCCTTGTAGCTGCCGCCGTCCTTCAGCGGCGTAACGCTGGTCGCCGTGCCCGTAGCCGTAACCGTGCCGTCGGCAAGGTTGACGGTGCTTTTTGTCTTCACGCCGTTGACCTTCACCCCAACCTTTGCTGCCGCGAGAGTCTCGTCGGTAAATCCATTGCCGGGAACAAGGGTTATCTGTATCTGGCTCATAACGTGCTTTACGTTTATCTTGACCGCGCTCTCGGTAGGCGCAACGTCCTTTGTCGAGCCTACCATCATGTCGCCGGCCTTGTACGCCGCGGTAGAACTCTGGTCGGCGTTCAGGTTGAAGGGCAGCGCCTTCACGTCGGTTACGGCCGACGTATAAGGATAGTAAAGGTAGAAATCGGCATGCGTCTTGTCGTCAAGCCAGTAAATCTGTGATTCGGGCGTCCATGTGCCGTTGTAGGTAAACTTCATGTTGTCCACATGGTTGCCAGTGTTCTTAAGGTCTGAAGCCGTACCATCGCTGTTGTGGTTGACAACATACAGGCCTGCCTCGTCGCCGCTTTCAAAAGAATAGTCAGTGGCACGCGTATCTTCAATGCCACTCCATACCGTACTGATAAGTATAGGCAGTTTCTTAACGGATGGTGTGTCTGGTCCTTCCGTAAGCTCGTTGCCTTCGCCTGAAGAGCAGGCGCACAGCAACATGGCTGCGAGCACTGCGTTTACATAATTACTTATTTTCATGATAGAAGCATTTAAAGATTAATTCTAAAAAATTACATGGCAAAGTTAAAAAATAATGAAATTCCTGTCAAGTTCATAATGGTTCAATATGGAATTTTTATTCATTTTGGTACGTTTTTATTTGCATAACATCTATGTACGAGGACAAATTACACAAAACAAAGTATATTTTTTGTCATTTATTCAACATTCCGTCCGCACACCGCAGCTATCCCGCACAGGCACAAGAAAACAGTTTTTAAAACAAGGCCGTGGGTCTTGGCACACATGCCATAAAGAAGGGGCGACAGTTATCGCCCACATCGTCGGCACATGCACACTGGTACCAATCAGCCCGTTTTGCTTTCTTTTTGATTTTGCTTGAAGCTCCTGAAGGGCATCGCCGGAAAAATCATGGCACACGGACGCATATGAGCTAAAATATCGCGTGCAATCATAAGTGGCTGGCAGCAACGTCGTTACGCCCGGCAGCAGGCATAGTGTGCATGAAAAGGATGCCACAAACGTGCCGAAAGGCGGCAAACGGCGGCGCAAAAAGCCGCTTTTTGTACCGTAAACAGCCATATTCCGGGTCGTAAAAGGCCATGAAACTCGATGCAAAAGGTAACCTTTTGCAGCATGAAAGCGCATCCGGCAATGCAGGTTAAGCCAGAAACTGACGTCAAAGGGACTGACGACTGCCACCTGTTTTCCTGTTTCATGGAAAAACAGTGACATCCGCGTTTTGACACAATGACGCCGTTTCATGCCCTACGGCGCCATTATGCCAGGCGCAGGCCTGCGCCAGCGCGGATGGCGATACAGGCTCGGGCGTGCGCTCATCTCCTTGCCAGCACCTCCTTGCGCTCGCTTTCGGGATACTTCTCTATGGCATACCGCAGCATGGTGCGCGGCATCTCGCGCCAATGGTCGTCAACAAACCGCCTCAGACGGGCGAAGTCGCGCTTGCCTGCCTCGCGCAACATCCAGCCTACGGCCTTGTGCATCAGTTCGTGGCCGTGGCCTATAAGCTGCAAGGCCAACGCGAAGGTGTCGTCGAGCTGGTTGTCCTTTATTAAGGCGTAAGTAGACACCATGGCTATGCGGTTGTCCCAGAGCAGGCTGCTGGCGGCAAGCCGGTAGAGTATGTCGCGCGGCTTGTCCTTAAGGTATCCGCCCACTATCTGCGGCGCGGAGAGGTCTACAAGGTCCCAGTTGTTGATGCGCCGCGTGTTGGCAAGATAAGTCTCGAATATCATGCGTGCGTCGTCGCCGCGCGCCTTCTTCATCTGCTCCACCATTATAAGCAGGCCGCAGAGGCGCGCCTCGTGCCACTCCGACTGCAACAGGTCGACGGCCGTGGCGAGCGGCGCGTCCTTATACCGCCTGGCAACGCCCCTCGTAAGCGGCACCGTTATGCCCATGAACCTGTCGCCCTCGCCGTACTGTCCCTTGCCTGTCTTGAAAAACGCGCCCAACACCCGGCGCTTCTCGTCAGTGCCGAGAGCCTCGAGCTCTGCCATTATACTGTCGTAAACGTTCATCTTGCGTTAAGTCAATAAATTATCCGATTGTGCAAAAGTAATGAAAGGCTGGCGCAAAAACAAAATAAAAAGCGTAATTTTGCATGGCGGACATGGCGGATAAACATGACACGGAAGTGCAAGCGGCACCTTGGACGGAGCCTGGCAGGACACCGCCAACCGGCGGCAGGCTAACAGTACGCATTCCGCAGCCAGACATCACATAACGACTTAACCCCCATAACGAAAGCAGGTAAAGATGATAAAAGCATTGTTTTTCGACGTTGACGGAACTCTCGTCAGCTTCAAGACACACCAGATACCGCAGCCGACAATAGACGCCCTGACCGAGGCTAAGCGCCGCGGCACAGGCATATACATATCGACGGGCAGGCCGATGCGGCTTATAAACAACCTCGACAGCATCAGCCACCTCATCGACGGATACATCTCGGCCACCGGGGCGTACTGCACCATCGGCGGCGACGTGATAAGATGCATCACAATACCCGACGACGAGGCGCGCGCCTTCGTCAAGATGTCCGACGAAATGAACTTTGCAACGCTCGTCGTGGGCGTAACCGACCTTACGGTCATCAACCCCAACGACGACGTGGACCGCCTTTACCGCAAGATGCTCAACGTAAGCTACCTTGGCGAAGGCAACAGCGTGGAGGACATTCTGAAGCAGGGCATAATACAGTTTACGCCGATAATAGACACGGAGGCCGAGCGTATCATAATGCCGCGGATGAAGCACTGCGTGTCGGCGCGCTGGTATCCCGACTTCGCCGACATAACGGTACGCGGCGCCGATAAGGGTTCTGCGCTGCAAGCCATGGCGGCACACCTTGGCATAAGCATGGCCGAGACAATTGCCTTCGGCGACGGCGGCAACGACAAGAGCATAATAAAGGCTGCCGGAACAGGCGTGGCAATGGGCAACGCCAACGACGACGTGAAGGCCGTGGCCGACTATGTGACGGCCGACGTCGACGACGACGGCATAGCCAAGGCACTAAGACACTTCGGAATAATATAGGAACAGGAATAGGAATAATACAAAAGTCCGGCGTAAATGATGGAAACGCAGCCATTAGGCTACCGTCATCATTTACGCCGGACTTGTCTTTTTAACATGTCTGAAAGTCAGACGGCTACATGTAGCCGAGCCATCTGAGTATGTCGTTCATGTTGGCAACGACCATGAGCAGTATCAGGATGCCGAAGCCTACGTACTCGGCTCGGATGAGGAAGTTCTCGCTCGGCTTGCGGCGGGTTATCATCTCGTAAAGCAGGAAGAGCACG
>HF986728.1:44404-60798 GCA_000433175.1 Prevotella sp. CAG:1058
GGCCGCCGTCAAGCGCCGGTATGGGCAGTATGTTCATGAAGGCGAGGATTATGCTCAGGAAAGCCGTCATGCGCCAGAACATCATCCAGTCCCAAACGGGAGGGAACAGACTGCCTATCGCACCGAAGCCTCCGAGCGACTTGGCACCGTCCGCCGTGAAGACGTATTTCATGTCGTCAACGTATCCGCGAAGCACGTTGACGCCGTAGACTGCACCTGCGGGGAAGCTCTCGAAGAAGCCGTACTCCAACTTGACAGGCTTGTAGTACGTGCCTAGATATGTCTTGCCCACGCCGAGTGTAAGGTCGCCATTGAGCACTACCTGTGCAGTGTCGCGCACGGCGGGCGTGGCCTTGTGGCTGAACACTATGGTGGTGGTGCGCACCTTCAGGCTGTCGGCAGGGGTTTTGGCTGCCGACATGACGTCCTGCAAGCGGCCTATTTGGTTGTCAAACTCGTTCCACGAGTCAACATTCGCACCGCCGATGGCGAGCAACTTGTCGCCCTTGACAATGCCAGCCTTCTGTGCCGGCGAGCCGGCCAGCACGCTGTCGACCTCGGCGGGAATGAACGGACGGGCGAAAACAGGCTCTTCCTTCACCATCGTGAGCAGGCTCATGTCCTCGGGCATGGCAAGCGTTACTTCCTTGCCGTTGCGCAATACGGTTACCGTATGGGCATTGGCTATGGCACGGTACATGTCAACCTCAAACCTGTCGAGCGTCTTCTCGTCGGTGCGCAGCAGTATGTCGCCGTCGCGGAAACCTATTTCCTTGGCAGAATCGTTGAACTTCATACCCATCGACATGTCCTTTAGGGCATAGTAAGAGTCGCCCCAGGTGAACAGTACCATGGCGTAAATGAACAGGGCGAGCAGGAAGTTGACCAGCACGCCGCCGACCATTATGAGCAAACGCTGCCACGCAGGCTTGGAGCGGAACTCCCACGGCTGCGCCGGTTTCTTCATCTGCTCGGTGTCGAAAGACTCGTCTATCATTCCCGAAATCTTGCAGTAACCGCCCAACGGCAGCCAGCCTACGCCGTAGGTGGTGTCGCTTCTTTTGGGCTTGAACTCGAAAAGATGGAACCAGGGGTCGAAAAACAGGTAGAACTTCTCTACCCTAACGCCGAAAAGCTTGGCGAAAAAGAAGTGTCCGCCCTCGTGGAGCAGCACAAGGATCGAGATTGCCAGCATGAACTGGAGCAGTCTTATCAAAAATACTTCCATGTCGTCTTTGTTCTTGTTTAATGGAAATCAGGGTGCGGCCACGGCGCGCCGACATTATGTTGCGCCACAAAACAGGCGCATGCGCACGGCCGGTAACCCTCTGAATACGGTTTGTTAATCTTAATAATATAATGTAAATCGTCGGCTTGTAATCATGTAAAAAAGCGCCCTGCGGTTACAACATCTCGCTTGCAACGCGCCTTGCCTCGGCGTCGGTTGCTATATACGCGTCGTAATCGGGCTTGCTGCTGAACGCCACACGGTCCATGGTCTTCTCTATGATGTCGGCCATCTGCATGAACGAACACCTGTCCTCGAGGAACGCGCGGTTGACAATCTCGTTTGCGGCGTTGACTATGCAAGGCATGTTGCCGCCGCGGCGGATTGACTCGAACGCCAGGGCAAGGCAGCGGAACTTGTCCAGATCTGGCTCGAAGAATTCGAGTGGGTGCTTGAACAGGTCGAGACGCTCGCCGTTAAGGTGAAGACGGTCGGGGTAAGTGAAGGCGAACTGGATGGGCAGGCGCATGTCGGGAACACCCAACTGGGCCTTTACGGCACCGTCGCAGAACTGCACCGCGCTGTGGACGATGCTCTGCGGATGGACAAGCACTTGTATCTTGTCGGCAGGAACGCCGAAGAGCCACTTGGCCTCGATAACCTCGAAGCCCTTGTTCATCATCGTGGCGCTGTCTATTGTAATCTTCGCACCCATGTTCCACGTAGGGTGCTTCAGTGCGTCGACCTTGGTAACGGTAGCCAACTGGTCTTTCGTAAAATTGCGGAACGGACCTCCCGACGCAGTAAGGAGTATCTTCTCAATACCGTTGTCGCCCTCGCCTATTATGCTTTGGAATATCGCCGAGTGCTCGCTGTCTACCGGGATAATCGGCGAATGGTATTCTGCGGCGAGCTTGCATATAAGCTCTCCTGCTACGACAAGCGTCTCCTTGTTGGCAAGGCAAATCTTCTTGCCGGCCTTTATTGCGTGGATGGTAGGGTTAAGTCCGGCGAACCCCACCATAGCCGTAAGCACCATGTCAATCGGCTGTGCCTCGACTATCTCGTCCAGTGCCTTCTTTCCGGCGTAGACCTTTATTTCGGGACGGTCGGCAAGCAGGCTTTTCAGCTCGTCATACTTATCTTCATTGGCTATGACTACTGCCGCGGGATTGAACTCGCGTGCCTGTCTGGCCAACAGCTCCACCTTGTTATTTGCCGTAAGGCAGTACGCCTCGTACAGGTCGGAATGCTCCTTTATGACTTCAAGTGCCTGCGTTCCTATCGAACCTGTCGAGCCGAGGATGGCTATTTGCTTTTTCATATATCTGTTGTTATGCACATTTAGTTAACTTCCGGTTGGCTTGCCGCCGTGCCTTAGCTGCCTATGTCGAGCAGTCCGGCAGGCAGGCTGACACGTATTTCACGGCTTGAGGTGTCTATTCCGGTAATGAAATCGTCTGACGCAGGAATGAGGACTTCGCCTCCGTCGGGCGTTTCCACGCCGAAAAGCACGTTCTCCGTAGCGTCGTCCACGTATGCAATCTCTCCTATCAGGCGGTCGCCGTCGTCGGCGTCGAGCACCTTGAAGCCGCAAAGCTCTTCAAGCGTAAGCTCGTCTTCGCCACGGTCTGAGAGCTTTTTCGGGAAATACACATCGCATCCCGTCAGCTCCTGCGCCTGCTCCTTAGTGTCTATGTCGCAGAACTTGACAAGAGCCGTCTCACCCGTCTTAAACCTGTATTCCTCGAAAAAGAAAGGCACGAGAATGCCGTCTACCATCAAAACAAGGTAGTCGGAGTCGACGCGGTCGAACACATCATCGTCAAACATGAACGAAACTTCGCCCTTAACACCGTGCGGTTTCCCTATCTTACCAATCTTGTAAACCTCTTCAGTCCTTATCATAATCATCCGATTGCAAGCCGCAAGTTACGCAACGCCTCGACGGGCGCGGCAACTTGCCTGCAAAAACACATCATTTAACGCGCTCTATCTTCGCTCCCAGGGCGTTCAGGCGCGACTCAATGTCCTCGTATCCGCGGTCTATCTGCGCAATGTTGTCAATGCGGCTGGTGCCGTCTGCGCTAAGTGCGGCGATGAGCAGGGCTATGCCCGCGCGGATGTCGGGACTCGTCATGCGGCCTGCCCGCAGCCGTTTCTTGTGGTCGTGGCCTACCACCACGGCCCTGTGAGGGTCGCAAAGGATTATCTGCGCGCCCATGTCTATCAGCTTGTCGACAAAGAACAGGCGGCTCTCGAACATCTTCTGGTGCAGCAATACGCTGCCGTTGGCCTGCGTGGCGACAACGAGAAGCACCGATATAAGGTCGGGGGTTATTCCCGGCCACGGCGCATCCGCCAGTGTCATTATCGAACCGTCGATGAACGACTCCACTTCGTAATGCTCCATACGGGGTATTACAAGGTCGTCGTTGTCTATCTCAATCTTAACGCCCAGCTTGCGGAACGTGTCGGGAATGATGCCGAGGTTGCGTACCGAGACGTCCTTGATGCGAATGCCGTCGCCCACCATTGCGGCCATGCCTATGAACGAACCGACCTCTATCATGTCAGGCAATATCTTGTGGCTGGTGCCGTGCAGGCTTTCCACACCTACTATCGTAAGCAGGTTAGAGGCAATTCCGCTGATGCGCGCCCCCATGCGGTTAAGCATGTGGCAGAGCTGTTGTATGTAAGGTTCACAGGCCGCGTTGTATATGGTAGTGGTGCCTTTGGCAAGCACAGCGGCCATAATTATGTTGGCAGTGCCCGTAATCGAGGCCTCGTCCAGCAGCATATAACACCCCTTAAGGTTGGCTCCGTTTATCTCGAACGTGCCCCGTTCCTCGTTGTGCGTGAACTCGGCGCCCAGATACTTGAAACCCAGGAAGTGTGTATCCAGCCTGCGGCGGCCTATCTTGTCGCCGCCGGGCTTGGTGACGACGGCCTTGCCGAACCTGGCGAGCAACGGCCCTATAAGCATGACACT
The DNA here is from genome assembly GCA_000433175.1 of Prevotella sp. CAG:1058. Classification (GTDB taxonomy): domain Bacteria; phylum Bacteroidota; class Bacteroidia; order Bacteroidales; family Bacteroidaceae; genus Prevotella. The sequence continues at coordinate 48,625 of HF986728.1, forward strand.
GCCGCGCAGCGACGCACACTTGTGTATGAACTCGTCACTTTCAAGGTAGTCAAGACAGATATTCCCAGCCTTGAAAACGTATTCGTTCTTTCCGATACGCTCCACTTCCACCCCTATGTCGACGAGCAACTGTATCAAGTTGTTGACATCGAGAATGTCCGGAATGTTGCTTATCCTGACCTCGTCTGAAGTCAGGAGCGAGGCGCAAATGACTTCAAGTGCCTCGTTCTTGGCCCCCTGCGGGGTTATGGTACCGCTCAGCGGATGTCCGCCTTCAATGATGAATGAATCCATTATCGGGTGGTTTTATAAGTTAATCTTGCCTGCAAAGGTTTCATCTCTTCTTACGCCGCCTGTCAGCATGGTCCTTCATGCTGCCGATGTTGAACCTGAAAGTATCAAGGTCAATCTGTATCTTGCCGTCCGTAAAGCGTGCCATGTCCGACGCTATCTTCTCGTCGTCGCTCGAACCGTGGCTCCACTGCATCAGGTTACGCTTCATCTGATTGGCCGTAAGCCTTGTCAGTTCGTCGCGTTCGGGGCCGGGTTCCATTGTCTTGAGCTTTTCGAAGAGTTCGAACACCATGCTGCCATAGTGCTTTACAGGGTTGGTCTGCTTGGGATATTCCATCGGCTGCGGCCTTTTCATTATGTTCCTGGCCTCGTTGATGTCGACCGGGTAATCAATATCCAACTTGAAGTCGCTCATTATGGCGAGGTGGTCCCACAGCTTCTGCTGGTAGTTAATATTATCCTGTGTCTGGGGGAACATCCTTTCCATTATGCCTACTATCGTCTCGGCGCACCGTTGCCTGTCTTCCCTGTTTTCAAGGGTCACGGCATAGTCAACCATCTTCTGCACTTCGCGGCCGTATTCGGGCAGTATAAGTTGTTCCCTTTGGGTGTTATAGTCCAATCCTTCGATGTTCATTTACTAATTCGGTAATTTAAATTAAGACTTTAAGTAATTAAGGTCTTTTACATCATGGCGGACAAAGACGCACGCGCACAACCGTGCCGCATGCCCAGGTCCGCACCATATAATGCTTACAGCAGTTTCTTAGGCGTCTTAGCCACAAAGTCTTTCAGGTAGAAAGGCACAAAGTAAGCCACGTCCTCGAACCGCCCTTCGGCCATTCGTTTCTCGGCCAGGGGGAACATGTACTCGGCTAAAGGCTCTATGCCCTTTACCAACACGGCGTTGGGGTGGTTTATTGTGTCGAGGCACTTGCACGCCCCGTTGCCGAAGAAGCACACCTTGCCCTTGTCGAGGTATTCCCTATAAGTATCACCGTCGACAACATCGGCCTGCACCGGCCTCACCTCGTGAAGCGCCCGGTCGTAAATGCCGGCGTACACCTCCATGCGGCGCGCGTCGAGCATCGGGCAGAGCAGGGTGTCGTCGTCAAGCTCGTGCTCGAGCAATACGGGCACGGCCATCAGTTCGAGAGTAGGCACGGCTATCAGTTTCAGGCCGCGGCCGTAGCAGATGCCCTTGGCCATCGACACGCCAATGCGCAACCCGGTATAAGAGCCGGGACCGCAACTTACGGCTACGGCATCGAGCGGAATGGCCCTGCTGTCGACAAATGACAAAGCCTCGTCAACGAACACGCCCAAGGCTACGGCATGGTTGGGGCCGCTATTGTCGACCCTCTTGAACAGGCATACTCCGCCTTGGCTTACAGCCACCGAACACACGTTAGTACTTGTCTCTATATTTAAAATGCAAGACATAAAATGAAAATATCTTTTTAAATAACGTGCAAAAATAAGCTTTTTTCCGAAGAAATATGTACTTTTGCATAAATTTAACTACAAAAGAGCAATGATACAGTCAATGACGGGTTACGGAAAGTCTGTCGTAACTTTCAACGGAAAGAAAATACACGTAGAAATCAAATCGCTCAACAGCAAGGCTTTGGACTTGTCGACACGCATAGCTCCGCTATACAGGGAGAAGGAAATGGAGATACGCCAGGCAGTGTCGAAGGCGCTTCTCAGGGGTAAGGTCGACGTCTCGGTATGGGTGGAAAAGGACGAAGCGGCCGAAGCCGCGCCCATAAACAAGGCACTTGTTGAAAACTATTACAAACAGATTAAGGACATTGCAGCCGGTTCGGGCATTCCCGAGCCGCAGGACTGGTTTACCACACTGCTGCGCATGCCCGATGTAATGACCAAGACCGAGGCCGAAGAGCTCGGCGACGAGGAATGGGCCGTTGTCAGCCGCGGCGTCGACGAAGCCCTGTCCGCACTGGTTGACTTCCGCAAGCAGGAGGGCGAAGCACTCTGCCGCAAATTCACCGAGAAGGTGGACAACATAGCATCGCTGCTCGCTTCGATAGAAGTCTACGAGAAGTCGCGCGTCGAGAAGATACGCCAGCGCATCATTGAAGGGCTCAAGAGCATACCCGAGATTGAGTATGACAAGAACAGACTGGAGCAGGAGCTTATCTACTACATAGAGAAACTCGACATCAGCGAGGAGAAGCAAAGGCTTGCCAACCACCTGAAATACTTCCGCGAGACCATGGCCGACGGCATAGGCCAGGGCAAGAAGCTCGGCTTCATAGCACAGGAGATGGGACGCGAGATAAACACCACGGGCAGCAAGAGCAACAACGCCGAGATGCAGAACATCGTGGTGAAGATGAAAGACGAGCTCGAGCAGATAAAGGAACAGGTGCTCAACGTATTGTAAACATACCGCGGCGCGGGACCGACGGCACTTGCCGCAGGCTCCGCGCCGCCCTTTTTCACCATTTGCTTACCACATAAAACCAAAGACAATGCCCGGAAAAGTAATAATATTCTCTGCCCCGAGCGGCAGCGGCAAAAGCACGATAATAGGCCGCCTGATGTCGCACAAGGAGCTTAACATGGCCTTCAGCGTATCATGCACGAGCCGCCTGCCGCGCGGCACCGAGCGCCACGGCGTAGAATACTTCTTCCTCACGCCCGACGAGTTCCGACGGAAGATAGCCGGCGGAGAGTTCCTCGAATACGAGGAGGTGTACAAGGACCGCTATTACGGCACGCTGAAAAGCCAGGTGGAGAGCCAGCTCGAGAGGGGCGACAACGTAGTGCTCGACGTCGATGTCAAGGGCGGATGCAACATAAAGGAGTTTTACGGCAGCCGCGCACTGAGCATCTTCATACAGCCCCCTTCGATAGACGAGCTGCGAAGCAGGCTCGAGGGACGCGGCACAGACGCCCCGGCCGTGATTGAAGACCGCCTGGCGCGCGCCTCGTTCGAGCTGGATTTCGCCCCGCGCTTCGACAAAGTGATAGTCAACGACGACCTCGACCACGCCGTCGGCGAAGCGCTCAAGGCAATAAGGGACTTCATTGGCGCCTGAACACGCGCAAAACCACACACTTAACAGCAACAGCCATGACCACGACAGGTATCTTCGGAGGTTCGTTCAACCCAGTACACAACGGGCACATAGAGCTTGCAAGAAGGCTGCTCGGCCTTGCCGGGCTCGACGAGATATGGTTTGTCGTATCCCCGCAAAACCCCTTCAAGCGCAACGAGCGGCTGCTCGACGACTGCCTGCGCCTCGAGATGGTGCGCCTGGCACTAAAGGACGAGCCGCGCATGGCGCCCTCCGACTACGAGTTCCGCATGCCCCGGCCGTCATACATGTGGCACACGTTGCAGTCCATGTCGGCCGACTATCCCGGACGGCGGTTCACTCTGCTCATAGGAGCCGACAACTGGGACCGCTTCGGCGAATGGTACGCCGCCGGCGAGATACTCGCCCGTTACCCAATAGTGGTCTACCCACGCGAAGGCACGCCAGTGGACGCCACGTCGATGCCCGCCGGAGTGACACTTGCCGACACCGGCCTGATACCCGGCAGCAGCACGGAAGTGCGCCGCCGCATAGCCGCAGGCGAACCCATTGACGGCCTCGTACCCCACGCCGTGGCAAGATTCATAAGCGCCAACAACCTTTACGCATGGCAGTAAGCCGTCATAGTGTGTAACATATTGGTATCCAACAACTTGCAATATGCCGTGTTTTGCGATGCAAAACACGGCCTTTTAGCATGCAAAAGGATGCCTTTTGCATGCCGAAACATGGTCTATTGCAAAACCTCCGCCTGCCCGTGCGCCAACGCCACGCCGCACGCCAAACAGCACTTTTCCACATTTATTCATTGTAAATAAGATAAAAAGATGTATTTTTGCCGAAAATAAGCGACATTCAGGCAATATGGACAACGTACGGATTGTGTCATATTGCATGTGATTTTGCGTTATTTTAATAAAAACCAAGCATCAATAATGAAATTCATGGACATAATAAGGCGTGCGTTGGCGGCCGTGCTCAAGCCGTTCAGGGACTATGGGGCGTTTGCCGTCTTCATGTACATACTGGGCCTGGTGGCCATATACGCTGTGGTGCCCGCCAAGCGCGGCCACCACGCCTATGCACTGGCGCCCGAGGAGCTGCTGGTCGACGTGTGCCTGCTCACGCTCCTGCTGTGGCTCATACCACGCAAGGTGGGCCTGTGGGTGAAGCGCGTCATGTACGTTGCGGCATACGCCGTGGCGCTCGTCGACGTGTACTGTTTCGTCAAGTTCGACACCACGATAACGCCTACCATGCTGCTGCTCGTGGGCGAGACCAACAGCGACGAGGCGTCGGAATTCATCGAGTCATACCTCTCGCCCGACATAATATTCAGCCGGGTGGGCTGGGTGCTGCTGGTTCTGCTGGCACACGTGGCGTGGACCATCATGCTAACGCGCGCCGGTAAGCTGCGTGCATGGATATCGGCCAAGGCCAGGCGCTTTACTGACTCTTACGCCGGCATGGGCGACAAGTTGCAGCCGTGGCTAGGCGGGGCGCTCGTTGCCGTATTCGCATACAGCCTCGTCACGGGCTGGAACAACAAGGCGGCTTACGTGCGGCTGATGTCTTACGACAACATCGGCAGCGTGGAGCACGAGCTTACGCGCAAGGACTGCGCCGTGATGTTCCACCCCGTCTACCGCCTCGCTTTCAGCATATACGCCAACGAGCTTACCGCCAAGCAGGTAAGGAAGCTCGTCGACAACATAGACAAGGCACGGGTGGACAGCTGCTCGTACCGCAGCAAGAACATAGTGCTTATAATAGGCGAAAGCTACAACCGCCACCATGCCAGCCTCTACGGCTACGGCATGCCCACGACGCCGCGCCAGGAGGACAGGGCCAAGCGCGGACGGCTCGTGCCTTTCACCGACGTGGTGGCACCGTGGAACCTTACGAGCTTCGTGTTCAAATACCTGTTCTCGCTCTACACCGTGGGCGACAAGGGCGAATGGTGCGACTATCCGCTCTTCCCCGAACTGTTCCGCAAGGCCGGTTACCATGTGACGTTCCTCACAAACCAGTTCCTGCCGCAGGCCAAGGAGGCGGTATACGACTTCAGCGGAGGCTTCTTCCTCAACAATCCGGAGCTTAGCGAGGCCATGTTCGACACGCGCAACAAGCACCTCTACCGCTTCGACGGCAACCTGCTGGCCGCATACGACAAGCTGGAAAAGGAGAACAAGGAGAACAACCTCATAATTTTCCACCTGAAAGGGCAGCACGTAGACTACCGCACACGCTTCCCGCGCGACCGCGCACACTTCACACCTGACGACTACGAGCGCCCCGACCTCAAGAAAAAAGAGCTGCGCATACTGGCCGACTATGACAACGCCATACTCTACAACGACTCCATCGTTGACCAGATAATAAAGCGCTTCGAGGACGAGGAGGCCGTGGTGGTGTACGTGCCCGACCACGGCGAGGAGTGCTACGGCGAAGGCGTACACTTCTACGGGCGCATGCACTCGACTGAAATAACCGCCCGACTGGCGCGCGAAGAGTTCGACATACCGTTCTGGATATGGTGTTCGCACGAGTACATAGTCAAGAATCCCGACGTATACGGCAACATACTGAAGGCGCGCGACCGTCGGTACATGACCGACGCGCTGCCCCACCTGCTGCTGTACCTTGGCGGCATAAGCTCGCCCGACTACCGCGACGACCTGAACGTGCTAAGTCCCGGCTACAACGAAAAGCGCCCGCGAATACTCAAGAACACCACGGACTACGACAAGCTGGACTTCTCCGGCGAGGATTAAGCAAGCCGCACGGCGTAAGTAACAACAAAACACAGCCAAATGAAAAATTCACTTCTCACGCTAGCCGAGTCTAAAGTCCTAAGAGGCATAGCAATACTCGGAATAATGCTGCACAACTACTGCCACTTCCTCGGTTTCGCCGTAAAGGAAAACGAGTACACATTCAACGTGGCAAAGCCCATGCAGCTGCTCGACAGGCTCATGTCGCCTGACAGCTACCTGTTCGTACACGTGCTGTCGTTCTTCGGCCATTACGGCGTGCCGGTGTTCCTCTTTATAAGCGGCTTCGGCCTCGTGGCAAAGTACGAGCAGCAGAGCAACGTGCCGAGGGTGGGCGCGCTGTCGTTCACCGGCTACCACTACATGAAGCTGCTGCGCCTCATGTTCCTTGGCTACATAGCCTTCGCCGTGGTGAGCTACCTGCACCCGCACGGATACCACGGCTACACGGTGGGCAGGGTCGTCGCCCAGCTGCTCATGTACATCAACATCATGCCCGACCCCGACCACATCATCAAGCCCGGCCCGTACTGGTTCTTCGGACTGATGATACAGCTTTACATCGTCTACCGCCTCTTCGTCTACCGCAGGCCGTCGCTCTACGCCGTCGCACTCATCGTCGCCTGCTGGCTGGCGCAGGCCGTATTCACGCCCGCCAACGACCCGGGAGGCGAGATACTCAACCGCATACGCTATAATTTCATAGGCGGCATGCTGCCGTTCGGCGCCGGCGTGCTCTATGCACGCTACGGCAGGGAGCTTTCCTCGTGGGCTTACGCCGCCATAGCCGCCGTTTCAGCCGTCGTCGTTTTCGCCGGCAGCTTCAACTTCCAGGCGTGGCTGTGGGTGCCGCTGTTCATCGTTACGGGCGCCGTAGCCACCGTAAAGCTTATACCTGAGAAAGCCCTCGCACCATGCGTGTGGTTCGGAGCCATATCGTCGGCACTGTTCGTGGTCCATCCGATAACGCGCGAGATAATAATAAAGATGTCGTACCGCGGCCAGGTCTACACCGGGCTGATAGTCTACATCATAGCTTCCATCCTGCTCGCATGGGTCTTCAAGCTCGCGTTCAGATACATACCAAAACCTAAACTGCACTGATGAAACGACCAATAGAACTATCCGGAATAAGCCGCTACCGTGGCGAACTGATGGGACTGGCCATGCTCTTCGTCATGTTCTTCCACGTGTGGATGCCCAAGAGCAACGCCCTCTACGGCCTTGTGCGCTGCGGCAACGTCGGCGTGGACATGTTCCTGTTCCTCAGCGGCATAGGGCTCTGGTACTCGTGGACGAAGGACCCCTCGCCCGTCCGTTTCTTCAAGAAGCGCTACCTGCGCGTATATCCGGCGTGGCTGGTCATCGCCTGCCTGTTCTACATACCCAACTACCTCAACACTCCGGGCGGAGGCTACAGCCCGGACATACCCAACCTTATAGCCAACATACTGATAGGTTGGAGCTTCTGGCGCATAGACGACCTCACGTTCTGGTTCATTCCGTCGATAATGATGCTCTACACAATAGCCCCGGCCTACATGAACCTGATACGGCGAAGCCCGTCCTACCGCTGGCTGGCCGCCCTTTCAATGCTCCTTGCGGTAATGGTGCAGTATTATCCGCCCGTACACCAGGCCGTGGGACACCTCGAAATATTCTTCAGTCGCATACCTATATTCCTCATCGGACTTAATTGCGGCCAGATGGTAAAGGAGAAACGGACAATCGAAAGGTCGTCAATCTGGCTCATATTGCTCACGTTCGTGATGAGCCTTGCCATGTGCATAGAGTTCGAGGAGTCGTGGCGCGGACGCTTTCCGCTGTTCCTCGAGCGCATGGTATACATTCCGCTGACTATCTCGGGCATCCTGCTATTCGCCGAACTGTTCCGCCATACGCCGCAACGGGTGCTGCGCGTGCTGGCATTCATAGGCACGATAAGCCTTGAAATGTACCTCATCCACATACAGTTCGTGCTTAAAAACATAACGCAATACCGTCTCGGCTACCTTTTGACGGCGCTCGCAATGATAGCAATCTCGACCGTTCTGGCGTGGATTTTGCACAAAATAATCGACAAGGCAACGGCTCCGCTCACAAAGAAGAAGGGGTGACAGCGCGCAAAGTCAGGCATGTGGCACGGCAAACGGCGGCTTGCCACCCGAAGCAACTCTAACTACAATGTCTTATATGAACAACATACTAAAACTAATACGCCCGCACCAGTGGCTCAAAAACGTGTTCGTGCTGATACCGATGTTCTTCGGCGGCAGCCTGCTCGACCCCGAAGACATACGCGCTTCGCTGCTTACGTTCCTGGCATACAGCTTCGTGGCGTCGTCGGTCTACTGCTTCAACGACATCAACGACGTCGAAGCCGACCGCCGACACCCCGTAAAATGCAAGCGTCCGCTTGCCTCCGGCGCGGTAAGTATGGGCACGGCGTGGATGCTGATGGCGCTGATGTTCGTCCTGGCAGCCTTGATGACGGCCCTGTTAGGCGACCGCGGACACATACTGAAGGTAGGCGGCGTGCTACTGTTTTACTACATACTGAACATCTGCTACTGTGCAAAGCTGAAGCAATACGCCATCGTCGACGTCTGCATAGTGGCCTTCGGCTTCGTGCTGAGGGTGCTCGCCGGCGGCTTCGCCACCGACATAACGCTGAGCAAATGGCTGGTACTGATGACGTTCCTGCTTACGCTCTTCCTCTCGTTCGCCAAGCGCCGCGACGACGTACTGCGCATGAACGAGACCGGAGAGCCGCCCCGCAAGAACACGATACGCTACAACCTGACGTTCATTAACCAGGCCATTACCATAACGGCTTCGGTCACTTTAGTGTGCTACATCATGTACACTGTGTCGCCGGAGGTCGTGGCGCGCCTCGGTTCCGACCTGCTTTACCTCACTTCGGTGTTCGTACTGCTCGGCCTTTTGCGCTACATGCAGATTACAGTGGTTGACAAGAAGAGCGGCGACCCCACAAAGATAATGCTGCGCGACAGGTTCACACAGCTCGTTGTAGTGCTGTGGGCGCTGACATTCCTGATACTTATATACATCAAATGACAGGCATACGGCGTGACAAGCGGCTGCCTGCACGGACAAGACAACAAGGAACAAGAACGATGAACGACATTGACACAAGCAAATATCCGTTGGGAAAGATATACGCCTTCGACTTCGACGGCACGCTTACACGCAGCGACTCGCTTATCGAATTCATACGTTTCGCCAAGGGCGACAAGGACTTTGCGCTGTGCTTCCTGCGCTACCTGCCGCTGCTGTTGCTGATGAAGATAGGCTTGTACCCCAACTGGAAGGCCAAGCAAAAGGTTTTCTCATACTGCTTCAAGGGCATGAAGGAAGACGACTTCAACACCGTCTGCGCACGCTTCGCAGGCAAAAAAGCCGGCATGATGCGGCCAAAAGGAATGGAAAAGCTACGCGATGTGCTGGCCGAAGGCGGCAAGGCGATAATAATAAGCGCAAGCGTGAACAACTGGGTGGAGCCGTTTTTCTACGACATGCCCGACGTTTACGTGATCGGAACCATGGTTGAGGTGCGCAACGGCGTGCTAACCGGCCGCTTCCTTACCAAGAACTGCTACGGCGAGGAGAAGGTAAAAAGGCTCTTGCAGCTCTATCCCGAGCGCACAGAATACTGGCTGACGGCCTACGGCGACAGCCGCGGTGACACGGAACTGCTCGACTTCGCCAACGAAAGCTACTACAAACCATTCAGATAAGCCGCCCCTCAAGGCAACGTTGCCGCACGCGGCGGCGCAGCAGGATAACACAACAAAATGAAAGGAAACAACATGAAGAAACTTATAAGACTATTCAAGGTAAAGCGCGAAGAATGGCTCGCGGCGGCCCTGACGCTTGTGATGCTTGTCACGCTGCACGCCTTCGTCATAGCGCGCAACATCGACCTGTTCACCAAAGCGAACGCCGGCCATTGGAACGTTTTCATCAAGAACTTCACAATCTCGGGCTTCGACCCCATAACCTACTCGGTGGTTACGCACTGGGCGGCCAACTACAACGTCTACCGCCACCCGCTGCTGTCGTTCATGGTGTGGCCGCTGTCGCAGCTTAACGCATGGCTCACCGGACTTACCGGCGTCAACCTGGTGCAGTTCATAGTAGCCATACCGCTGCTGTTGTGCGCCTTCTACGCCTTCGTGTTCATGTTCCGCATATTCAGGGACATCATAAAGCTGCGTTGGGCAGACTCTGCAATACTGTCGACCATGCTCTTTTCGTTCGCCTACGTCATGGTGGCAGCCGTCGTCCCCGACCATTTCTGCATCTCCATGTTCCTGCTTGTCTTCACAATCTACATCTCGGGCATGAAGATACAGGCCGGCACTACGCTCAAGGCATGGCAGACGGTGGTGCTGTTCTTCATCACAGCTGGCATAACACTTAGCAACGGCATCAAGACCTACCTGTATGCGCTGTTCACAAACGGGCGCAAGTTCTTCCGCCTGAAGTACTTCCTTTTCGCCGTGCTGCTGCCCGCCGCACTGATATGGGGCTTCGCCCGCTGGGAATACCGCACCTACGTGCTGCCCAGGGAGAAGGCCAACCACGCCGCCCTTGCCAAGAAGAACGCCGAGAAACGGCAGAAAATGCTGGCGCAGTTCCGCGACACGACGAAGCTGAAGGACAGCACCGAGATAGAGAAAGCCTTCAACCAGGAGATGAAGCGCAGGATAAAGGCAAAATATGTAAGCGACCACAAGCAGCCGTGGAACAAGCATGCAGGCAAGCCCATGGGCAACAGCGAGTTCATGAAATGGACGGATGGAACAACGTCGCGCGTGTCGACGGCCGTTGAAAACCTCTTCGGCGAGTCGATACAGCTGCACCAGGACTACTTGTTGCAGGACACCCTGCGCAGCCGTCCCGTGGTAGTAAACTACCGCTGGGCCATAAACTACATTGTCGAGGCGCTGCTCATTATGCTCTTCTTGGCCGGAATATGGTACGGACGGCGGTCGCGCTTCCTCTGGATGGCGCTCAGCGGCTTCGCCTTCGACATGGCAATACACATGGGACTGGGCTTCGGCATCAACGAAGTCTACATCATGGGCGCCCACTGGCTGTTCGTGATACCGATAGCCATAGGCTTCCTCGTCAAGAAGCTGGAGACCAAACGCGCCGCCGCATGGCTGCGCGGACTGCTCATGGTGCTTACAGCATGGCTCCTGGGCTACAACATCACACTGTTCATAAGTTACCTTGTATAAGCAAATAAAAGCCTGCGGCATGAAGATATCGGTACTGGTACCCGTCTACGGGGTTGAGAAATACATAGCACGCTGTGCTGAGTCGCTGTTCGGACAGACATACGCCGACCTCGAATTCGTGTTCGTCGACGACTGCACGCCCGACCACTCCATCGACGTGCTGCGCTCGGTCATGGCACGGTATCCCGCACGCCAGGCGCAGGTGAGGATAATACACAACGAGAAGAACAGCGGCATAGGCGCCGTAAGGCAAAAGCTGATAGACTCTTGCACGGGCGACTGCCTGACATTCGTAGACAGCGACGACTACATGCCGCTCGACGCCATAAGCCTGCTGGCAGCCGGCATGGAGCGCAGCGGCGCCGACATGATGGACGGCGGATGGCAGCGCGTGACGCGCGACGGCATATCAGCCGTGAACAAACCTTACCAGGGTGGCGACGAACGGCGCTACCTCAGCCTCCTGCTCTGCCAGAACATGGTGTCAAACCGCATGTGGGGACGGCTCTACCGCCGCCGTCTGTTCACCGACAACGGCATCCGCCTCGTGCCGGGCATTGACTTCTGCGAGGACTTCTCGGTGATGACGCGCCTGATGTTCTACGCCCGCCGCTCGTTCATCAACGACCCGGTCTACTTCTACAGCGACGACAACGCCGGCTCTTACACACACACCACGTCGCCCAAGCACGTGCGCTCGTTCCTGCGCTCCAACCGCGTAGTGCTCGACTTCTTCACAGCCAACGACACCGAGGGACGCTTCACCACGCC
>HF986729.1 GCA_000433175.1 Prevotella sp. CAG:1058
ATGCTCGACAGTCCTATTGAAAATGATTTTCTTGGGATGTATGTATATTCAAATCGTCCAAATGCAGTGTCAAAGCAACGTGAATGTTTTAGCGTCATTGACTGCATAGTGTAAACCATTTCAGGTATGAGGCTATAGTAACGCAATGCAGAAGACATAGATACGTATGACGGAGTGTAAAGATGATTGGCGATAAGTTCGGTCGACAGAGGCTTGTCTGATATTTCAGGGTTACATATGTACAGTCCTCTCTTAAGGCGGATAATTTCTCCGCTTTTCTCCAGTTGTCTTATTTTTTGGTTTCCTCCTTTTAATTGTGGATATAGTGATTCAATTATTGAGGACGTTACCGGTATGTTGCCGAGTTTTGCTAAAACATTATTCATGATTTACTGATAAGGTTTATTCGAACAAAATGTCTGACAAACATGCATTTCTAGATTAGCATGGCTATTGAGGACATTGTTTGTTTTTTGCAAATATAGTAAAATTTTGAACAGTAATATATATATAATATGTTTAACTGTTTAAAATTTTACAACTTTTATACTATCTTAATGTTTCAGACTTCTATTTGTTCTTAATTTAAAATGACAGGCGACTGTTAAGACTGAAGTATGTTCCATGTGTCAGGCAGGCTTGATGTCATATTTTACCCAAATCATTTGCCTTGCTGTTCCACTCTTCACCGGCATTATGCTGAACGAGTTGCTAAGCATGTGTGTAACCTTATATCCCGTGCCCATGCCGGCCTTGTGCTGAACACCGCAACCTCATCGCATGGCATCATAGTTTCATATTCCTCATGCCTTACCTCGTCAAAAAAACGTGTCGTGAACGCTATACATCTTTCCGCAAATATTGTCTTTGGGAGACAAAGGTAAGAAATATTTGGGATTTCTGTTGTTATGATTTTTATTTTTAAGTTCGAAGATATTTATAGCCTTAATACATAAACTTTCATAAAATGATGCTTTGTCAACAACATTACTCGGAAAAAAATCCTGAAAAACACCGACTTTGCAGTCGGAACGACTGCGAGTGTTCGCAAGTCGTGTTTAACAACAAAAGAAATGAAGACGATTGAACAGATAGACAAGATAAAGGCGACTGTGCTGTATGTGCTGGAGCATATGAAGAATGGGGTTGATTATATCCATCTCTTCAAGGTGATGTATTTTGCACAACAGGAACACTTGGTGGTCTATGGTTCTCCGATTATGGAGGATTCGTTTCTTGCTAGAAAGCATGGTCCTGTGTCGGCCTTTACATACAAGGCTCTGCGGGCTTTGGAAGGCAAAGTGGCTGTTGAGTCTGATGAAATGAAGTCGTTTACAGATGCACTGAATGTAAATATTGTGGATGGCCATCAGATAGTGACAGCACGCCAGTCGTGCGACTTGGATGAATTGTCCGGATCCAACATAAAGATACTTGACAAGTGGATAGCAAGATGTAAGGATGTTAAAGCATTTGATTTGAGCGACATGTCCCACGACAAGGCTTGGAGCAAGGCAAAGGCACAGTCGGAGAAGACAGGCGAGGATACCAAAATCACTATGTGGGACATGGCGAAAGCCGGTGGTGCTACTGTCGGAATGTTGAATGTTATCAGAGAGCGTCAGACCAACAAGCGTGCGCTTGAACTATGTTAGTGGTGTCTTATGGATTTAAGGGAACTACAAGACAGTTATCTTCGCAACAAGCGTGCGGTGACTGAAAATAATTCCTATTCTAAAACAAACTATGTATCAATTTGCAGCGTATAATTGACACATAGTTTGTTATTTGTGATTCAGAAAATAAAGAAGTTAATTATCGTCCTTTTTTGATGCTTATTGTATCATGTTGAATGGTACTTATTTTCTTTTCAACGTTTTTTAAACGTTCATTTATATTTTCTATCTTTTGTGGTAATGGATGAACATCTATGTATGAGAGTTTATACCATATGCCAACAATTGTAACAAGTCCCAAAATAGTCCAAATATACCATTGTATATGAAGTCGTTTAGCTATCGAATTTCTGCATTCTTTAATAGATGTTTCCAATGAATTATTTGAATCTTTTATTTTTTCCTCTAGCTCTTTTCTTAAATCTGTATGAGCTTGGTTATTTCTATAATTGAAATCTGTTATTTTATCTTCTAAGCGTATATAAGGATTCCATGCAGTATTATCGCCTGTTCTTAAAGGCATTTCAGAAGTATATGGATATTCTATTAAATCATCATTTCGTAGTAATTGCTTTTTATCTTCATTACTATCTGTTATGTGATTATAAAATTTATTTCGGTTGCGCCCTTTTCTTGAAATAGAATTTATTTTCTTTATATTTTTTTCGAGATTATACTCATTTTCTGCAGATTCTGATGAACGATGAATATTTTTTGGGGGTAATGACTTATGTCTTTTTATTTGTTTTGTCATAATTTAAAAGTTCTTCAGATTAGAATATAAATCTTTTTCAACAGATAATGATAACATGTAAACATCTTTAATTAATGATTTTTCATTAATCTCTTGCGCTTCGTTTGTAAGATAATTATCTGTATCGATAGCAACACCGACATGTCTTTTACAATCTGGAATATCAAATTCTCGTGAATAATAGTTATCATTTTCATCAACTGGACCTATTTGATACATGCCATTTTCATACACAAGATTAAATAATAAATCTTTAGCTGGGTATCTTTCTATAAAGAATTTTTCAGGGAATGATTCTTTAAAATTTTTAAGAACGTTCTTATATTCAGTTGATGAGCATTTGTATGTACCGATTATTCTGCATCCAATTCTTGTAATTTCCAATTTTCCGAGTTCTGATATTACTGCATCATATATCTTAACAATAGTTCGTTAAAAATTAGCCCAGCCTAAGCGG
>HF986730.1 GCA_000433175.1 Prevotella sp. CAG:1058
TGCAAAAGGTCGTCTTTTGGCCTCTAAAAGACCACATATTGCACGCTAAAAGGCCACCTTTTGCAATGCGAAAGGTGGCCTTTTAGAAAACATACCCTGTGGGGGGTGTGCCTGATGTCATGTTTTTTGATTTGCGCCTGTGGTCGGGCGGCATTTTTACCGCTATGAACCCGAAAGGTGGCCTTTTGGAAAACAACCCTTTTGGTGTCGTTTCCTGTTTACTATTTTATTATTTTGAGGTTCTTGCCCGGCTTGTTGTAGCCGAAGCTCTCCTCCGGCATCTTGTTGCCGCTTACGGTGTAGCCGTCGGTTGCCTCGTCGAAGTAGATGCAGAACGCCCTGTTGTTTGTTGCGTACGGGGCAGGGTGGGGCATGCTTATCGTGTTGCCGCTGATAACCGAGCCGGGCTGGTTAGACAGCGTGTAGATGCCGCCGGCGTCGTACAGCTGGCGGGCGTAGTCGGTCACGGTGTTGCCCGTTATGCGGTTGTTGCGCATGCCGCTCTCGAGCGCCGTCCAGCCCCAGCCCACGCAGATGCCGGAGTAGTTTACGTGCGAAACCTCGTTGCCGCTTATCTCCGTGTCTCTCACATATCCTGCGCTCACGGCGCCGCATCCCCAGTCTTCGTTGGCGGCGTCGGTTATCTTGTTGCGCTCAATGGTCAGTCTGTTGCACATGTCGCTGCCTATTGCCGGCGTGTAGGGTA
>HF986731.1:0-795 GCA_000433175.1 Prevotella sp. CAG:1058
ATTATGCATATTTATCCTTAGTTTCTGAACACCAGTCCTGCGCCGTTTGCATCGATTATTATCGGTTTCTCGCGGCTAACCTCCTCAGCAAGAAGTTTCTTTGAGAGGTCGTTGAGCACATACTCCTGTATGGCTCTCTTTACAGGACGGGCACCGAACTCTGGGTCGAAGCCTGCTTCGGCAAGCCAGTTGATGGCTGCGTCGGTGTATTCGAGAGTGAAGCCCTGCGGTTCAAGCATCTTTCTGATGGCATTCATCTGCAACTTAACCACTCCGGCAATCTGCTCCTTAGTCAGCGGCAGGAACATTATCGTGTCGTCGATACGGTTGAGGAACTCAGGACGTATGGTCTTCTTCAGCAGCGTCATCAGCTGGTTGTTGAGCATCGACTGCTCATGGCTGTCGAGCTTTCCGCCGTGCTTCTCCAAGTCTTCACGTATCAGCTGGCTTCCCAGGTTAGAAGTCATGATGATGATAGTGTTCTTGAAGTTTACTGTACGTCCCTTGTTATCGGTCAGACGACCGTCGTCGAGCACCTGAAGCAGGATGTTGAACACATCCGGGTGGGCCTTCTCAATCTCGTCGAAGAGCACAACCGAATAAGGCTTGCGCCTTACTGCCTCGGTGAGCTGTCCGCCCTCGTCGTAGCCTACGTATCCCGGAGGCGCTCCGATAAGACGGCTGACGCTGAACTTTTCCTGATACTCGCTCATGTCTATTCGCGTCATCATGGTCTCATCGTTGAACAGATATTCAGCCAAGGCCTTTGCAAGTTCAGTCTTACCTACACCGGTA
>HF986731.1:883-1049 GCA_000433175.1 Prevotella sp. CAG:1058
GGCGGCGGCGAACGGCGTCGCTCCCAGCCGTTATGGCCTCTTCCTGACCTATAACACGTTTGTGAAGTTCCTCCTCAAGGTGCAACAGCTTCTCGCGCTCGCTCTGCATCATTCGTGTTACGGGTATTCCCGTCCAGCGGCTTACCACCTCAGCTATATCGTCGGC
>HF986732.1 GCA_000433175.1 Prevotella sp. CAG:1058
GCAGAGTCAATACATGCTCTTAACCGCGGTGAGAACATAACTATAATATTCATCAACAACGCCATTTACGGTATGACAGGTGGTCAGATGGCTCCTACCACACTTATCGGCCAGAAGACATCTACATGTCCTTACGGACGTACACCTGAGCTGCACGGATATCCGCTGAAGATAACTGAAATGGCAGCCTTAATGGAAGGTACATGCTATGTTACACGCCAGAGCGTTGAAACTGTGGCTGCTATCCGCTCAACAAAGAAGGCTATACGTAAGGCTTTCGAGGCATCAATGGCCGGTAAGGGCTCAAGCCTTGTTGAGGTGGTAAGTACATGTAACAGCGGATGGAAACTTTCACCTGTAAAGGCTAACGAGTGGATGAAAGAAAACTTATTCAAGTTCTATCCTAAGGGCGACCTCAAGGATACAACAGAGGACAAATAAAAAAGCAGACCTATGAAAAAGGAAATTATTATATCAGGATTCGGCGGACAGGGTGTGCTGTCTATGGGCAAGATTCTTGCTTATTCTGGACTTATGGAGGACAAGGAAGTCACATGGATGCCGGCATATGGTCCTGAACAGCGTGGTGGAACGTGTAATGTTACTGTTATCGT
>HF986733.1 GCA_000433175.1 Prevotella sp. CAG:1058
AAACTTTGCTAATTGGGGAACATGCGGACATTCATAAACAAAAAATAAAGGTTTTAAATTTACCCCCCCCGTTTTAGATTTGTTAACATTAATTAGCGTTATATTTGTTAATATTCCACGCATTCCCAAAGGTTACCTTTTACCTTGCAAAAGGCAACCTTTTTGAGTGTAAAAAGCAACCTTTTGCAAAGTAAAAGGACGCCTATCGGAGCAATACATATTTTAACATTTGACGGATTAACATGCCGGACGACTTGGTGACAGGCAGCAGCGGGCATAAAAAGAGATGTTTCCGGTGCTTTTATTTTGCACTTCACGCAACTTGCAGTAACTTTGCACGCGGAAAACAGAAGATTTATTATGGATAACAGACAGGCAACACTTGAATTAGGAACGAAACCAGTCGGCAAACTACTGATGCAATACGCCTTACCTGCCATTGTGGCAATGACGGCGTCGTCGCTCTACAACATGATTGACAGTATATTCATAGGCCAGGGCGTGGGCGCGCTGGCGATATCGGGCCTGGCGATAACCTTCCCGCTGATGAACCTCTCGGCGGCCTTCGGCGCCGCGGTGGGCATAGGCTCGTCGACGTGCATATCGGTTAAACTGGGGCAGAAAGACTATGCCGTGGCCGAAAACATCTTCGGCAACAGCTTCACGCTGAACCTGATAGTGGGAATACTGTTCGGCGTGATAACGCTGCTGTTCCTCGACCCGATACTCTACTTCTTCGGCGCAAGCGAGAACACCATACCCTACGCCCGCGACTACATGGTCGTGATACTTGCGGGCAACGTGGTGTCGCAGACGTTCCTGGGCATGAACGCCGTGCTGCGCGCCGCCAGCAAGCCCAAGCAGGCCATGGCGGCCACGATACTTACCGTGGTGCTCAACATCGTGCTGGCGCCGGTATTCATCTGGCCGCTCAAGATGGGCATACAGGGCGCGGCAATAGCCACCATACTGTCGCAGGCTGTGGCGCTGGCATGGCAGATAAAGCTGTTCAGCAACCAGAGCGAGATACTGCACTTCCAGCGCGGCATATACAAGCTGAAGAGCGACATCGTAAAGAACATAACAAGCATAGGCATGTCGCCATTCGCCATGAACGTGTGCGCCTGCGTGGTTGTGATATTCATCAACGCGGGCCTGTCAAGATACGGCGGCGACCTGGCAGTGGGCGCCTACGGCATAGCGAGCAAGGTGTCGTTCATCTTCGTGATGGTGACCATCGGCCTCAACCAGGGCATGCTGCCGATAGCCGGCTACAACTACGGCGCGCAGCGATATGACCGACTGAAGCGCGTGCTGAAGCTGGCCATGATAACGGCAACGGTGATAACGACGACGGGATTCGCCATAGCGGAGTTCCTGCCATACCAGTGCGCAAGGCTGTTCACCACGGACAAGACGCTGATAAGCATGGCCATCGAAGGCATAAGGATACACATGCTGGCGTTCCCGATAGTGGGCAGCCAGATGGTGATAACCAACTTCTTCCAGTGCATAGGCAAGGCCAAGATAAGCATATTCCTGTCGCTGTCGCGCCAGATGCTGTTCCTGCTGCCGCTGCTCGTCGCACTGCCGCCGATTATGGGCGTTGACGGCGTATGGACGGCAATGCCTGTATCTGACGCCATTGCGTCGATAGTAGCCTTCGCGATGATGGGCAGCTACCTGAGAAAAGTGAAAAAGATAAACAAACAACCCCAAACAGCCGCATAGCGACACGGACGGGCACAATAAACAAAAGAGAATATGGAAGACAAAAAGATAATAATAAACGTAGGAAGACAACTGGGCAGCGGCGGACTCTACATAGCCAAACGTCTGGCCGACGACCTGGGATTCAAATTCTACGACAAGGAACTGCTCAACCTGGCCGCAAAGGAAAGCGGATTCAGCGAGAAATTCTTTGAACAGAACGACGAGAAGAAGGGATTTTTCCGCTCGCTGTTCCACATGCACGCCCCGTTCGTGTCGGACAGCAACTTCTATAACAACAAACTGTCGCAGGAGAGCCTGTTCCAGTTCCAGAGCGACGCCATACGCAAGGCCGCCAAGGAGCACTCGTGCGTGTTCGTGGGACGCTGCGCCGACTACGTGCTGCGCGACTTAGACAACACGATGAGCCTGTTCGTAACCGCCGACCTGGACGAACGCATTGAACGTATATGCGAGCGCCACGAGTGCGACGCCGACGAGGCCAGGAAGATAATAGAGAACAAGGAGTCGTCGCGCGCGTCGTACTACAACTACTACACGGGCAAGGTGTGGGGACACGCCACATCGTATGACTTGTGCGTGAACTCGAGCCTGCTCGGCATGGAAGGTACGGTGGAGTTTGTCAAGGAGTTCATTAGGAGAAGGTTCGCCGACGGCGGCGCACGTTAAGCCCCAAACACGCCGGCAGGATGAAAAGGATAGGCATAATAAGCGACACGCACGCTTACTGGGACGACAAGTACCTGCACTACTTCGAGCCGTGCGACGAGATATGGCACGCCGGCGACATAGGGTCGACGGAGGTGGCGGCTCGCCTGGCCGAGTTCCGCATGTTCAGGGCGGTGTGCGGCAACTGCGACGGGGGCGACCTGAGACTGATGTATCCCGAACTGCTGAGATGGAAATGCGAGGACGCCGACGTGCTGATGAAACACATCGGCGGCTACCCCGGCAACTACGACGCCAGCATAAGGGCGCGGATATACGCCTCGCCGCCGCAGCTGTTCATAAGCGGACACTCGCACATACTGAAGGTGAAATACGACCGCACGCTGAACCTGCTGCACATAAACCCCGGCGCCGCCGGACTGCAGGGATGGCACAAGGACAGGACGCTGGTAAGGCTGACCATTGACGGCGGCACGTTCAAGGACCTCGAGGTGGTGACACTGGCAGACCCGAGAAAATGCACGGAACACAATTTTTGAGCGATAAAGGAGTTATATATAATATAAAGGAGAAAACAAACGCCATGGACGCACTGTCACAGGAACTGCAAGACTTCCTGATACGCCTGGGCAAGGAACCCGGATGCGTATCGGAAAAGGTGGAGCACTACATCAAGCACATAATGCACCTCGTCTACGCCGACGAGGAGGACATGCTGCAACAGTATTACGGCCTGTTCGGCAACGACGTGAAGCCGCTGGAGGACATAGCGCGCGAACGCAATGTGAGCACCGCCACGATGCTGAAAATAATAGAGGCCAACCTGCGAAAGATGGCGGTGTCGCCGGAGTGGCAGATGGTAAAACAGCTTATTAAATAGATAAATAATATATGAAGAAAATATTATTGTTAGGCTCGGGCGAACTGGGCAAGGAGTTTGTTATTGCGGCCAAGCGCGCCGGACAGTACGTGGTGGCATGCGACAGATACGCAAACGCGCCGGCCATGCAGGTGGCAGACGAGTGTGAGGTGTTCAGCATGCTCGACGGCGACGCGCTAAGCGCAGTAGTAGAGAAACACCACCCGGACATAATAGTGCCCGAGATAGAGGCCATACGCACGGAAAAGCTATTTGACTTCGAGAAGCAAGGCATACAGGTGGTGCCGAGCGCTCGCGCCGTGAACTACACCATGAACCGCAAGGCAATACGCGACCTGGCGGCGAAGGAACTGGGACTGAAAACGGCAAAATACTTCTACGCAACGACGCTTGACGAGCTGAAGGAACACGCAAAGGAGATAGGTTTCCCGTGCGTGATAAAGCCGCTGATGTCGTCGTCAGGCCACGGTCAGAGCATTGTAAAGGAAGCCGGCGAGCTTGAAACGGCGTTCAACGCAGCAATGGAAGGCAGCCGCGGCGACGTGAAGGAGATAATAATAGAAGAGTTCATACACTTCGACAGCGAATTCACGCTGCTTACGGTAACACAAAAGGACGGCCCCACCCTGTTCTGCCCGCCGATAGGCCACGTGCAGAAGGGCGGCGACTACCGCGAGAGCTGGCAGCCTTACGCCATAAGCGAGGCCGACCTGAAGGAAGCGCAGCACATGGCCGAGGCCGTGACAAAGGCGCTGACGGGTGCCGGAATATGGGGCGTGGAGTTCTTCCTGAGCAAGGACAAGGGCGTAGTGTTCTCCGAACTGTCGCCGCGTCCGCACGACACGGGCATGGTTACGCTGGGACATACGCTGAACCTGAACGAGTTTGAACTGCACTTCCGCGCCGTAATGGGACTGCCCATACCGGCAATACACCTTGAGCACGCGGGTGCAAGCGCCGTTGTACTGGCCAAGGAGGAGGCGCACCACGAGCCTGAATACAACATGACAGACGTGCTGAAAGAGGACTACACGCGCCTGCGCATCTTCGGTAAACAGGAGCAACACGTCAACAGGCGCATGGGTGTAGTGCTCTGCTACGGCGACACCGATGCCGACACGACCGCACTGAGGGACAAGGCCAAGCGCCTGGCGGAGACGGTGATAAGATAAAAGAAAGCAGGCAACAAGATGATAGAGACACTACAAGGCTGCAGAATAATATTCATCTTCTTGATATTCATGTCGCACTTCACATGGCCAGGCATAGAGGAATTCTGTTTCGGCGGTGAATGTGGAGTCTCTTTCTTCTTCATGCTGAGCGGCTTCGTATTGTGCCACGCACACGGGAAAGAGGTCAGAGAAAGAAAATTCAGCAGTAAAAAATTTGTAGTAAGGCAACTCACCAAACTGTATCCGTTGCATATTGCTACCATGCTGGCAGCAATGCTTATAGGCATAAAAGCCCAGGTTTACCCTGAATGGCATAGTCTATTGCTAAACGTCCTGTTGTTACAGAGCTGGATTCCCGACCCGGAAACATACTTTGCATACAACAGCGTGTCATGGTTTCTGTCAGACATAATGTTCTTTTATCTCATGTTCCCATTTCTCGTAAACATCACAACGAAGGTTTCGAAAACATGGCTGACAAGTATTGTGGCCGCCGGCGTAGCTGTATACGCCTGCATACAAACCATAATCCCTGACGAGGAAGTAAATAATCTGCTCTACGTATCGCCGGCGTTCAGAGTAATAGACTTTGCGGCAGGCATAATACTTTACAGGGTGTACGCATCAGACTTTTCACGGCAAATAATAAGGAAGATCCAATCAGGTGGCTATGCGGCGGCGAGCATTACGGAATGCGCCGCCATATTGCTTATGATTGCCACATACGCCGTATATCAGGAAACCGAGCCAAGATGGCGCACTGCAAGTCTGTTCTGGCTAACCATGCCGGTATTCATTTACCTTATGGCAATCGTCGACAAGACTGGCGGACTTATTGCAGACATTCTTAAAAGCCGAGTGATAATATGGCTGAGCGGACTTACAATGGCAATATTCATGACACACAAAATAATGATAACGCTCACAAAGACCGCGCTCACAAAAACAGGAACCGATTTAGGTTACTTATTAACCTGCATGGCATGCGTAGCCACAACATTGGTTGCCGCTTACCTTACTGAAAGGTATTTTGTAAGATACGCAAACCATTATTTAAACAAGAAAATCTTAAACTATGAACAAAATAATTGAATTGCCAAAGATAATAGATCCACGCGGTAATCTTACCGTTGCGGAAAGCATGAAAAACGTGCCTTTCGACATAAAGCGCGTGTACTGGGTGTACGACGTGCCGGGCGGCGAGCACCGCGGGGGGCATGCGCACAAGCAGTGCAAGGAGATGCTTGTTGCGGTGAGCGGAAGCTTCACCGTAACGCTGGACGACGGGAAGGAGAAACACAAATACCTGCTGAACCACCCCTACCAGGGACTCTTCATCGACACCAACACCTGGCGCACGCTGGACGACTTCTCTTCAGGTGCGGTATGCCTTGTCATCGCTTCTGAAAAATTTGAAGAAGAAGACTACATCAGGGAGTACGATGATTTTAAGGAATACTTGAAATGTTTGAAATAAGAATATACAGGGAAAGCCTGAAGAACGAATGGAACGAGCATATAGCCCGTTCAAAAAACGGAACCTTCCTGACAGACAGGAACTACATGGACTACCATTCGGACAGGTTCAAGGACTTTTCCTTAATGTTTTACAGTAAAGACAAGCTATCGGCCGTATTGCCCGGAAACATAAAAGACAACGTTTACTACTCGCACCAGGGGCTTACGTACGGCGGACTGATCATCGACAGCAAATGCAAAACTGCCGACGTGTGCCGTATTTTCGAAGAAGCAAACACATTCCTGAAAGGACATGGGATAAAGAAAATAGTGTATAAACCCGCACCATGGATATATGCAACGGTTCCAGCTGAAGAAGACCTTTACGCGATAACAAACGTATGCCACGGCAGGATAGCCGGGCGCGACATATCATCGACAATAATACTCGGCAACAAACCCAAATTCAGCGAGCTGCGCAGGCGCTGCATGAAAAAGGCAAAAGCGACCGGAATAGAGATAAAGGAAAGCAATGACATTGCAACTTTCTGGAAAATACTGGACAACAACCTGGAAAACAAATACGGGGTGGCGCCGGTTCATACCTGCGGAGAACTGGAACTGCTGGCAGGCAGGTTTCCGGAAAACATAAAGCTGTACATGGCTTACCTCGGCGAAGAGGCTCTGGGCGGAACCGTCACTTACATAAACAAACAGACCGTACACACGCAATACATCTCCGCCTCGCCAAAAGGGAAGTCGCTCGGTGCGCTCGACCTGCTGTTCAGCGAGCTGATAAACAATGTATTTACAGATTACACATACTTCGACTTCGGGAAATCGACCGAAAGGGAGGGAACGTACCTCAACGAAAACCTGATATTCCAGAAAGAAGGTTTCGGCGGACGCGGAGTATGCTATGACACTTACGAATGGGAACCATGATAAAATATCTCGAACTGGCGAAGGTTACGGCGATGCACGCCGACGAAATAAACGAAGCGGTAAGGCGCGTGATAACGGGCGGATGGTACCTGCAAGGGGAGGAAAACCGGCTGTTTGAAGAAGAATACGCCGCATACACCGGCACGGAATATTGCGTTGGCTGCGGCAACGGACTTGACTCGCTGACGCTGATTCTGCGCGCTTACATGGAATTGGGCGTCATGCAGCCCGGCGACGAAGTGATTGTTCCGGCAAACACGTACATAGCCTCAATCCTTGCCGTAACCGAGAACGGGCTGAAGCCGGTGCTTGTCGAGCCGCGCATGGACACGCTGCAAATGGACGACAGGCTGATAGAACAGGCCGTAACACCACGCACAAAGGCCATAATGATTGTCCACCTGTACGGACGCTGCGCATACACAAGGAAGATTGGGGAAATATGCAAGGCGCACAACCTGAAACTTATAGAAGACAACGCACAGGCGCACGGATGCACGTTTGAAGGCAGGCGCACGGGCTCGCTGGGCGACGCGGCCGGGCACAGCTTCTATCCGGGGAAGAACCTGGGGGCGCTGGGCGACGCAGGAGCCGTGACGACAAACGACAAGGCCTTGGCCGATACGGTAAGGGCGTTAGGCAACTATGGTTCGAGCCGCAAGTACGTGTTCGACATGAAAGGGCGCAACAGCCGCCTGGACGAGATACAGGCAGCCGTGCTGCGCGTAAAACTGAAATACCTGGACGAGGACAACGCAAGGCGCAAACGCATCGCCCTACATTACATAGAAAACATATCGAACACGCTGCTCAGACTTCCAAGCCGGGAATATTGCGACAACAGCGTACACCACATCTTCCCACTGATGTGCAGACGACGTGACGAGTTGCAGCAATATCTTAAAGACAACGGCGTGGGCACGATGATTCATTATCCTATACCGCCGCACAAACAGAAATGTTACGCCGGGTGGAACGCGCTCAGTCTGCCAATTACGGAACAAATACACCGCGAAGAACTTAGCATTCCGCTCAACCAGACGATGCAGGAAGACGAAATAATAACAATAGAAAAGTTACTTAACGATTTCAGATAACACAAAAAGCAATGCCCTGTTCGTAATGATTTACGAACAGGGCATTGTCTTAAATTCACATTGCAGGACGGCACATGCCGATAGCCTGGTTTCAGAATATCAATCTGTCAATATTACCGTAACGCCTCGTGCGGCCTGCGCTCCCATGACAAGAGCCTGGGCAATGTCGGCCGTCTTGGACGGGCCGGAGATGAATGAGCCGTAGCCATAGTCAGTAAAACGTATCATGCCGTAGGCCTGGTGCATGTTGCTGACTATGCACTTACGGCTCAACAGGATGACAAGATACTCTGAAATGAAGCAGACGGCACGCTCTTTCATCGTCTGCGGTATCCATACGCAACCGTTCTCGGCCACGCCTATCTCGCCCCGGACGATGCCGACGTCGGTGCCGTTAAGGTCCTGCGCCCCGGCAACAGTGTCGGGATTACGCCGGGCAATGGTTATTTCGGGCAGGCTGCTGGCAAAAATCTTTGCATCAGGGTAAAGGTTCTTGATAACCTCGTTGACGTCATCGCCCTCCTTTAGTTCGACAACATTTCCGCCGACAGTACGGCTCATTTCAGTAAACTGCGCCACGACGTCCGGATATTCAATACCTTTCAGCGCGTCGAGATCGGGCATGTCGTACCGCCCTTCCACCTTCATGTTGTGGCGGTATCTTGACAATATTTCTTCTTTCGTACTCATTTCACTTCTCCTTTCTTCCACATTTCATGGAACGATTCGTGCGGGAATTCGGGCATTTCGTGCCCGTAGCCCCAGCCGTTCAGCTTGTTGTACATAAGCGCATGCGGCACATGGTTGGCAAGGGGAGCGAACTTCAACGCCGTAGTGTAAAGCGACGGATGGTCGAACAGGTACTTCATGCCAACAGACATGACCTTCTTCACCGTGTCGGCCTTGCCAAGCGAGTCAAGATTCTGCCGCCAGCGGTATATCTGCTCGGACAGGTTAACCTTGACGGGGCATACATTGTCGCAAGAGCAGCACAAGGTGCATGCGCTGACATTGTCCGAATATTCAGACGCGTCCTTCAGCATTCCCAGGTTGATTCCGATAGGACCGGGTATGAAGTAAGTGTATGAATAGCCTCCGCTGCGGCGGTAAACCGGGCACGTATTCATGCACGAGCCGCAACGTATGCACTTCAACGTCTCCCAATGTCCGGGGTTGGCAATGATGTCGCTCCGGCCGTTGTCTACAAGCACGATGTGCATTTCTGCTCCCGGACGCGCCTTGCGGAAGTGCGAGGTGAACGACGTCGTAGGTTGTCCTGTGGCCGCACGGCACAACAGGCGCTGGAACACGGCAAGTGAACGGTAGTCGGGAATGACCTTTTCAAGCCCCATAGCGACGATGTGCAGTTTAGGCATTGAAGTGGACATGTCGGCATTGCCCTCGTTGGTGCAGACTACAACATCGCCCGTAGCCGCAACACCGAAGTTGGCTCCGGTCATGCCTGCACCTGCCGTCATGAACTCGTTACGCAGGCTCAGGCGTGCCTGGTAAGTGAGGTATGTAGGGTCGTAGTTGCCTTTCTCGCTTCCGAGCTTCTCCTCGAAGAGGTGCCCTACCTCTTCTTGTGTTATATGTACGGCTGGCACAACTATGTGGCAAGGCTTCTTGTCCATAAGTTGCAGTATGCGTTCGCCCAAGTCCGTCTCGACGACGTTGATGCCGTGCTTCTCGAGATAGGGATTCATACCGCACTCCTCGGTAAGCATGGACTTGCTCTTTACGAGCTTGTCGACGCCGTGGTTCTTCAATATGGACAGCACGATGGAGTTAAACTCCCCGGCATCCTTCGCCCAATGCACCTTCACGCCGTTCTTCTCAGCGTTGGCGGCGAACTGTTCCAAGTATTCGTCAAGGTGGGTTACGGTGTGTCGCTTGATGGCACTTGCCGCCTCGCGCAGCTGCTCCCACTCGTCAAGTCCTTTTGCCATGCCGTCACGCTTGACACGTAGCGACCAGAATGTCTCGTCGTGCCACGCCGCGTTCTTGTTTGTCTGCAAGAACTTCTGCGCTGCTTTTGAATGTTGTGTGCTCATAGTCCGGCTGCTAAGATTTGTACTACATGTATGAATTTGATGCCCTTATCCTGTCGTTTCGCCACGCCTTGCAGGTGCATGAGGCACGAGCTGTCAGGCCCGGTTATGTATTCGGCGCCGGTGGCAATATGCCTGTTGAGCTTGTCGATGCCCATCTGCGTTGACACGGCCGGCTCCTCGATGGAGAACATTCCGCCGAAGCCGCAGCATTCGTCAACGCGTTCAGGCTCGAGCACGGTCACTCCTTCGACGAGCGACAGCAAATCTTTTACCTTAGAATAAGACGGTATGTTGCGTTCGCTCGGCGACGACAGGCCAAGCTCGCGCACTCCGTGGCACGAATTGTGCAGGCTTACCTTGTGCGGGAACTTGCCCGGCAGCGACTTGACCTTCAGCACGTCGTGCAGGAACTCGCAGATGTCCATGGTCTTCTCCGCCGTCACGCACTTGTGTTTGCCCCCAAGCAGCCTCGGATAATTCAGCCTGACGAAGGCTGCACAACTGGCCGAAGGGGCTACTACATAATCGAAACCCTTGAACATGTCGTCGTAATGCTCGGCCAGATGCACGGCCTTGCCCTCGAACCCGGCGTTCGCCATGGGCTGGCCGCAACAAGTCTGCTCCAGCGGATAGGTTACGTCTACCTGCAAATGCTTAAGCAGCTTGTATGCCGCCACGCCCACTTCAGGGTAAAGGGCGTCGACATAACAAGGAATAAAAAGTCCTACTTTCATAATGTCCGAAAATTTCTTGTACTGTGTTAATCAAGAAAATTAATTGTTGCAAAGTTATAAAAAACGCATAAAACAATAGCCTTTTTGCATGAAAACTTATGCCACGGCGACGGTGTATGCCGCGTTTTGCAACCTTCACTTTGCATTACCGGCACCAATGCACAGTGCCGGACGCACAGACGCTCCGCACCGCTGACTGCGCCCTTGGCATACCGACTGGCAGGGGTACGCCTGCGGCTGACGGGGCACCGGCTGGCAAGGCTTTTGCAAAAGGCAACCTCCGGCCTTGCAAAAGGCGGCATATTACACGACAAAAGGCCGCCTTTTAGAATGTAAAAGACGGCCTTTTGCAAAAGCGTTTGCCAATAAAAGCATTATCATCGGTAAGCATCTGGCTTACAACGACTTACCGCAGTATCATCATTCGGATGCAGCTTGCTTGTATTTTTCCAAGAGCCATGCCTTCTGCTCTTCGATTGTCATGCAGCTGTTGTCAAGTTCTATGGCGTCGTCAGCCTTCCGCAGCGGGGAGACTTCGCGGTGGGAGTCAATGTAGTCGCGCTCCTTCACGTTTTTCAATATATCGTCATAATCAGCTTCCATGCCTTTACCTTTCAATTCATCAAAACGTCTTTTGGCACGGACCTCGGCCGAGGCGGTGACAAATATCTTCAGTTCGGCGTCGGGGAACACCACCGTGCCTATGTCGCGCCCGTCCATCACGATGCCCTTCTCCTTGCCCATTGCCTGCTGCTGGCGCACAAGCGCTTCCCTTACGAAAGGCAGGGCAGCTATCGGACTGACGTGCGACGACACCTCCAGCGTGCGTATCTCGTTTTCAACAAGCTCGCCGTTGAGGTAAGTATCAGGACGGCCTGCCGCGGCGTTGAACTTGAACGAAATTGCAATTTCGCCCATGCGTGCTTCCAGTTCGCCGGCCTTTATGCCGCCGCCGTCGTCGAACAGGTTGTTGCGCATTGCGAAGAGCGTCACCGAACGGTACATGGCGCCCGTGTCTACATAGACGTATCCTATCTCCCGTGCAAGGTCTTTGGCCATCGTGCTTTTACCGCACGACGAATAGCCGTCGATTGCTATGGTTATTTTTTTCATTATATCAATCTTGTTTATTATCCATTTCATTAAAAAAACGTCCGTGCAGCCAGCAATCCTTACAGGCTGTAGCTAACGTTTACGAGGAACGAACTCGACGACACATGGTACTTGCCGTAGGCCAGCTGCAACTTGAAGCGCTCGAGCTGCAAGCCGCCGCCCAAAGAAAATCCTGCCATGTGGTTGCTCTCGTCGTCGGTTCCCTTAAGCAGTGTCATCTCGTCGGCGCGCATGAAGTTGTATCCCAATGCGACATAAATCTGGCTGGACAGGATTATGTCGGCGCCGAAGACCAGATGGTTCTTGAACGACGTGTCCCAGTTGTTGAGGTTGACAAGCGTAGCCGACACCCTGAAGGGCAGTGCGGCAAACTTCTTGCTGACGCCTGCCTGCACGTCGAGCGGCATCCGTTCGTACTCGTCGTCGTAAGCCTTGAGCTGTCCGCCGAGGTTCTTCGCCACGAGCGACACCGACCATTCATGTTCCGGGTCGTAATAGTTGAGTCCCAAGTCGACTCCGACCGCCCAAGAACTGTAGCTGCCTATGTACGAATTAATCACCTTTGCCGTTATGCCTCCGACAATCCTGTCGGCGAGGATATAGCTGAACACGCCGCTCAGGGCTATGTCCTTGGCAGAGAACTCGCCCGTCTGCACGTTGTTCTGGTCCATCTCCTTCATGGTCCCGTAGTCCATGTACTGCGCCATGACGGCCACGGAAGCTTTCGTCTTTATTATCTT
Organism: Prevotella sp. CAG:1058; assembly: GCA_000433175.1. GTDB lineage: Bacteria > Bacteroidota > Bacteroidia > Bacteroidales > Bacteroidaceae > Prevotella. The sequence goes on from HF986733.1 coordinate 12,594, forward strand.
GTTGAACGACGCGCTTGCCGTCGTCGCCCCTGCCATGTAGGTCATGAAATTAAGGTTGATGGTCTTGTCGCTGACCGATGCCAGGAGCGCCGGGTTGCAGAACGCCAGCGAGGGGTCGTCTTCAATTATAGTTATGTTGTCTCCGCCCAGGGCCGCCGCGTGCGCACTTACCGGCACCCGCAGAAAGTTGTACGCCGTCTGGCTTTCCTGTGCGTAACCGGCTACTGCAAAAAGCGTCAGCAGAAGCGGGAAAATAGTTTTTTTCATTATAAATCTGTTATTTTTACCGCAAAGATACATCTTTTTCAAATATCTGAGTTACTTTTGCATTATTAAAAAGACGTCTTGCAGCCGTTTTTTGATAATAACGCAGAAAACGGCAAATTAGTATATTGCAAGCCCGAAGGTATTAATACTCATAGCGATAAGTGGAAATCAAAAAGTCATACAAGGCCGATTTGGACAATCATCGTGCGTCTGGTTTCTTAATCGGACTTGTCGTCGTGCTTTCGCTTTTTCTCGGCGCGCTCGAGTTCACTACGCACAGCGGACTGCCCGAGACCGGCGACGACATACTCGAAGACATTTCGCAAGACATCGAAATGACACCCGTAATACACCGCGACGACATGGTGGCCGCAGCGCCTCAATCGCCGCAGAAGCAGCAGGGCAGCAAACTGAACATCGTAGACCGTAAGGCCAATGACGAAACCGTAAGCAAGCCGCTGCTCGACATAAACGACCTTAACAGCCAGCTCGGCGTTGGCGTTGGCGGCGTAACCGACATATCCAACGCTCCTATATCGCTCGTCGCCCCAAGCACGGAAGACGACAACCCGCTTGACTTCCACGTAGTCGAGCAGCTGCCCGAGTTTCCCGGTGGCATGTCAAAGTTCGTGCAGTGGCTGACCAAGCGGCTTAAATATCCCATCACGGCGCAGCGCGCAAAGAAGGAGGGCACGGTGCTCGTGTCGTTCATCATCAACAAGGACGGCACCACGACCGGCCACAAGATAGTAAGGTCGGCAGGCGCCGAGTTCGACGGCGAAGCGCTGCGCGTATTGCGGCAGATGCCAAAATGGACGCCGGGCAAGGACAAGGGGCAGCCCTGCCGCACGTACTTCTGCATACCGATTGTATTCAAACTATAATATAACCAACATCTACAAAACCCTGAAACTATGTTGACAGCAAATGAAATCCTCGAGAAGATAAATTCGTACCTTGACAACCTGCCTTACACTCGCGAGCCGCAAAGCCTCTACGAGCCCGTGAAGTACGCCTTGTCGATGGGCGGCAAGCGCATCAGGCCGTCGCTGATGCTCATGGCCTACAACATGTTCAAGGACGACCCCGAGAGCATACTGCCCACGGCGTGCGCCATTGAGACATACCACAACTACACCCTGCTGCACGACGACCTGATGGACAACGCTGCCATGAGGCGCGGCATGCCCACGGTACACGTCAAGTGGGACGCCAACACGGCTATCCTCTCGGGCGACAGCATGCTGGTGCTGGCATTCCAGCGCATGATGCAGTGCGCGCCCGACAAGCTCAAGCCTGTACTCGACCTGTTCACCGAGACATCGCTCGAGATAGGCGAAGGCCAGCAGTACGACATGGACTTCGAGTCACGCACCGACGTAACCGAGGACGAATACATCGAGATGATACGCCTCAAGACGAGCGTCCTGCTGGCATGCTCGCTCAAGCTCGGTGCCATACAGGCAGGCGCCCCTGCCGCCGACGCCGACAACCTGTACAAGTTCGGCGAGCTGATGGGACTGGCCTTCCAGCTGCAGGACGACTACCTCGACGTTTACGGCGACCCTGCAGTCTTCGGCAAGGCCATCGGAGGCGACATCCTCTGCAACAAGAAGACATACATGCTCATCAACGCCTACAACCGCGCCGGCGACGACATGCGCGGCGAACTGACCAGATGGGTCACGGCTGAAGAGTTCGACCCGGCTGAGAAGATAGCCGCCGTAACCGCCATTTACGACAAGGTGGGCATCAAGGAGCTGGCCGAGCAGAAGATAAACTACTACTTCGACCAAAGCCGCAAGTACCTAGCCGCCGTCAACGTGCCAGACGAACGCAAGGCCGTGCTTGCCGGATATACAGACAAAATGATGAAGCGCAAGAGCTGACATGCCGCATGCCGCCCAACCGGCGGCCGCAACTGTGCTGACGCCTCAACACCCATCCACTATTGACAGATGCCATACAGAAGACTCCCCAAGACCGACGCCGCACGCCTGAGGGCGCTCAAGACGGTGCTTGACAGCAACGAGATATACACCGCACGCAACAGGTTTATCAGCTGGGACACGATAAACCGCGCCCAGCCTGCCTACGACCGCCTGCTTACGGCGGCCGAGCAATACCGCGTGTCGTATTCGGCGCAGCTGAGGAGCGCAGGCAAGGCCGACCGCCTGCAGCGCAACGCAGCGATGTACGTAAGCCACTTCCTGCAAGTGCTGATGATGGGCGTAGAGCGCGGCGAGATAAAACGGCAGGCCCTAACCCTCTACGGGCTCGACCAGGACGCCACAGCCCTGCCCCCATTCAAGGGAGCCGCAGGCCTGATAAGGCTGGGACGGCAAGCCGCCGAGGGCGAGAAGGCACGCGTCAAGGCCGGCGGACGCCCCATATACAACCCCACGATAGGCATGGTAAGCACACACCTCGACATCTTCGAGGAATGCTACACACAGCAGAAGCGACTGCAGGAGCGCACAGCCGCGGCGCTCGACGCCCTGAAGCAGATACGCCCCGAGGTCGACGCCGTGCTGCTCGACCTGTGGAACCAGATAGAAGCCCGCTTCAAGGACGAGCCCGTGGAGGAGCGCCTCGACCACTGCCGCCGCCTCGGCGTGGTATACTACTACCGCAAGAACGAGAAGAAAAAAATGGAACAACAGGCCGCAAAGGTCGCAGAATAACAATACAACACAATGTATTTCATCGACACACACGCACACCTCGACGGACACGAGTTTGACGACGACCGCGACGATGTCATCGCACGAGCCAAGGACGCTGGCGTAGGCCGGGTGTTCATACCCGCCATCGACCTGCCATCGGTCGACACCGTGCTTGCCACATGCAGCCGCTACCCCGGCTACGCCTACCCCATGATAGGCCTTCATCCCGAAGAGGTAAAGGCCGACTGGAGCACCGTACTCGAACAGATGCACCGCCGCCTCGAACAGCCCGGCCACCCATTCATTGCCATAGGCGAAGTAGGACTTGACTATTACTGGAGCCGCGAGTTCGAGCACGAGCAGCTCGAAGCCTTCGAACGCCAGGTGCAGTGGTCAATAGAATACCGCCTGCCGCTGATGATTCACTGCCGTAAAGGACAGAATGAAATGGTGAACATGATGCGCCGATACAAGAACGAACTGCCCGGAGGAGTGTTCCACTGCTTCACCGGCAACGAGAAAGAGGCTGCCGAACTGTTGCAGTTTGACAACTTCGTACTCGGCATAGGCGGCGTGCTTACGTTTAAGAAGTCGCATCTGCCTGAGACGCTGCCGGCTGCCGTACCGCTCGGGCGCATAGTGCTCGAGACCGACTCGCCATACATGGCCCCCGTGCCCATGCGCGGCAAGCGCAACGAGAGCGCATACACCCTGCACGTGCTGAAGCGCCTCGCCGAATGTTACGGCGTAACCGAGCAGGAAGTGGCCGATACCACAACAGCCAACGTCTACCGGGTGTTCGGTCAACTGTAACGGACGGAAGGTTGGCAAGTTATAAGGAAGAATACAAAAGGATAAACAGCAAAAGCGTGCAGCACTTGAATGTGTTGCACGCTTCTGCTGTTTCGCCAACAACTCCGGATACAAAACCCACCGAGACAGCGTCAACATCCCGTGCCTTGTTACCGCACCGTGAAGGTATGCAATTCACTTTCACACGACATAAAGCTCCGCCACGAATCCGCGACGCAGTAAAATATCTTGACAACTGATTTTTCCGAAATAGGAAAACAACACATAACGAATGTTAAACATAGACAGATTGCAATACCGCTTAGTTAACACTCGTTTGCATTCGCAACCTAAAACCAATACAAAACTGCTTTGTTTCAGTACCTTAATCAACTGTTTTAACGGCTAAAACCATGCCTTTTGCATGCCAAAAGCTATCCTTTTACAGCGCAAAACACCATCTTTTACCTTCTTAACAGCCGCAAAATTTAACTTCAAGCACCTTAATACATTGTTTATCAACACCTTACCAAAGGCAGCCAAATTCGTCCGTTTTTCAGTCAAAAGTAAGGAACCGTGACCGGTACGGCCATTCCTGGAGCCTCAAACGGATAATGGTTTTCGTTTTTCTTTACAAGCGCACCGTTGTTTATCCAAATATTTAACGCTGCAAAGAAATGAAGCACACAGGCTTCCGAACCAGCAATATAGCTCGTCAAAATGTTAAATTCCGATAAAAACCATACAATATCGTACCCTTTTCCGTGTTATGTGTGTAATAAGGAAAAAGAAACATGGATTAGCAATGTGCAGGTTTACCGAATACATAAGGTTCGTTGTGCTGCTGTGGCTCATGGCTGTGTGCCTGGCCGTAAGTGCGGCCGGAGGCGGCGGTGGCAGGCTGCTGACACTGCGGTTCATTGACGAGCCGCTGCCGTCGGCGCTGAAACGGCTCGAGAAAGCCGGCGGAAAGAGCATCCTGTTTACATACAAGGAGACTGAACGCTACAAGGTTACGGCCCACGTAAGGAACAAGACGCAGGCGGAAGCGCTCGCCATCATACTAAGTGACAAGCCGTTCGCGTTCGTCGAGCGCGACGCTTACTTCGTGGTGCAGTACAGCGAGGCGCGCCAGCGAAGCGTCAAGGTGCACGGCCGTGTGACCGACCAGAAAGGCTCGCCGCTGGCTTACGCCAACGTGGTTATGTTGGCCGAGGGCGACAAGTCGTACATTGCGGGATGCGTTACAGCTGCCGACGGCACGTTTGCGCTACCCTCGATGCCGCAGGGCGGCTGCCTGCTCAAGGTGTCTTACGTGGGCTACAAGACGGCCGTGGTGGACTGTCGCCGTGAAAACAACATAGCCATGGAGCCCGACGCCATAATGCTTAAAGGCGTTGAGGTTAATCCGTCACGCCCTATGATTGAGCGTAAAGGCAGCACAATAACGGCAAACGTGGCCGGCTCAACGCTCTCCATGACGGGCTCGGCAGCCGACTTGCTGGGCTATCTGCCGTTTGTTACCGGCGGAAACGGCAAAATCAGCGTAATAGGCCGTGGCGAAGCGGAGATTTACATAAACGGACGTAAGGTATACAACCAAAGCGAACTTAACACGCTTCAGGCCAGCGAGATACTCAAAGCAGAGATAATAATGAATCCCGGGGCACGCTATTCTTCTGAAGTCGGCGCAGTGATACGCCTCAAGACTATCCGTCTGAGAGGACAAGGATTCAGCGGTATGGCAAATGTTAACTGGTCGCAGGGACAAAGGGGCACAGGTTCGGAAAATTTCTCGTTGAACTACCGCACCGGAGGCCTTGACATTTTCATGAGAGGAGCGTTGTCTGAAAGCAACGATCTCTTCAAAAGAGAACTTCTCAGTATCATGACAACGTCGCCTTCATGGAAAATAATGTCAAAGGAGAAACGTACCACCAAAGACAACATCATGAACGGCGAAGCCGGTTTCAACTACGAGATTGACAGCCGTCAGTCGTTCGGTATGCGCTATGCCTTTAACAAAACACTCGGTGACGGCAACCTGTCGTCAAACGGTAACACCGATGTATGGCGCGACGGAGAAATGTATGACAATATTGAAACCGAGTCGGACAAAGTCTATGACTACGGATGGAACCATTCTGTCAACGCCTATTACACGGGCACTTTCGGCAAATGGGGCATAGACTTCAATGCCGACTATTACTGCGGAGGTTCAAGCAACCAATTTAAAGCACTGAGCAACAGCGAAACTGACGCCACATCTTACAACGACGTACACAACTCCCTTTATGCCGCAAAGCTGGTTGTTACAGCACCGCTGTTTGGCGGTGAGCTGGCTTTCGGTACTGAAGAGACATTCACCGACCGTAAAGACCGCTTCACGCAGAGCGGCTTTTCTGCAAATGCCGACGACCATTTGAGCCAGCACTACTATTCGGCATTCGCCGACTATACGCACGATTTCGGTCGTTTCCAAACAAGAATCGGAGTGCGTTACGAGCACCAGCGCACCATATATTATGAAGCCGGTGTGCTGAAAGCGGAGCAAAGCCCGACTTACAACGACATCTTACCATCGGCATCGGTCGACTACAGCCACGGCGACTGGAACTTCTCGCTGGCTTACCGGCTTATGAAGTTAAGTCCGGACTATAGCATGCTGTCGAGCGCGACAAGCTATAACAGCAAGTATGAATACTATAGCGGCAATCCGCTGCTTGTACCTCAGAAGCATAACTACATCTCATTCGACGGCGGATGGAAATGGATAAACTTCTCTTTATGGTACGACTACACGCTCAACATGTACACATCGTTCTTCAAACCGTATGACGAGACCGGGCATCCGGGCGTGATACTTGAGACAAAGGCAAGCCTGCCATACGCAAAAGAATACGGAGCTGCGGTCGTGCTGACTCCAAAATTCGGCGTGTGGCAGCCCCAACTGACAACAGGAGTCGACTGGTATACATCAGACGCCAGCTCTTTAGGCATTCCATACTCGTGGAACCGCCCAAGATTCAATTTTACATTACAGAACACTTTCTCCTTCAAGAACGACTGGTTAGTCTATATCAACGGCTACTTAAGCCTGCGTGCCAAACAGAGCTACGCCATAGGCCAGCAGAGCGGAAGTGTCAGGCTGAGTGTGGTAAAGACATTCTTCAAGGACAAGTCGCTGCGCGTGTCACTGACGGTTAACGACGTATTCAATACCGGGCGTTACCGCTTCACTTGCTACGGCGACAGGACTTACTACGATGTCCGTACATGGTCAGACTCCCAACGCATCGGCATAAGCGTAAACTACACGTTCAATGCCACCAAGACAAAATACAAGGGCAAGGGAGCCGGACGGAGCGAGAAAGAGCGACTGAAATAACCGGTTTGGCGGAAATTGTGTTACCTTTGCACTGTTAATGCCTCCGTGGCGCGCCAAGATGTGGCACCCCTGGGGCTGGTAAATGGTGGAAAATGTTGTTTAAGAGCAAGAACAATAATAATAAAGACGACTTCAGGCGTATGTTCTGCGAGTATTATCCAAAGCTGGTAAGGTTTGCCGTACAGCTTACGGGCGATGCCGACGAGGGGCGCGACGTGGTGGCCGACGTCATGGAGAAGGCATGGGCGCGCTTCGACACGCTACGCCCTGCCGACCGCGGGGCGTGGCTATACATGTGTGTGCGCAACGGCTGTCTGAGCAGGCTAAGGCGAATGAAGACCGAGAGCCGTGCAGCCGGGGAGCTGGCCAGGGCTACACAGGCCGACGCCGACAACGGGTATCGCGACCATGAACGGATGCTGGAACGCATGGAGGCCGTGGCCGACGGACTGGACGAGCCTGCACGCAGCATCATACGGCTGTGTTACTACGAACATAACACGCGCATGCAGGCGGCAAAACGCCTGGGGATAAGCCACTCGACAGTGAAGAAACATATAGCTAAGGCGCTCAGGCTGCTGCGCGAAACCGTGGGAAAGGAGGAAGACTATGACTGACAACAAGACAAGGCATGCCGGCATGGC
>HF986734.1 GCA_000433175.1 Prevotella sp. CAG:1058
CATCTTGTCGATAGGATAGTCGTTGAAGCGCATCTCTGCCGTACCGATGTCCTGAGTCATATACACCGATGTGCCGTCAGAGCGGAGCAGCAGTTTCTGGTCGAGGCCCTCGTCAGAGAGGTCGGCCCATACGCTGTTGTCGTCCTTGCGGAAGAAGAGTCCCTTCTCGAGTCCTTCCTCCACCTTTGCCTTTCCCTTCAGATAAGTCTGCGACTCATAGTATATCTTGTCGAAGCCTACGCCCAGAGCCTTGTAAGTCTCGTCGAATCCGGCGTAAACCCATGAGTTCATCTTCTCCCACAGTGCGCGCACCTCGGGGTCGTTGGCTTCCCATTTCACGAGCATGTCGTGAGCCTCCTTTATCAGCGGAGCCTCGTCCTTTGCCTTCTTCTCAGCCTCTTCGTCGGTCATGCCCTCAGCCTTAAACTTAGCCTCAAGCTCCTTAACCTCCTCGCGGTAGTGCTTGTCGAAGGCCACATAGTAGTCGCCAATCAGGTGGTCGCCCTTCTTGCCGCTT
>HF986735.1 GCA_000433175.1 Prevotella sp. CAG:1058
AAAGCGGCACAATGGTATACAAAGGCGGCGGAACAGGGATATTCCAACGCGCAATACAACTTAGCTATTTGCTATGCGAACGGACAAGGCGTAGAGCAAGATTACACAAAAGTGGCAAACTGGTTTGAAAAGGCGGCAGAACAGGGAGATGCCGATGCGCAATACAACTTAGGCGTTTGCTATTATAACGGACGAGGAGTAGAGCAAGATTACACAAAAGCGGCAAAATGGTATGAAAAAGCAGCGGAACAAGGATATACCGATGCACAAGGCGGCTTAGCCTTGTGCTATGAAAACGGACTAGGCGTGGAGAAAGACTACGCAAAGGCTGTATTCTGGTATGAAAAGGCCGCAAAACAAGGAAATGCCTATGCACAATACATATTAGGTCTTTGCTATGCTTATGGACAAGGTGTAAAACAAGATTATGCGAAAGCGGCACAATGGTATACAAAGGCGGCGGAACAGGGATATGCCTATGCACAAAACAACTTAGGCGTTTGCTATGCGAATGGACATGGCGTAGAGCAAGATTACGCGAAAGCTGTATTCTGGTATGAAAAGGCGGCAGAACCGGGACTTGCCGGTGCACAAAACAACTTAGGCTATTGCTATTACCATGGACAAGGCGTAGAACAAGATTACACAAAAGCGGCAAAATGGTATGAAAAA
>HF986736.1:0-1528 GCA_000433175.1 Prevotella sp. CAG:1058
TTGGAATTTTATGAGCGAAGAGAATAAAATTACAACTTCTTATACAGACGAAAACATCAGGCACCTGTCCGACATGGAGCATGTGCGCACCCGTCCCGGAATGTACATCGGACGGTTGGGCGACGGCTCGATGCCGGAAGACGGAATATACGTATTGCTTAAGGAAGTCATCGACAACTCGATAGACGAGTTCAAGATGAAAGCCGGCAAACGGATTGAGATTGACCTTGACGACAACCTCCGGGTAACCGTCCGCGACTATGGCCGCGGCATACCGCAGGGCAAGCTCGTAGAGGCTGTAAGCGTGCTCAACACCGGCGGAAAGTATGACTCAAAGGCGTTCAAGAAGAGCGTCGGCCTCAACGGTGTCGGTATAAAGGCCGTCAATGCGCTTAGCTCCAAGTTTGAGGTGAGGTCTTACCGCGACGGCGTGGTGCGCACGGTGAAGTTCGAAAGGGGCGTTCTTAAAAGCGACGTGACCGAAGACACGCAGGACGAGAACGGTACATACGTGTTCTTCGAGCCCGACAACACGCTGTTCAAGAACTACACTTTCCACAACGACTTCGTCGAAACGATGCTCCGCAACTACACTTACCTTAACACGGGGCTTACCATAATGTTCAACGGTCGCCGCATATTGAGCCGCAACGGACTTGAAGACCTGCTCAACGACACGATGACCACCGACGGCATTTACCCTATAATACACCTCAAGGGCGAAGACATCGAGATAGCGTTCACCCACACCAACCAGTACGGCGAGGAGTACCACTCGTTCGTCAACGGCCAGCACACCACCCAGGGCGGTACGCACCAGAGCGCGTTCAAGGAGCACATAGCCAAGACTATAAAGGAGTTTTTCAACAAGAACTTCGAATATACCGACATACGCAACGGCCTCGTTGCCGCCATCGCCGTAAATGTTGAGGAACCGATGTTCGAGAGCCAGACGAAGATCAAGCTCGGCTCGCTTACCATGAGTCCTGACGGCGTAAGCGTGAACAAGTACGTAGGCGACTTCATAAAGACCGAAGTGGACAACTACCTGCACAAGAACGCCGACGTGGCGGAGGTAATGCTGCAGAAGATACAGGCCTCGGAGAAGGAGCGCAAGGAAATGGCGGGAGTGACAAAACTGGCACGCGAGCGCGCCAAGAAGGCCAACCTGCACAACCGCAAGCTGCGCGACTGCCGCATACACTTCAGCGACGTGAAGAACGACCGCAAGGAAGAAAGCTCCATATTCATAACCGAGGGCGACTCGGCAAGCGGTTCAATCACCAAGAGCCGCGACGTAAACACGCAAGCGGTGTTCTCGTTGCGAGGCAAGCCGCTCAACTCTTTCGGCCTTACAAAGAAGGTGGTGTACGAGAACGAGGAGTTCAACCTGCTGCAGGCGGCGCTCGACATAGAGGACGGACTCGACACGCTGCGCTACAACAAGGTAATCGTGGCAACCGATGCGGATGTCGACGGAATGCACATCCGCCTGCTGATAATAACCTTCTTCCTGCAATTCTTCCCC
>HF986736.1:1593-2639 GCA_000433175.1 Prevotella sp. CAG:1058
AGACGCCGCTGTTCCGCGTAAGGAACAAGCGCACAAAGGTACGCAACAAGAAGGCGCTGGAAGAAGTGAAGGACAAGAAAGGCGACTTCATCACACGCTACTGTTACAGCGAAGACGAACGCCTGAAAGCCATAACGGAGCTTGGTCCCGACCCTGAGATAACACGATTCAAAGGTCTCGGCGAGATAAGCCCCGACGAGTTCCGCAACTTCATAGGCCCCGACATGCGCCTCGAGCAGGTAACCCTGCACAAGACCGACCAGGTGCAGAAGCTCCTGGAATATTACATGGGCAAGAACACGCCCGAGCGCCAGAACTTCATCATTGACAACCTTGTCATCGAGGAAGACCGTCCGGAGGAGGAAGAGGTGTTCTGACAGGCCTGGAAACGGGAACGGCAACGCTCCATACCCATACAAAACGACAAACCAATGAATAAGAAATCATTACCAATCTTACTTATATGCCTATTCGCGTCGCTGCTGCCGGCAACGGCGCAGATAACGCTCGACTTCTCGAAAGACAGCCCCATACGCAAGCTGCAGATAGCCGAAATGGCGATAAACAACCTATACGTCGACTCGGTTGACGAGAAGAAACTCGTCGAGGACGCCATACGCGGAATGCTAGAGAAACTCGACCCGCACTCGTCTTACTCGGACCCAGAGGAAGTGAAGGCGCTAACCGAACCGCTGCAGGGCAACTTCGAGGGCATAGGCGTTCAGTTCAACATGGTCGACGACACGCTGCTCGTAATCCAGCCCGTATCAAAAGGCCCGTCGGAAAAGGTGGGCATCATGGCGGGCGACCGCATCGTGAGCGTCAACGATACGGCAATAGCCGGCGTTAAGATGAGCCGCGAGGAGATCATGCGCCGCCTGCGCGGTCCCAAAGGTACGAAGGTAAACCTCGGAATAGTGCGCCGCGGAGTGGCTGAAACACTGAAATTCACCGTCAAGCGCGACAAGATACCCGTAAAGAGCGTCGACGCCGTCTACATGATACGTCCCGGCATCGGCTACATAAGGATAGGCAACTTCGGCGCC
>HF986737.1:0-5814 GCA_000433175.1 Prevotella sp. CAG:1058
GACTTTTGGTGTAAAGTATTTTTAGGCATAGTCACTGAAATCTAATATGCCGCCTTTTGCATTGCCGTTTGCCGTCTTTTGCAATGCAAAAGGTTATCTTTTGAGGCGTAAAAGGTAACCTTTTGTTTATGTGCTTTTGCATTATTTATGCATAAGAGCGTATCTTGCCACAGGCAAGATACGCTCCAACAGTTATCACGATAATTGCAATATCCGCTAACTTTGACTGGCCAATTACTGCTTCGCATGTCGTTCATGCCTTGCTTTACATATTCAAACTATTTTGGTCAGCCCCGGTCAGTTGTGGTCTAACGGACATGGAAATAGTGCATGCCGGTCTCACTTGATGAAGCCCTGGTTCTTTAGTGCCTGCATGAGTCCTGAAGACATGGCTTCGTTGTCTTTCTTGGTGTATCGTATGTCTGTGAATATCTGTGCAAGGGTCTCCTTGTTGTTGATGCGTACGAACTCTTTGTTCTCTTCGAGAGACTCTTTTTCAGCGTAATAGCGGTCTATGTCTGCCGGAGTGTAGTCATGGTAGGTCTCGTCGTGTATGAACGATTCGAGGGGCAGGCGGTCGCTTAGCGGCGGATTCTCGTCGGGCCAGCCCAGCGTTATCGTTGCCACCGGCATCACGAGCTGCGGCAGGCGCAGAGTGTCTATAATCATCTGGGGCATGTAGACTGTTGTCCCGAGATAGCACAGGCCGAGGCCTTCTTCTTCTGCAAGGTTGCAGAAGGTCTGCGTGTAGAGCAGGGCGTCGGTGGCGGCGTTGAGGAATGAGAGGAAGTTGTCGTAGCCCGGCTCCGCCTTGCGGCAGCGGCACCATTCGCTCGCACGGTTGAAGTCGGCGCAGAATGTCAGTACTACCGGTGCCTCTGTGACCATTGGCTGGTTGAAGTGGGCTGGGGCGAGCTTGGCCTTCATCTCTGCTGAGCGTGTGACGACTACGCTGTACAGCTGCATGTTACCCATGGTTTGCGTGCGCGACGCCTCGGATAGCAGGCGGTGTAGTAATTCGTCTGTAACTTCCCTGTCAGAATACTTTCTGATACTTCTTCTTGTATTTATATTTTTCATTGTTGTATTTGAATATTATATGGGCAAATATAATGAAATTCTATTATATGGTTAAAGTTTTTGGGATAATAATAACTCCTGTTGGTACAAAATCTTTGCTGTTGGACAAATAATCGCTATATTTGCCTGCGATTTAAATCATTCGTGGATATTTTACTATAAAAACATATTTCGGTATGAAGAGGAATTTTATCTTGACCGGGATGGCTTTTATGATTGCCGGCTTTTTTACATGCAGTACAGTCGCAGAGGCTGCGAGTTGGACTTATCCTGACGATATGGCGGACTTGCCTTATTATGAGGGGTTAGGTACAGAGGAGAGTCCTTATCTTATTAATTCGGCGCAACAGCTGGCCGACCTGGCTTGGCACGTCAACAATGGTTCAAGCTATGAGGGCGTGTATTTTGCCCTTACTGCGGACATCGACCTGAATCCGGGGTTTACGTTCGGTACGGATGGCACGGTTGAAGGCGATGGCGAGCCGCAGGCGTGGGTGCCGATAGGCCATGATTGGAGGTATAATATGTGGTTCCAGGGCAATTTTGATGGCAATGGACATACCATCAGCGGCCTTTATCTTGACATGACTTATCTTAATAACGGCCTTTTCGGTGCTGTAAGGAACGGTGTGATAAGCAATCTTAATGTGAAAAACTCCTTGGCAAAGGGTGATGTCCTCACGGAAGATTGCAATAGTGTCGGGTTTGTTGTAGGCTGGATGGAAACGGGGAAAATAGATAATTGCCATAATTATGGCTGCTCAATTTACCGCGATGCGCTCTCGTTTACTCCTGACCCGTTCGCGTTCGAAACATTTGCCGGCGGCATAGCTGGACAGTTATCATATTCTTCAGTTAATGGCTGCAGCAATACGGGAAACATAAAATGTGAGAGTGTAGAGACAGGATATATAATCAGTACTACCAGCACAGGCGGCATTGTTGGCTATATTGAAGGCTATGAGGGTTGTTCGGTGTCTGACTGTAAAAATAGTGGAAACGTCTACTGCAGTGGTATGGCTGGCGGCATAGCTGGCTATATGTCGATTGGCGGTTGTTCAGCCGCAAGACTCTCAAACGAAGGTGAAATCAACGGCGTATTCCAGTCTGGCGGAATTATCGGCTACGGTGAAGTTGCTATGTTGTCGGAATGCTCAAACTCGGGACTTGTTACATCACATGATGGTTCAGTAATCGGAGGCATTGCCGGCAGGCTGTCAGTGCACGACAGCATGTCGCAATGTGAGAATACGGGCAGAATTATATATGATGGTAAATCTACTTCCGGCAATAAGGCAGCAGGCCTGGTGGCCGACTTCATGGCTGGCAATGCCACTATAAGCGAATGCCGAAATGAAGCGCCTGTTTCTGGTTGTGGAACTCTAGGCGGTTTGTTTGCTTATTGCGACAACGGAATATTGAAAATTGAGACCTGTTACAACGCTGGTGAAATAAGCCTTGCTTCATGTGATGAAGTTCTTTCCCAGGAGAACCTTGGAGGTCTGATTGGCAACGGTATCGGATGCAACGAAATAAAAATATCTGACAGCTATAACGTTGGTAACGTGACAGGCGGACGCAACTGTACGGCGTGCGGCTTTGGTAACATAGACGTGCGGCAAATGGACAACTGTTACAACAAGGGTAATATTACAGGCTCGTATGCCTATGGACTTATTGCTGGAACAGCAGACACCTTGACTTATTGCTATAACGAAGGTGATGTTTACGGACTTGAAGAAGAATATTATTCTTCTGAAGCAAATGCCGCCGGCCTTGTCAACGTCATGGCTGGTAAAATGCTGAATTGCCACAATTCCGGTAATGTCAGTACGGAAAAGTCGTATATTTATTCGCCAGACTTTTGCCACACGGCCGGACTTTGTCTGAGCCTTTATAATTCGGATGTCGAACAGTGTTATAACATTGGCGACGTTGCCGGTCATTTTAACAGCGGAGGCTTATTCGGCGTCATGGCCACTTCTTCCGTAAGTAATTGCTACAACGCCGGAAAGGTGACGGGCGACAAGGTGACAGGCGGCATAGCTGCGATTTACGACTGCAACGGCAACGAGGCGGATGTCATTGCCAATACCTTCTCGTATGGCGACGTCGCCTTGGCTAGCCAGGAGTCACCTGATGCAAAGACGGGAATGTTTATCGGGCAGATAAAGACATCGGGTTTTACAGGCGAGAATGCCTCGTTGGCAGTTACAAACTGTTATTACAAAGACACCACCGGCGGTTTGATACCCGGTGTTTACCAGAATGATTGTGCAGACCTCTCAGGACTTTCCGCATGCACTGAAGACGATTTTGCCAGCGGACGTATATGTGTGTTGCTTAACGGCACGCAAGACCCGACGCCGTGGGGGCAAGACGTGGGCACGGATGCTTATCCGTTGCTTAACGGAAAGGGTAATCCTGACGATGTTGGCATAAGGCTGCCTGAGTCGTTCACTCCCGAGTCGCTTGAAGGACAGCCTGTATACGACCTTCAGGGCTGCAGGGTTAATGCACCTTTGACATCGCTTCACGGCATTTATATTGTTGGCGGACGTAAAGTGCTGCTTCCTTGAACTTTATCGTAAGTGTCATATTAAGTTAGGCGCGGCATTGCCGCGCCTAACTCTTTTATCATGTATGAGTTTGTTGCAGGGGGATACTTTAGAACGGATAGCCTACCGCAAGGTGGATAGCCTGGCCGTCCTTGAATTTAGGTATGTTGTAGAAACCGCTCTTGCCTGTCTCGTAAGGTACGTGCAGACCTATGCCCCAGTCAAGACGGAGCACGAGGAATTCGAGGTCATAGCGTAGTCCTATACCTGTGCCGAGCGCCATTTCCTTTAATGCGTTTTTCAGTTCGAACTTAGCTCCTTTACGGTATCCATCGTCGCGCAGCGCCCATACGTTGCCGGCGTCGATGAATGTAGCGCCATACAGGTTGCCGAAGATGTTGAAACGGTATTCAAGGTTCAGTTGCAGCTTGATATCGCCGGTCTGGTCGAGGTAGGAAAGGCGCGACACGTCTGTGGTGTAGCTGCCGGGGCCTATGCTTCGTACTGCAAACGCACGTATGCTGTTGGCTCCGCCCACATAGAACTGCTCGCTATATGGTGCGCTGAGGCTGTTGCCGTAGGTATAGATAAGACCTGCGCTGGCGTGCGCCACGAGGTGTGTCTTGTGTGCCAGTGTCCAGGTCTTGCTGATATCTGTTTCCAGTTTAGCGAATTGGGCGTACGGGTTGTTGAAGAGTTGTTTGCCCGCTTCGTTCCATTTGTTGCCTGCCGCCATGTATCCGAGCGACAGAAAGTTGCCTGACTCGGTAAGGGTAACAGACCATACAAAAGGATGACGGCTGCGCATTGCCGAACTGTATGTCAGTGTATACCTCATTTTAGGTATGAAGACGTCCTGCATGGATGTCTCGATATAAGGATTTGCGTACAGTATTGAATCGAACTTTGCCGTGGTGCGGCTGAGTTTCTGGTATTGCAGTGTCAGCGGACTGAATTCGTGGCGCCATCTGTCGGATTTCTGCCATGTGTATGTCCATTCGGTTGCGAAGGTGAGCATCTTGAAATATCCTGGACGGTTGAGCTGGTTTGTGGCCAGCTTGGCGTATGTCGATGGGGTGGTGAAGAAGCGTTGCCGCCGGTTGAGGAATGGTACTATTAGTCGTGGAAACTCGATAGAGGCGTCAATACCGTATTCGTATGAATTTGTATTGCCTGCATTGCCGTTGACGTTGCCGCCCTGTTCCCATTCATAAGAACCGTGGAGATTTATGTCAAGTTTCTCGCCTCCGCGGAAGGCATTGCGTTTGACGATACCTACAACAAGTTCTGGACCGTGGCGACCGTTGATTTTGTTTTTATAGTTTGTCTCAACATAGAAGTCGTATGGCTTACCGAAGGTGCATGAGAGGTCAAGATCGAGTGTGTCACAGGTTCCGGTTGTGTCACGCGGGGTGAATTGGAATTCGACTGAACTGAACAGGCCGGAGCCGTTAATTTTGTTGGCTGACTCGGTGTGACGGTCGTAGCTGTATTGCTGGCGGGGACGCAGTTTAAGGTCGGACAGTATTATCCTTGGGCGTATGGGAGGGCGCTTGCCGCTGAACCTGACGGTGAAGTAGCGATGGCAGAACGAGTCAGTAAGTTGCTCCATGAACTGCCGGCGCAGGTTGATGTTTATATTGCCAATATACCATTTCTTTTTAGCCAAAACCGGTAGATTGCCGGCCATCTGCAGCCTTAGTTTGGCTTTTCCTGGCACAGCTACGGTGTCGGCAAGGTATGAGGCGAAATTCGGTTGGTAGTAGTAATAGCCGTTGTTGCGGAACAGTTGCGCCAGACGGTTGCGCTCTGCATCCATGGTCGAGGCATCGAACGGCATGCCCGAGGCAATCTTGGCTTGTTTTCCTGTATTGCGTATAAGACTGTCGGCTTCGGCTGGAAAACCAATGTATTCCAAGGTGTCAACGGTGAAGAGGTGACCGAAGTTGACGTTGTATCTGATTTTTGCCTTCTTGGGATTCTTCTGCTGTATGGTCTTATAGTTAACTGTTGCGTTCAAGTAGCCATGGTTGCGCAGTACAGATTGTGCTACTGATGCACGTAATTCGGGGTTTACCTGGCGCATCAGTACGGGGGCTTTGCCGAAGGTTTTTGTAATCCATTTGGCTATCTTGTTGTTTGAATCGGAAAAGGCATTCCATATCCATAAACTGTA
>HF986737.1:5933-6117 GCA_000433175.1 Prevotella sp. CAG:1058
ATGGCGTCGAGATGTTCGTTTTTTTCATAATTCCCGTATTCTGTCTTTTCAAGGCCGATGAATAGCTGGTCGCCTTCAGGTATGTTCTTCGTTGTAGAGCAAGAGGCGAACAGCAGGGCGCATGGCAATATGGCTGCAGCCAGGAGGTAGCTGTGGATGGGTTTTATATTTGTCATTATTTTTT
>HF986737.1:6138-22610 GCA_000433175.1 Prevotella sp. CAG:1058
TGTCATTATTTTTTGTTCTTAGTTGAATCGGCTGGCGTATTTTCAGCAGGCTGTTTCTTCTTCATGAAACTGAACATCTCATTAAGGCTTTGAAGGCTGCGGCGCCATGTGAAACCTACACCGTATTCGCGTGTCGTGCCTTCTAGCCAATCGTAGGCATTGTTGTCGTAATAAAGTTTCACGTATTTGTCTGACGATTTTCCGAGACGGTATTCGAAGGTGACGTTGTCGAAGAACGATTCATTCTGGTTTGTCACTTCCGCTCCGGTAGAAACCTTGCCTCCTACGACAATCCTTATTCTGTTATTCCAGAAACGCTTTGAGAACTTGAACGAATAATCGGTGTGTGACGTACCGCTGGCATCGGTGGAGTTATCCATGCCGAAACTGAGGTCAAGAGTGCGCAGCGCGCTTCCTGTGATGTTGTTGATTTCGCTTTGCAGGAACGAGTTGAGTGCATCGTTCATTGAGAAGTTGCCGGTATTGCCGTCGGCAAGGTACATGCCAGTGGTTAGCATGGTTACAGCCAGTCTGCCGCGCTGTTCTACGCTCATGGACTGTAATTCGCTGTTGATTGTTACGTCTTCAGGTGCGCTCAGTGTGAACTCGAGACCCATGTCTGCCAGTGACTTGGTTATGACAACTCCGCAGTCGAATTCGACTGTGCGTTCCTGGTTTCCACCGGAAGACACGTTGGCTTTAGTACGTTCGGTTGCGGTGATGTTGAGCTTGGGATTCATCGGGTCGCCGGTGAATTCTATGTAGCTGCCGTCTTGTATTGTGAACGTTTTAAGCGGAATTATCGGTAATGAGTATTTCATCTCGCCGTTGTCGAGGGTATAGCGGCCGGTGAGGCTGATGTCTCCGGTGAAGCTGTATTGGAAGCGGAGGCTGCCGCCGCCCATGAGGTCGATATAGTTAGAGTGGTCTGTGTTGAGGTAACACATGACATGTGCACCTTGCGCAATGTTCATAGTAAGGTCCATCTTGAAGCCTGAGATTGGCTTGTGTTCTACGACCGTGGCTATGGTATCGTTGAAGTCGACGAACTTTACAAGATCCTCCATGCGGTTGTCGGTCGAGAGTGGTGAGTCGCGCAGTATATAAGCCATGTCTGTCGTGCCAAGCACATCGACTCGCCCGAGCATTTCCAACCTTTCCATAGGACCTTTCATCGTGGCGAAGAAGTCAACGAAGGCTTTTCCGTAGGCTATGCTTCTGCGGTTTTCCTTTGAGTCTATGATTCTTAGGTTGCGGGCTACCATGGAGAGGTCCATGTTCATTGCGCTAAAGTCGGCGAAGTCCATGTTGCCGTTGATTGTGAGCGGATTATTATTGCTGGCGAACATCTTGAAGTCTTCAAATAGGATATTGCTGCCCACAATGCGTATGGGTTTGTCTTCGAAACGTAGCTGCACTCCGTATTGTGCGCTACGCATGTAGCACGAGTCAAGTTTTATCTCGCCGTTGGCTAAAGGTCTTGACAACGGGCCTTTGACTGCTATGCCGCCGTCGGCATAACCTTTGAAGCGTATTATCTTGTCAGGAATGAAGCCGTTGAGCAGTCGC
Organism: Prevotella sp. CAG:1058; assembly: GCA_000433175.1. Taxonomy (GTDB): domain Bacteria; phylum Bacteroidota; class Bacteroidia; order Bacteroidales; family Bacteroidaceae; genus Prevotella. The sequence goes on from HF986737.1 coordinate 7,708, forward strand.
ATTGGCATGCGGCTCATTGTTACGTCTACGTCGATGTTGCCGTCGGAACCGTATGTTCCGCTTAGTTCGGCTATCTGGTTGTCGTCGTTGCTTAGCACGGCGCTGACCGCATGGGTGCCGTCTGCCTGTGGCATATATACAAACTCGGTGCTGAGGTTGCCCATACGGCTGCGTTCGTATGTCATGTTGTTGACGGCAAGTGACGCGGAAACGGAGAATTCGTCTGTTGTTTGTATTACGTGGAAGTCGCCATTCATTATTCCTGTAATGTCAGGCATGTATGGAATGACGGTCAGAACCTTCTCCAAGTCGAATTTGTTGAGTCCGATGGTTATGTCTTGTAAGGCTTCGATGTTTTCGTCATTCGAGTATATGTGGACACCGGTGCCGTCGTCTGCCATTAATTGCAGTTTGGCCGACACGCGCCTGTCGGCACCAAGGTTGACGTAATTGTCGGCGTTGACATTGAATTTTTTGTATCCGAGTATGGGGTCGTTGTCTAGCAAATGGATTTTTATGCCCTTTTCCTCCATTGAGGCTTCGAAGCCGAGTTTCACCCCAAGACTGTCTTGTGCATCGTAAAACTTAATGTTTGCTCCGGAGCCTTTTTCGAATACGTATCCGTCAAGTAGGGCGTTGAATACGTATTGTTTGTTTTTCTTGTTATTCCTTACTTGCGCGTTATAGGTGCATGTTGTGGAATCTGATACTATATTGAAACGTATGGTGTCGAGCTTGATAGAACTGTTTTGCAGTTCCAAAAGCTGTATGTTGCCGTTGAGTCCGAGCATTGGCGATGATGTAATGTCTATGTCGGCGTCTTGGAAGGTGAATCCTTTACGGGCAATGAAACGGCTAAGTGGATTATCCTTGCCTGTGATAAAGTATAGTTGTGCTGTTGGGAGTTTGTCGCGTAGCGAGGCAATGTTGATTTGCCTGCTGTCAAGCTCGGCGGAAAACTCTTTTGTAAATTCATTTAATTTTGCGAGTATCTTTTTATAGCCTCCCTTTCCGTTGAAGCGTAGCTTGAAATCTCCGCATTCGGTCATGAAATGAGTGGTGTCCTGGCTTGTAAGGATGTCGACTTTAAGATCATTGGGGCGGAACACGCGGCCTGTGTCTGATATGACGAGGTCGCGCACCATTCCATTGATGCCGAGCATTGTCTGCATGTCGGTGAAGGCGTTGACGTCGAATTTCAGAGAGGTGGATAACTGCGATTCTGTAAGCCGCAGGCCGTACCAGTCGACGTTTTTGATGTCGGCAGATAGGCTGGAACTTATCATCTTTGGCTTGAATGTGGCGGTAAGCGTGACTATTCCTTTTGCAAGCGGATTGTTACTGTTTAATACGGCACGGCCTTGGCCCGCATCGATGCCGGCATCCAGGCTTATGCTGTCAAGGTTGTAATTTCCAAAGCTGAATTTTTCGATGCCGGCTTTGACAGCAGCTTTGGTGCGCGGTGACATGAAGTTAATTCCGGCTCCTTTGACGTTTACGTGCCCGGTTAGGTTACCCAAGCCGTTGCCAGGCATAAAATGGCTTAAACTCAGGTTGTTTGCTGTCAGTGACGCCTGGTAGTTATTGCGCCTTGCGTCAAAATATCCGTTTACTTTTATCCGGCCTTTCCCTTCGGTGGCTGTAAGGTCAGCTGTATAGTGCTTGCCGTCGATGCCGGCGGTGCCACGCAGGCTGATATTGGTAGGTATTGTGACAGGCGTGCCCTGCGCCTTTAACATCTCGTTGACGAAGCCGAGGTTGTATGTCTTTGCATCAACTTTTACTGATGCTTTAAGTCTTGCAATGTCGGTTACATTGGCAGCCTTGCCTTTCAGATTAATGTTGAAGGCCGACGACAGCTTGATGTTGACGCCGCCGAAATTAAGGTTGTTGGTATTGCCGGCGACTACAGCCTTAATACTCAACGGTTGGTTGGGCCAGCGGCGAGTGAAGCCCGATGGCATGCCACCGAGGAACCTCATTATGTCTTGTTTGCCTATCGAACAGTCGGCATGCAGACTTATACGGCCAGGATCCTTCTTGTCAAACGCGTCAAGGTCCATTACAAGACTTGTAGTAATGGTTGAATTCGGGGTCTTCAGCGTCATGGCGGGCAGGTTTATCCTGGTGGAATCCATCATGAAACGGCCTGAGAACTGGTCGACGCTGATGCCGCTTCTTTCCTTGAACGAGCATGAACGCAGAGACAGACTGATGTCGGGAGAACAGAAGTAAAGCGTGTCAATGGCGATGTTGACGCCGGTGAGGGTTATGTGGTTTGGGTCAAGTCCTTCAACATGTTTCTTGAAGTTGTTGTCGTAAGCAACTTCGCTGTCTGACAGTTCGAAGCGTTGTATTTTGTAAAGCCCGGACTTCAAGTCGAAGAATCCGTTCGTCGCCCCGGCGTCGCCGATGTACGCGCCTATCTGGAGCGTATCGCCAGGCATATGGACAGATACCTTCGTCTTGCTGATATTGAGCTTGTCGACGCTTATCTTCCAGTTGTTTTCGGCTTTTGAAGTGTCGGGCGGAACGGTGTCGCTTAATTCGACGTTGACGTTAGCGTCTGCAAGCGACATGTCGTTGACCCTGATGGTTTCTTTGCCTAAGTCTATGCCGTGGCTTTTCAAATATAAACGGCCAACCGCGCCTTTTACACGTGCCTCATGTACGAAGTCTGCGGTATTGAGTTTAACATCGTTGAACTCAAGCGCATCGATTTCAACCTTTTTTTTCAGTAACGGCCATAGTTGTACGTCTACAACTAATTTACGGACGTCGGCAACCGTATCCTTGATTCCAGGAATGGAATCATTTGTTTGTATCATTTTGAAGCCTTCGACACCCAAGTCGAGTGGAAATACCAATTTGACGTGGTCTACAGATATATCCATGCCTGTCTGTTCAGAGGCATACGTAGTGACCTGTCTTACAATCCAATTCTGTATAGGTGGAATGTAAAGTAGTACTGTTAGTATGATGAACAATATGAATGGTGACAGTATTATGCCGACTGCCAACTTTACGACTTTTCTTCTTTGCACGGAATTACATGGTTATGATTGTAGTTTATGCAAAGTAAGTAATAATTCTTGAAAAAAAGAAATGATTTCATAAATAAAATAAGGCAGAATGATAATTCTAGGCCTTAACAATGGCTTATTTCATGCCATAGTTTGTCGTCGGGCACATCACTCTCAATGCAAACCGGTTCTTTTGATACTGGATGGATGAATTCTACCCTACGTGCAAGCAAGGAAATGCTTCCGTCAGGGTTGCTTCGGCGTGCGCCATATTTCAGGTCGCCCTTGATTGGGCATCCTATCTTTGCCAGTTGGCATCTAATCTGGTGGTGGCGTCCCGTCATTAGTTCCACTTCAACTAAAGTGTAATGCTCGGAATGACTGACGACTTTGTAATGTAAGATAGCCTTCTTGGAACCTGGTACTTCTTTGTCGTAGGCGTAACTTTTGTTCTGCTTCTCGTTTCTGGTAATCCAGTGGGTGATGGTGGCTTCCGGTTCTTGCGGCTGGTTTTGGCAAATAGCCCAATAGGTTTTGTGTACGTCGCCGTTGCGGAACATGTCGTTGAGCCGCCCCAGCGCTTTGGATGTCTTTGCGAAGACAACGAGACCCCATACCGGCCTGTCGAGCCTATGTGCTACACCTAGAAAGACGTTGCCAGGCTTTGCGTATTTTTCTTTCAAATAAGCCTTGACATCGTCTGCCAGCGTTTTGTCACCGGTTTTGTCGCCCTGTACAATCTCGCCGCTGCGTTTGCTGACAATGATAATGTGGTTGTCTTCGTAAATGACGTTCATATCGTTTGCGTTGAAAAAAGAGTTAAGGATTAGAAAAACATGCCAACCTGGCCGTTTCCTCATAATCCTTAACCTTAAAAGTTTTTACATGTTCATACCACCGTCAACCTGGATAACCTGACCAGTTACGTATGAAGACAGGTCTGAAGCAAGGAACGTAGCTACGTTGGCTATGTCTTCAACCTGGCCTGCACGGCGGAGAGGTATCTTCTGTATCCAGTCTTTGCGGACGTTATCGGGCAGAGCTTCTGTCATTGCGGTTTCGATGAAGCCCGGGGCAATGGCGTTGGCGCGGATGCCGCGTGAGCCGATTTCCTGGCCTATACTCTTAGCCAGTGCGATGAGTCCTGCCTTGGAAGCTGCGTAGTTGCACTGTCCTGCGTTTCCGTGTACGCCTACGACTGAAGCCATGTTGATAATGCTTCCGCTCTTCTGGCGCATCATGATTGGTGTGCAGGCGTGGATGAAATTGAATGCTGACTTCAGGTTGACAGCGATGACTGCATCCCATTGTGCTTCGGTCATGCGCATCATTAGTCCGTCTTTCGTGATTCCGGCATTGTTAACAAGAATGTCGATTGATCCGAAGTCTGCTTTTACCTGGTTAACTACTTCTTCTGTCTGGGCGAAATCAGCGGCATTGCTTGCGTAGCCTTTGGCTTTTACGCCTTTTGCGGCTATTTCTGCTTCAGTAGCCTTGCCGTTCTCGTCGATTACGAGGTCGGTGAATGCGATATTTGCGCCTTCCTCTGCAAATTTCAGTGCGATAGCTTTACCGATACCGCGTGCCGCACCCGTAATAAGTGCGGTCTTACCTGATAATAATCCCATTTTGTATTTATGTTTTAAATGAAACTTAAATCTCTGTTATTTTTATTGTAGTGATAGTATGAGTTTACTGTTGTTTTAGTGCTTCAACTTATGAGGGCTTATTTTGTTATCGACTTACCCAATGCGCCGTAGACGACTTTCGCTACAAGGGGCTTGCTTGCTTCGGGTGTCATGCCATGTCCCAGACGCCCGCAGATGAAAGGGACCTCTAGGCCTTTGATACAATAGTGTGTGATGTCCGCGACAAGTTCAACGTTCTCAATGTCAAATTCACCATCGGCCTTGCCGTCTGCGTAAACCTTTCGGAAAAGTTCAATTTCGTCTTCGTCGAAGTTTTTTCTAACTTTTTCAACCATCCAGATGTTGCGAAAAAAAGCGGCACGCAAGTTTCCGTTTCGCATCACCGTCTCTTTTATCATATTAAGGTGGGTGTAGATCAGTTCGATGATTTTTTCCTGAGGACGTATCTTTTTCGTCGCTACTTCGTCCATCTTGTCAGACAATCGTTCGAGTTCTGACTCTATAACGGCGTAATAGACGTCTTCTTTACTTTTAAAATAGGTATAGAGTGTTCTGCGGCCTTTGCCAGAAGAGCGTGCAATGTCGTTCATTGTCGTATTCTCCAATCCGTTCTTTGCAAACAGCTGCCTTGCTACGTCCACTAGTTTTTGTCTTGTCTTAGATATGGACATCTGCTTTCCCTCCCTCTTGATTGTTTTTGCACATTTGGTTTACCGTGTGCAAAATTATCAATTTTATTTGATTTGGCAAAATATTTCTGTTTATATTCTGTAAAATGAATATTTGCCCGCGCTTTGCGGTGAGTTGAATTCATGTTTTTTGTCGAGTGGTTTGCTGTATGAAAGACATTAGGTTCCATTTTTTTAGTTATACTTGATTTATGTCAATTATAAAATATCAAATAACTGTATTTTAACGGATTTTTAACATAAAACGATATTTTTCTTGTCCAAAATTTGCGAATTCCATAAAAAAGACTTACCTTTGCACTCGCAAATCAGAAATGAGATGCAAATGAGTTAATAACATCGCGGAGTGGAGCAGTTGGTAGCTCGCCAGGCTCATAACCTGGAGGTCGCATGTTCGAGTCCTGCCTCCGCAACTAAATGACGGATAGTTCGCTAATTTGGCAACTATCCGTTTTTTTTGTTTTTGTCTTTGTGAAATGTTTCTTTGGTGGTATTGGGCTCAATACATGGATTTTGTTTTCAGTATAGAGCTTTGTGTTTTTTTACTGGAATGATAAAGCGCGTCCGCTATGTATATTTATTGTTATTGGTTTCTGGTGCTGAAAAGCATATATGTTGGTAGGTGAAGGGTGTCTTTCTGTAAAGATAGCAAATAGTTGTGTGGGGCAAAATAAAGCGTAAATTTGGCAACATGTTAAAAGAAAAAAACGCTAAACGGTTTATTGTTAACTGCTTAGCGTCTCTCTTGAAGTGACCCCGACAGGATTCAAACCTGTAACCTTCTGATCCGTAGTCAGATGCTCTATTCAGTTGAGCCACGGGGCCGTTTTTCTTAATTGCGATGCAAAGGTACGCACTTTTTTTAAATCAACCAAATTTTTCCGTCATTTTTTTCAAAAAACTTTTGTTTTTCTGTTTTTAGCCTGTTGTTTACATATTAAATATGTTGTGAAGTGTGGAATTTGGGCGTTTTATTATTTTGTGAAGTGTAATATTTTTGGTAGATAAAATATTTTTTGCTTATATCCGTTCTTTATGGAGCTTGGATAATGGGGGAGTCTTGACAAGGTTGCTTTTATTCTGTTTTTCAGTCATGTTTGATATGATTTATAAAAAAGCATAATAATATAAGTAGTTGATTGATTGTTAACGCATTTTTTTGTAATTTTGTCGCCGTTGACACATTTATCATTAATTTAAAAATGAAGAAGTTAGCTTATTTTTTTATTGTATTGCTTGCTTTTACAGGGCTTGCAAGTTGTGATAATTCCGAAACTTATGCAGAGCAGCGGGATAGGGAGAATGCCGCTATTAAACGATACATCCGTGACTCCGCAATAACTGTCATTACTGAAAATGAGTTCAGGGAGCAGGGATATGTCACAAAGTTGGACGAGAACCAGTTTGTCCTTATGCAGAATTCTGGTGTATATATGCAGATTGTAAGGGAAGGATGTGGTGAAAAGATTCAGAACGGCGAGACAACAGATGTGTTGTGCCGTTTTACAGAGCGTAACATGCTGACCGACTCGATACAGCTGACAAACGATATATTGGCTCTTGCCTCAATTCCTGAAAAGATGAATGTAACCAATACCAACGGTACGTTTACGGCATCGTTCGACCAAAATTCAAGCCTGATGTATACTTTCTATGGCAGTGCATCTGTGCCTTCAGGTTGGCTTATTCCCCTTAATTATATAAAGGTGGGCAGGCAAAGCTCTTATGACGGAGAGATTGCAAAGGTTAATTTGATTGTGCCAAGTACACAAGGACATCAATCTGCTTCGTCAAATGTTTATCCTTGTTATTATACGATAACATACGAAAAAGGAAGATAAATAACCCCGGTCAAGAGCCAGTAATCAGTGAAGACAGTCTTGTTTCATTGCTTACTGGCTCTTAATTATAAATTTTAATCAGTTATGACTTTAATTAAATCAATATCGGGAATACGCGGTACCATTGGCGGCCGCGCGGGCGATACGCTCAATCCATTGGATATTGTAAGATTCACGAGTGCTTATGCCATGTTCATCCGCAAGGCTGCCGGAAATGATTGCAGCGGAAAAATCGTTGTAGGACGTGACGCACGCATTTCAGGCGACATGGTACGCAACGTTGTTTGCGGAACATTGATGGGTTCAGGTTTTGATGTTATTGACATAGGCTTGGCTACAACACCTACTACGGAACTTGCTGTCAGAATGTCTGGTGCCGATGGAGGTATTATAATAACGGCAAGCCATAATCCCCGGCAATGGAACGCCTTGAAACTGCTGAACCGCGAAGGCGAGTTCCTGAGCAAGGAAGACGGCAACGAGGTCTTGTCTATTGCCGCCAGTGAAGACTTTGTCTATGCGGAAGTTGACGCGGTAGGCCGTTACGTAAGCGACAATTCTTATAATAAAAAACATGTCGATGCCGTGCTCGGCCTTAACCTTGTAGATGTCGATGCTGTGCGCAAGGCTGGTTTCCGCGTGTGCGTTGACACGATAAATAGCGTAGGAGGAATCATACTGCCTGAACTGTTTGACGCGCTTGGAGTAGAGTACGAAATTCTAAATGGCGAGGCGAATGGCGATTTCCAGCATAATCCGGAGCCTTTGGAGAAGAATCTTGGTGGCATAATGGAGCGTATGCGTGGCGGTGGTTTTGACTTGGGCATAGTTGTTGATCCCGATGTAGACCGCCTTGCCTTTATCTGCGAGGACGGACGTATGTTCGGAGAAGAATATACGCTTGTCTCCGTTGCCGATTATGTGCTTGGCCATACGCCTGGCAATACGGTCAGCAACTTGAGCAGCACACGTGCCCTGCGTGATGTGACTGAGCGCCACGGCGGTAAATATACGGCTTCGGCAGTGGGCGAGGTTAACGTTACCACGAAAATGAAGGAAGTAGGAGCCGTCATAGGCGGCGAGGGCAACGGTGGTGTGATTTACCCCGAGAGCCACTACGGCCGCGACGCCCTTGTAGGCATAGCCTTGTTCCTTTCGTCACTAGCTCACAAGGGATGCAAGGTGAGCGAGTTGCGTTCTACTTTCCCCGACTATTACATTGCCAAGAACCGCATAGACCTTACGCCGACTACTGATATCGATGCTATTCTTGCAAAAGTCAAGGAAATGTATGCAGACCAGCAGGTTAACGATGTCGACGGCGTGAAGATTGACTTCCCCGACAAGTGGGTGCATCTGCGCAAGTCGAATACCGAGCCGATAATCCGTGTGTACAGCGAGGCATCTACAATGGAGGAGGCTGACGCACTGGGCAAGCAGATAATGAAGGTTGTCAATGAAATGCAATGATTCCAGATTGATAGTTTGAAAGCAAGACAGTTCAGTGTGTAAATAAAGTATTGATAATATAAATAAGGGTCGGAAAGCCGACCCTTATTTATTATGTGTAGGAAGAAGCGGTGAAAGATTCTGAATTCTTTACTCTTTGTTCTTCACCCTTCACTTAATCGTACAGTTTGTGAAACTCTACAACTGCCTCGATGCCTTTGCGGAAGATGTCGAGTGGGAAGTTTTCGTTGGGAGAGTGTATGGCGTTGCTCTCAAGACCGAAGCCCATCAGCACAGTCTTAATGCCGAGAATGCGCTCAAAGTCACTGATTATGGGTATGCTGCCTCCGCGGCGTACTGCCAGGGGCTTCTTGCCGAAGGCTTTTTCAAAACCCCTCTCGGCAGCTTGGTATGCAGGCATGTCAATAGGGCATACGTAGCCCTCGCCACCGTGCATGGGCGTCACTTTCACCTTTACATAATCAGGGGCAATACTGTTAATGTAGTCAACGAAGAGTTGTGAAATCTTTTCGTGTTGCTGGTGGGGTACCAGGCGGCACGATACTTTGGCGTATGCCTTGGAAGGCAGTACCGTCTTTGCACCCTCTCCGGTGTATCCTCCCCAGATGCCGCAGATGTCGAACGACGGACGGCAGCTGTTGCGTTCCAGTGTAGAGTAGCCTTCTTCGCCCTTCAGCGCGTTTACGCCGATGGCCTGCATGTATTTGTTCTCGTCGAACGGAATCTGTCGTATCATGTCGCGCTCAGCCTGTGGCACTTCCTCCACGTCGTCGTAGAAGTGTGGTATGGCTATGCGTCCGTCTTTGCCCACAACGGTGGCAAGCATCTCGCATAGGGTGTTTATCGGGTTGGCCACGGCTCCGCCGAAGTGTCCTGAATGCAGGTCGCGGTTAGGTCCCGTAACTTCAATTTCCCAGTATGCAAGTCCGCGCAGACCAGTGGTCAGCGACGGCAGGTCGGCGCCCAGCATGCTTGTGTCCGACACCAGTATGACGTCGGCCTTGAGCAGCTCCTTATGCTTGCTGATAAATGCGTTGAGGCTTGGCGAGCCTATTTCCTCTTCGCCCTCGAATATGAATTTCACATTGTGCGTCAGCAGGTTTTCCCTTACAAGATATTCGAAAGCCTTGGCCTGGACCATAGCCTGCCCCTTGTCGTCGTCGGCACCGCGCGCCCATATGCGTCCGTCCCTTACCACCGGTTCAAATGGTTCGCTGTGCCAAAGCTCCAATGGCTCTGCTGGCATGACGTCATAATGGGCGTATATTAATACGGTCTTGGCGTCGTCGCTCACATGTTTTTCGGCGTATACCAGCGGATTGCCGTCGCTCGGCATCACCTCGGCCCTGTCGGCTCCGGCTTCGAGCAGCAGTGTGCGCCAGCGTTCGGCACATTCCAGCATGTCCTGTTTATGACTCTTCTTCGAGCTTATGCTCGGTATGCGTATCAGGCTGAACAGCTCGTCGAGAAACCTCGGTTCGTTTTCTTCGATATATTTCCTTATTTCCATTGTAGGTTTAAGATTAATCCGGCGTAAAGTTACATCATTTTACGCAAAGTCCGCGCTTTTGTGTTGAATAAATGTGCCTGTGCCTGATTTCTTATGCTTTATTTTATCTAAAACAATGTTGGTTGGAGTCTTCTGATACCTTGTTGTTGGTGCCGGCTTTGTCGACGTTTTGTAAAAGGTTACCTATTGGATTGCAAAAGGCCACCTTTTGAGATGTAAAAGGTGGCCTTTTAGATGCTAAAACATGGCTTATTGCAAATCCCCTGATTTCTTATGCAAAGCGAGCTTAAGTGAATAGGGGCTTATATGTGTTGTTTTGGGTTTGCCCGGTTGGTTGGATACCTTGTTTTATTTGGATTTTCCGTTTCCCTGCTTTTCGTTTTTTTACGTAATCAGACGAATATTTCCACACCCAAGGCGAGCAGTGCGTAGCGTGCAAGTTTGCCTACGGTTACGCTGATAAGTGTCAGTGTGACATTGGCCCGCATCAGTCCGAGTACGATAGTTATAGCCTCGCCGATTACGGGCAGGAAAGCGAAGAAGCCCGTAAGTGCGCCTCGTCCGGCCATGAAGCGTTGGGCGCGGTCAAGGTCTTTCTGCTTTACGTGCAGGTATTTCTCAATCCAGTCCATTCGCCCGAACGTGCCAATCCAGTAATTAAGCATGCTGCCGAGGGTGTTGCCAATCGTACCGTAAATCACGAGTTGCCACGGGTCGAGTCCGGCTGCCATAAGTGCTAACATGACAACCTCGCTGCTAAGCGGAAATATGCTGCCTGCAAGAAAGCCCGAAACGAGCATTCCGATATAGCCATAGTCGGTTAGAAAACTTATTAATCCGTCCATACTTTAATGTGTCTGGTGTTTTATCGTTTAATGAATGTCTGATGGCTTTCGTCTTAAGTTGTCAGCTTCATCTTTGTTACTGTCCCGTAATCAGGTTTGACACTGTAATCGCTATTGCCGCGGCTGTGAGCAGGCAGAATGCAATGTTTGTAATTTTCGTATTCGTGAGCGCAATGAAATGGCCGGTTAGCACGGCGGCGTGGATAGCCAGAATGCCTGTAAGATTGGCATGGTGGCAAGGCTGCAAAATCATGAAAGCCAGACAGAACAGGGTTACGGTTATCAGTGTTTCGTAAATCATGCGCGTGCGTATCTTGTCTTTATAACTGTTGCGCATGAAGTGTGTAATGCCGATCAGCGCGCTTACGGCAATGAATGCGACCGTGACGATGGTGTCAGGTTTGAGCAGTTCGATGCCTTGGAACAAAGGCGTAACCCATACTTCCGGGGCGAAGTGTGCCGTGATGTAGTCAATCTGGCCGGTCAGGGCGCAGTATCCGCCTAAGAACCAATATGGCAGGGTCAGGCCTATAAGCGATGCCCAGAAGTTGCGCCCGCTGAACGCCATGAGGTTCGTGCCGATGAGCAGCCACAGCAGCGGTACGAAAAACAGTGCTTGGACAAACAAGGTGCTGGCAACGCCTATGAACATGAAGGCGTAAAACATCTTGCCTTGGGCGCGCTTGTCTTGGTAACAGCTGAAAAGTGTGAGGTAGGCGGCGATGAAACACAGTTGCACGAGCCATGTGTCGAGCGTGGCTGATGTTTGTAAGTTAGACGCTGACCACGCCATCGTTCCGAATACAAGGAACGAACACGACACCATGCGGCTGTATATCCTGATTAGTGAGTTGCGGTTGTTCATCTCGGCCATAAGGTAAGCTGACACTGCGAACAGCGCAAATTCAACATACTGCTGTCGGGCTATTATGCCACCGGCCAGCCACATTGCCGCAGTATATACGGCAACGACAGGCAGGGCGAAGCGGCTTTCGGCTATCTTGTTTTGTAATCGCTTCACTATTGTTGGTAATTATTATAACTCATAATGAATAATTCATGACAGTATGTGCGCCAGCTTATAGTGCGTCGCGGCCTGTCATGGATTATTCATTATGGATTGTCAGAACTTGTTTACAGGTCTTTTCCTATGTCGCTGCGGAAGTACTTGTCAGTGAAATGTATCTTCTGTGCTTCTGCGAACGACTTGGCGAGGGCCTCGTCCTTGTCTTTACCGTACGAGCTTACGGCGATGACGCGGCCGCCGGCTGTAACCACTTGGCCGTCCTTCAATGCCGTACCTGAGTGGAACACGATGCTTCCGTCAACGTCGTTGATGCCGGTAATGGGGTAGCCCTTGGCATATTTCTCGGGATATCCGCCGCTGACGAGCATCACACAAACGGCAGCACGTTCGTCAAACTCTATTTCACGACGGTCGAGGTCTCCGTTTGCTACGCCTTCAAACAAGTCAACAATGTCGCTCTTCAGGCGCAGCATTACGCTCTCTGTTTCCGGGTCGCCCATGCGGCAGTTGTACTCTATCACCATCGGATCGCCGTTTACGTTGATGAGTCCGAAGAAGATGAAACCCTTGTAGTCGAGATTTTCCTCGGCAAGTCCCTCAACCGTGGGGCGGATTATGCGGTCTTCAACCTTCTTCATCCATTCTTTCGTTGCAAACGGTACTGGCGTTACGCTGCCCATTCCGCCGGTATTGAGTCCTGTGTCGTGTTCACCTATGCGCTTGTAGTCCTTTGCTTCGGGCAGAATCTTGTAGTTCTTGCCATCTGTTAGCACGAATACGGAGCATTCTATGCCGCTGAGGAATTCTTCGATGACAACATTTGCGGAAGCGTTGCCGAACATTCCGCCAAGCATTTCGCGCAGTTCTTTCTTTGCCTCGTCGAGCGTCGGCAATATCAGCACTCCCTTGCCTGCGCAGAGACCGTCAGCCTTCAGCACGTAAGGGGGCTGTAGTGTTTCGAGGAAACGCAGTCCTTCTTCAAGTGTGTTGCCGTTGAACGTCTTGTATTTAGCCGTCGGTATGTTGTGGCGCTGCATGAAACCTTTGGCGAAATCCTTCGAGCCTTCAAGCTGTGCGCCCAGTTTAGACGGGCCAATTACAGGTATGGCAGCCGTGCGTGCGTCGCTCTTGAATTCATCGTAGATGCCTTTTACCAACGGATCTTCAGGTCCCACTACAACCATGTCGACACCGTTTGCCACGGCAAAGTCTTTCAGACGCCCGAAGTCGTCGGCCTTTATGTCTACGTTTTCGCCTGCGTTAGCCGTTCCGGCGTTGCCCGGGGCGATGTATAGTTTTTCAGTCTTCTTGCTTTGAGCTATCTTCCAGGCAAGTGCATGTTCGCGCCCGCCGCTTCCTAATAATAGTATTTTCATAACTTTGTTATTTCAAATAGTCCTCAAAATATTGTGTAATCCTCTCGTGCAGGTGTACGCTCTGGTGCCCCATCATGTTGTGTCCTTCGCCAGGATAAACGTAGAAGTCGGGTTGTGTGCCAACTTCGTTGCATTTCTTGATGAACGACAATGCGTGTTGCGGAACCACTGTGGGGTCGTCTGTGCCTATTATGATCTGAAGTTTACCCTTCAAGTTCTTCGCCTTGTTGATGAGGCTGGTTTCCGCGTAGCCTTCCGGATTGGCCTGCGGCGTGTCCATATAGCGTTCGCCGTACATCACCTCGTACCATTTCCAGTCGATGACGGGACCTCCGGCGACACCAACTTTGAATACGTCTGGGTAGGTTGTCATAAGCGACGTGGTCATAAAGCCGCCGAAACTCCAACCGTGTACGCCCATGCGTGTCGTGTCTACGTAGGCCAGCGACTTAAGATATTCAACGCCTTTCATCTGGTCTTTCATCTCCTCGACGCCGAGTCTGCGGAACGTTGCCTGCTCGAAGTCGCGTCCCCGGTCGGACGAACCGCGGTTGTCAAGTATGAAGAGCAGGTATCCTTTCTGTGCCATGTACGTCTCCCAACTGCGGCTTGCATAGTTCCAGCGTGCCTCGACATTGCGTATTCCGGGACCTCCGTAGACGTAAACCACTGTCGGATATTTCTTCGACGGGTCGAAGTTTACGGGTTTCACCATACGGTAGTATAGGTCGGTTACGCCGTCGGCAGCCTTGATTGTGCCGCATGAGTATTCTGGCACGTTGTAGCCTTTCCACGGGTCGGGTGAGATGAAATAGTTCTTTGCCTTTGCGCTCTCCGTGTCTATTATGTCTATGTTGCGCGGAACTTTAGGCTCCGAATACTTGTCGAATGCGTATCTGCCCGACGCTGATAACATGCTTGTACGGTGTATGCCGTCGCCGAAAGCCGCTGCATGCACGCCGCGTCCGTTGTCGAGCAGTGTGCGCTTGCCGGTCTCGATGTTAACGGAGTAGATGTTGTTTTGTATCGGACTGCATTCCGTAGAAACGATGATGGCCGTCCTGGCCTTTGCGTTGAAGCCGACAAGCTCGAGCACAATCCATTTGCCGCTCGTAATCTGCTTCAGCTGCTCACCTTTCGTATTGAAAAGGTAAAGGTGGTTGTAGCCGTCTTTCTCGCTTTGCAGTATGAATTTTCCGTTGTCCCAGGGCAGGAATGTTATCGGCGTGACGGGATGCACGTACTTGTCGTGGTGCTCCTTGTACAGCGTAGCCGTCTTGTCGCCTGTCCCTGCATTGTAGCTTACCAGTTCCATGTCGGTCTGGTCGCGGTTCAGCTCTATCATGTAGACCGTCTTGCTGTCGGGGTTCCATGCAACGTTGGTGAAGTATCGGTCGGTCGGGTCGCCTGCTTTCAGGTATACGGTCTTGCCGGTTTTCAGGTCGTAAACGCCGACAGTGACCTTGTGGCTGG
>HF986737.1:22639-26990 GCA_000433175.1 Prevotella sp. CAG:1058
GTGGCTGGCTTCGCCTGCCATAGGATATTTGGTCGGCAGCAGGGTGGCTATGCGTGTGTCGACGTCGACCAGGGGATAGTCGGGCACCATGCTTTGGTCCATACGGTAGAAGGCCAGCTTCTGTCCGTCGGGACTCCAGAATGTGCCTTTATATATTCCGAACTCGTCGCGGTGTACCGATTGGGCGTAAACAATGTCGTGGCTGCCGTCAGTGGTTACCTGGCGGGTTACGCCTTCAGCGTCGGTCACATAAAGGTTGTCGTCCTTGACGAAGGCAACGGCGCGTGAAACCGGGCACCATTCCTCGTGTGTTTCGCCTTCAGTGCTTTGCTTCCAGATGGTTTTCTTGGTCTTGAAGTTGACGAGCAGGCGTTCGTTTTTCCTGTTTATCAGAACCAAAGGTTCGTCGGAGTAGGGGAATGAGGCGTACAACAAGTGGTAAATCTTGCTGCTGTCTGCCGACGTTCCAGCCCATTTGTTTATGTCGTCGAGTGTGAAGAGGAGCTTTTCTTTTCCCGTATTCTTGTCGACTATGTAGCATTCCTCCACGTCGAGGTGTACGAGTTGGTCGCCCCACCACGCCAAAGTCTTGTTTTTTGGCGTCATGTTCTGGTAGTTCGTGCCGCCGAAGTTAAGGTCTTCGAGTGTGAACTCCTTTAGTTGCGCGTTAACCGTAGTCATGGCGAATATGGTGAACAATGCCGTGAATATCATCCGTGCATTGCGCTTTATAGCGTTTTTATGGTTAGTCGTCATATCGTTTTCCTTTTTTGCTGAAGTCACGTTTGTCCCTGTTGCCTCGTGTGTCGCGTCCTCCGCGGCGGTCGCCACGGTCGCCGCGCCGTTCGTAATGGTCGCCCCGGTCTTCATAGTTGCGCCCTCCGCGGCGGCGTTCGCGGTTGTTGTCGCCACGCTCTTTGAAGTCTATGCGGTGGAATTTGAACGTGCGTATGTCGCCTTCCTCGTTGTCTTCCTCCTCCTCGAGGCGTTTCTTGAACTCGCGGTTCTGCTTGAAGCGGTGCTTCTCTGCCATGCTGCGCTTCTCCTCTTCGGTCTTCAGTATGTTGCCGGCTCCGCGGAAGTCGCTGAGTTTTCCTTCAAACATCTGGTATTTGCGGAACTCGCATTCGAGCGAACCATTGTACACCGGTATCTTGATTGACGGCTTCAGGCCTATCTGGTCGAAGCATTCTTCGCGGTAGCTGAGCACCCATGCATCGTTACCCTTGAACTTGTGTTTGAGCGTTTCGCCTATCATGCGGTACGTGCCAAGCAGGTCCGGGGTGGATATACGCTCGCCGTAGGGCGGGTTGGTCACCATTATCGACTTTTCAGCAGGCTGCTTGAAGTCCTTGAAGTCGGCCTGTTCTATCGTAATGTCTTTGGTCAGTCCGGCGGCGCGCACGTTGAGGCGTGCCTTCTGTACTGAAGCCATGTCGATGTCGTAGCCGTATATGTGGTGTGTGAATTCGCGCTCCTGAGAGTCGTCATTGTATATGCGGTCAAAGAGCTCGGCGTCAAAGTCGGGCCATTTTTCGAAGGCGTATTCCTTGCGGAACACTCCCGGGGCCATGTTGCGGGCTATGAGGGCTGCTTCGATAAGCAGCGTGCCCGAGCCGCACATCGGGTCGATGAAGTCGGTCTCGCCGTTCCATCCGGTCATCAGAATCATTCCTGCCGCCAGCACTTCGTTGAGTGGAGCTTCTACCGACTCCTGCCTGTATCCGCGGCGGTGCAAGCTTTCGCCGCTTGAGTCGAGCGACAGCGTGCAGCGGTCTTCAGCTATGTGCATGTTGAGGCGGATGTCAGGATTGGCCACAGATATGTTGGGGCGCTGTCCCGTCTTCTCGCGGAACTGGTCTACAATGGCGTCCTTGACCTTGTACGACACGAACTTGGAGTGGCGGAACTCTTCGGAGAATACCACCGAGTCAACAGCGAAACTCTTTTTCAGGTCGAGATACTGGCTCCAGTCTATTTTCTTAACTTCCTCGTATACGTCGTCGGCCGACTGTGCCTTGAAGTGTTTAATCGGCTTTATCACCCTAATGGCGGTGTGCAGGCTGAAGTTGGCACGGTACATCATTTCCTTGTTGCCCGTGAACGACACCATGCGTCGTCCTATCTGTACATTGTTAGCACCCAGTTGCGTAAGCTCCTTTGCCAAGACGGGCTCCAGGCCCATGAATGTTTTGGCGATGAGTTCAAATTCTTGTTCCATTAAATGTTATGTGGTTATATGTTTTTTATGTTATGCGGTTTTTGTGAATATAGTGTCTTTATGCATTGCCTGCATTTACGCACGCATCATTCTTACCGTATGCCCGTATTCTCCTGCTGCCGCAGGGCTGTCCGTGCATGCGTGTTGTATTAGTTGCTGTAAGGTTTTGGCTGGCTGTTGTGTTTACTGCTGGCTTAACATTATGAACGGTGAATAGAACGTGGCAGGGCAATACGTTGTTATCTTCAAGCGCCTTGCCTGAGGAAACGGGATTGACGTCGTAATCATGCTTTGTCAGCTTGCTTGACGGCTCGTTTTTAGACAACTTCTCTATTGTCCGTAAAAGATTCTGCGTTAAGTTGTCAGTAATCATCACTGCGGTTTCAATATTGGATGCAAATTTAATCGTTTTATCGATACGAGCCAAATTTTTTCCACCTTTATTTAACTGTGATTGTGCCGTCCGGGTTTTCTATATATTGCCTGTTGCCTTACAGCATGCCGTGTTTTGCCTTGCGGAAGGTTACCTTTTACACTGCAAAACACGGTCTTTTGCATTGCAAAAGGTAACCTTCCGCAATCTGCTTGATTATCAATGTGTTACAGACGCATGGCAGGGCTTGCGCTTTCTTGTTGGCAGGGTTTGTTTGAAATGTAAAGTTTTCTTAAAAGGAAAGGCTCGTGTTGACATTCTCATGCAAAATTGATATCTTTGCATTTACGATAATTAAGGTAAAATGGAGTTTGTTCAGAGTATTATTGATAATAGCAGTTTCCCCGTACTTACGGCTTTCTTATTAGGGCTCATAGTAGCCTTGCATCCGTGTCCGCTCGCCGCCAACGTGGCTGCCATGGGCTATCTGGCGCGTGACATGCACGACCGCCGCCGCGTTCTCGTTAGCGGACTGGTATATACGGCAGGTCGTGTGTTGGCCTATTCCGTACTCGGTATCGTGCTGATTGCCGTGTTCCGCGGCAGCGGCGGCACCGAGGCCGTTGGCCGTTGGTTCGGGCAGTGGGGCGAAAGACTGCTTGCCCCCGTCCTTATAATTGTCGGGTGCTATTTCCTGTTCGGCCGTTTCATCCATAAGCACGAACACTGTCCCGACGTGCCTGCGCATGGACGCAAGTTCCGCGGGTTATGGGGCAGCCTCTTGCTAGGCGTGTTGCTCGCCCTGTCGTTTTGTCCCGAGAGCGCCATTGTCTATTTCGGCATGTTGATGCCGCTGTCCGCCCGTTCGTCCGGAGGCTATTTCCTGCCCGTTGTGTTTTCGGTAGCCACGTCGCTGCCTGCCGTGGTGCTGGCATGGGCCGTTGCCTACGGAGTAAGCGGAACGTCGGTTGTACGGAACAGGATGCACGCCGTGCAGCGTTGGATTAACACCATCGTGGGCCTCCTGTTCGTAGGAGCCGGCGTGTTCTGCCTTTTCAATTGATAAATAAAGGCGAAGAGCCAAAGCCGTGCATGTGTGTATGCAGCGGCTTTGGCTCTTCGCCTTTGTGGGTTGAGTTGACTGTATCAGCGTCCGAATCTCACTTCAACATGCTCGAATCCCATTGCCTTGAACATCTGGAAAAACTGCTTCATAGCGTTGTCTTCAGCGCTTGCAATGTTTTCTTTCGTCAGGCAGCGCTCTTTCATCTTTGCCTTTGCCCGGTGGTACATGTCGTCGCGCGCCTTGTCGTTCCATGTGCCCGATTCAAAGAAAGACTGCGTCTTGGCCTCGTCTATGAAGTCCTCGTCAAGCAGCTTTACCTTTGGCAGGGTCACACGCAGCGTGTCGCCGTGCATCTTTATCCAGTCGTCGTCGGCCTCTGAAAGGTCTATGCCGAGGCGCAGCGTACCCGTGTAGATACGTATCAGTTCGTCGTCCTTGAACAGGTTTTTCCTGACCGTGTCCACCATTTCCTCGTCTTCGATTGACAGGAACTCCCATTCGCCTATCTCCTTGATGGCCATTACCTGTGTTGGCGTGATGTTTATCTTGTCGTTTACCTTTACGGTCAGGCTGTTGTCCTTGCACGACCTGACGATATATGCCGCCGCGATTAAGGCCAAGAGCAGCAGTGCCAGTATGAAGTATAGCTTTGCCTTAGCCATCTTTCCGGGTATGCCTGACCAGAAAGAGC
>HF986737.1:27023-34897 GCA_000433175.1 Prevotella sp. CAG:1058
AGCGTCGTTTCCGGCTGTATTTGTTATTGTCTTCCATTTTCAATCGTGTTGTTTTCGAGTAGCAGCGGCAAGTCCTCCGTGGTGAAGTCCTTGCGGAATGTTATCGTGATGTTCTCTTCCTTGTATCCCAAACGTGTCAGTATGGGTACTAGGGCATGGGTGGCTCCCGCCCGTGCCATGTCTATTATGCCCAGCTTGGGTATGCTTTTGATTATAGTTTCGCGTCCCTGCCGCTCGTATTCGGCCATTTCAGCATCGGTGAAGTTTGAGCGGAACAGCGACACGTGGCTCTTCACTTCGCTGTGCCCGATGCGTGTCGACGTCAGTTCGACCTTGGGGTCTGGCAATATTATTTCAACCTTGTCGCCGTCGGTTCTTATGTTTTTTTCCGAGAATCCGCTGAAGTCGACGTATGCTTTCAGTTTAGCGTCGATGGGGATGGCTATCTTACGCGACGACATCGGTACGGAAATGTTGAACTTCTGTTGTAAAAACGAGCCGTTCAACTCCACCTTGTCGTCATGGGTGACTATCTTGCGAACCTTGTATTCGGCCGTGTACAGCTTGGAACATTTCCTTATGTGCATTACCATAACGGGCACCGAGTCGGTCGGCCCGTTGCTGTTTTCAGCCTTATTCCCGCCCGTGCATGATGCCAGCAGGAGTACGAATAATAATAAATATACTGCCGTTTTCTTCATATTCGAAGACAAAGTTAGTAAAAATAAACCAATAGGACGTCAATATGGAGTATGTTTTTCAATAATGCTTGCATCTTTGAAATCATTTGTTTCGGTTACTCGGAAAAATACATTACCTTTGCGCCGTAATACAAGAAAACAGGAAATGAGAATCATACCCAAGTTGTTAATAGCCTCGGCCGTGGCATTATCGCTCGCGGCTTGCGGCGACAAGAAACAAAGTAAGGACATTATAGCCAAGAAACCTGTTGTCAAGGCACCGGCTTCACCCGTCAGGATGCAGGATTACAACCACCATGAGACGGTTGAATGGCTGGGCGCACAATACGGCATAGGCATTAGCAGGCGTGCCGATACATCGTTGCCCGTCATCTCGGATGAAGGCGGAGGCAAGTATTATGACAATAAGATTGAAGTCAGCGTGACACGACCCGACGGCACGCAGTTCTTCAACCGCACTTTCACTAAAGACGATTTTTCGTCGCAGGTAGGCGACGAATACATCAAGAAGAACGCCTTGCTCGGTATCGTAATCGACGGGGTTGAAGGTGATAACATTGTGTTGGCCGCCAGTGTCGGCGCCCCTGACGTGCTCAGTGACGAGTACGTGCCGCTTCTGATAACAATTTCCAGAACCGGTGGAGTCAGCATCAGCAAAGACACAAGGCTTGACGGGGAAATGGAAGAATGATAAAACGGCGGTGGTGAAGCAAGCATTCACCACCGCCGTTCTTTTATTTTATCCTGTATTCCTGTGGGGTTAGTCCCGTTGCGAGCTTGAAGTATTTGCAGAAAAAACTGACGTTTGGGAAGTTAAGTTCGTAAGCTATCTCCGCAACCATCTTGCTGCTGTATTTCAACATGACCTTGGCGTGAGTCAGCACGGCACGGTCTATCCATTCCTTTGCCGTTATTCCACTGGCTTGTTTGATTGAGGTGCCGAGGTAACGGGGCGTGACGCACATCTTGTCCGCATAGAAAGAGAGCTTGCGTTCGTGCTTGCCGTATGAGTTGACAAGGCGTATGAAGGTGTCGAACAGTTCCTTGTTGCGTATTTTTTCGTGACGGCTTGTTTCGTTTTCCATACCTTTCAAGTAGTTATAATAATGTATCAAGGCATACACAAGACCGTTAAGTGTCTCGTCAGGGAAAGTCTCCTTGTTAATCAGATTCCATACGCTGTCAAACAGTAACTTTACGGTTTCGGCTTCTTCAGCCTGCGGCCTTATTGTGAAATAAGACGTATTGTTGCTGCACCAGGCAGGCATCGAGCTGCCGAGCGATGCCTTCAGCCGCTCGTTGCTAAGCATTATGCCTGACAAGTCGAAATCGTCTGACAACTCGTCTATCTGCAGGATGCTTCCCATTCCAATGAAAGCAAATGTCCCTTGGCTGCATTCGTGTTCGATAAGGTTTACCGTCATTCTTATTTTTCCGCTTCTGATGAAGCCCAGCCTGCTTTCTTCCATTATGTACGGGGTATTCGTTTGCAGGAACGATTTGAACAGCCAGTGCCCTGTTCTGAGCATTGCAATGTCCTTGTCGATTATCTTTAAAGGGGGAATGTCTGAACTTATTCCTCCCAGCATCCCACGTATTTCATGGAAAGACAAGCGTTCGGGGTATTTGTTGTTCATGCCGTTGTCGTTTGATTAATTTGTGGCAAAAGTACGAAAATAATAAATATAGACAATAAAAAACGGCCTAAACCCATTTTGGGGAGCTCATTACAGTACAAAAAGAACATTCTGCGCCAGCATAAGATAATGCGATTGTCGTATTATTCCATTATCTTTGCAATGTGAAACAAAAACATTTGCGATTATATGAAACGATGTTTATTCTGCCTGTTGGCACTTGCTTGCGCCGTTGACGGTTTTGCACAGGTAACGCTGGAGCAGTGCAAGGAGTGGGCAAGGGCCAACTATCCCTTGATAAGGCGTTACGACCTGGTGGAGCAAAGCCGTCAGTTCACGGTCGAAAACGCCATGAAGGCGTGGCTGCCTCAGGTCGGTTTGAGCGCAGGGGCTTCTTATCAGAGCGACGTTACGAGTCTTCCCGTCGAAATACCGGGCGTTGACATTCCTGCATTGTCCAAAGACCAGTACGACGTAAGTTTGACGGTCACCCAGCAGGTGTATGACGGAGGCCAGACGGCAGCAGCCAAACGCATTGCCAATGCACAGGGCGACGTGGAGCGCGAACAGGTCAGCGTGGCCATGTACGGCGTCAACGAACGTGTCGACCAGTTGTTCTTCGGTGTGTTGGTGCTTGACGAACAAATCAGGCAAGTAAACGTGCTGAAGGACGACTTGTCGCTCGCACTTGCCTCGGTTGAGGCTATGGTGAAGGGCGGAGTGGCCAACCAGACCGACGTGGACGCCGTGATGGTTGAGCAGGTTAAGGCATGCCAGAAGGAGACCGACCTGAAGACACGTCGGGAAACTTACATGCGCATGCTTGAAACGTTCACCGGTAAGAACTTCGTTGAGAGCGATACATTGGTTAAACCAGTGCCGCCAGCCATGATGCCTGACGGCAACCGCCGTCCCGAACTTGACTTGTACGCGGCCATGAACCGTCTGCTCGACGTCCGTCTGAAGACACTTGACACCAGCCTGCGCCCCCGTTTGGGCGTGTATGTACGCGGCGGATACGGCAATCCCGCGCTTAACATGCTGAAAAATGAGTTTGACGCATATTATAAAATAGGCGCGACGCTGACCTGGAACTTCGGAAGCCTGTACACACGGAGCAACGACAAGCGCAAGATTGAGGTTGAACGGCAGGACATAGAGTCGGAGCGCGAAGCCTTCCTGTTCAACACACGCCTGCAGACGGAGCTGCAGGACGGTGAGATAAGCAGCCTTAAAAAGCAGATTGGGCAAGACGATGAGATAATAATGCTGCGTGAACGTATACGCGACAAGGCCGCGCAGCGCGTTGCCAACGGAACGGAGACGGTGAACGAGATGCTCCGCGACATAAATGCCGTTAGCGAGGCGCGCCTCGGCAAGCGCATTCACGAAGTGCAGCTGATAAGGGAAATATATAAAGTAAAACATCTTAATAATTTCTGAACGATGAGAAATGTGATATTAACGGCGGCCGTCCTTGCGCTTGTGGCCTGTTCTTCAGACGATAAGGACTATGACGCAATGGGAATGTTCGAGGCAACAGAAGTTATAGTTTCGGCGGAACAGACGGGCAGGCTGATGTATTTCGACATAGACGAGGGCGACCGTCTGACGGCAAACCAGCAGGTGGGACTGATTGACACGGTGCAGCTGCAACTGCGTGCGATGCAGCTCGGGGCGACAAAAGACGCATACGCGAGCCAGCGGCCCGACATCAGGAAGCAGATAGCCGTTACCCGGCAGCAGCTGGCAAAGGCCGAGCAGGAGCGCAGAAGATACGAGATGCTTGTCAGCGACAACGCCGCCAACCGCAAGATGCTCGACGACGCAGAGAGCAGCGTAAGGGTGTTGCGCAGGCAGCTGGAGGCGCAGATGTCGCAGCTCGACAATAGTACGGCCAGCCTGAACAGGCAGATGGACGCAACCGAGATACAGCGGCGCCAGGTGTTGGACAATCTGGAGAAGTGCCATGTGAAGTCGCCTATAAGCGGAACCGTGCTCGACAAGTACGCCGAAGCCGGCGAGTACGCCACGCCGGGCAAGCCCCTGTTCAAGATAGCCGACGTCAGCGACATGCGGCTGCGCGCATACGTAACCGCTCCACAGCTCACGAAGCTGAAGATAGGGCAGGAGGTGAAGGTGTATGCGGACATGGGCGAGGACGGCAGGCGCGAGTATAAGGGCGTTGTTACGTGGATAGCCGAGAAGGCGGAGTTTACGCCTAAGACCATACAGACACGCGACGAGAGGGCAAACCTCGTTTACGCGGTAAAAATATCGGTCAGGAATACCGACGGACTGGTTAAGATAGCAATGTACGGCGACGTAAAGTTTTGAAGTTATGGATATTGTCTCAGTTGACGGTTTGCGTAAATCCTACGGCCGTGTGGAAGCCCTCGACGGGGTGACGTTCGGCGTTGGCGAGGGTGAGATGTACGGGATAATTGGTCCCGACGGTGCCGGCAAGACAACGCTGTTCCGCATACTTGCCACCCTGTTGCTGCCCGACTGCGGCACGGCCACGGTTGACGGCTACGACGTAAGGACGGGCATGCGCGACATAAGGCGGCTGATTGGCTACATGCCGGGGCGCTTCTCGCTCTACCAGGACCTCTCGGTAGAGGAAAACCTTGAGTTCTTCGCCTCGGTGTTCAATACGTCGCTAAGCCGCAACTACGACATGGTGAAGGGCATTTACAGCCAGCTCGAGCCGTTCAGGACAAGGCGCGCCGGTAAGCTGTCAGGCGGAATGAAACAGAAACTGGCCTTGTGCTGTGCCTTGATACATGCCCCGCGCGTGTTGCTGCTCGACGAACCGACCACGGGCGTCGACCCCGTGTCGCGCAAGGAGTTCTGGTCAATGCTGCAAAGGTTGAGGCACGACTACGGGATAACCATCATAGCGTCGACCCCTTACATGGATGAAGCGTCGTGGTGCGACCGCATCTCGCTGGTACAGGACGGCAGCTTGTTGCGCACCGACACGCCCGACGGCATACGGCGGGCTTACGTGGGCAGGCTGTATGCCGTGAGGTGCGCCGACATGCGGCGGCTTGCCGTCGCGCTGAAGGAATGCAGGGCTGTTGCCACATCGTTCTCCTTTGGCGATTCGTTCCACGTTACGCTCTCGCCCGGAGCCACCGTAGCCGGGTTGGACGAGTGTCTGCTAAGGCTCGGACTGGGACAGGTTGAGATAAGTGAAACGAGTCCTTCGGTCGAGGATTGCTTCATGTCGCTGATGGGAAAAGACGTTGGAGCAGAAAGCCGAACATGAATTTTTGATATAATACTAACTTGTTGGAAATCAGCGTAATATCAATGACCGTGCAAAACGCCGCCAATCGGCGTGTAAAAGGTAACCTTTGAGGGGCTAAGAGATAACCTTTTGCGACGTGGAAGGCCGTCTTTTGCAAACTTGGAATTTTGATACGTGCGTATGTTTAATATGTTACTGGCATGCCAGTGTGTGTGGATATGGAAAACGTAAACGTTATAACGGCGGAGGAACTGACAAAAACGTTCGGCGGTTTTGTGGCTGTCGACCACATTTCGTTCAATGTGCGCAATGGCGAGATATTCGGCTTCCTCGGCGCCAACGGTGCCGGCAAGACGACGGCCATGCGCATGCTGTGCGGTCTGAGCAAGCCTTCGGCAGGACGGGCTGTCGTGGCAGGGTGCGACGTGGGCACGCAGCCCGAGCAGGTGAAGCGTCGCATCGGCTACATGAGCCAGAAGTTCTCGCTATACGACGACCTCACGATAGTAGAGAACATGCGCCTTTTTGGCGGAATATACGGCATGGACAGGCACGGTATAAAGGACAAGACCGAAACGGTGTTGCGCGAACTCGGACTTGAAGGCAAGCGCGACTTGCTGTTGGGCGGACTGCCGCTCGGCTGGAAACAGAAGCTGGCCTTCGCCCTTGCCGTGTTCCACGAGCCGGAGATTGTTTTTCTCGACGAGCCTACCGGTGGCGTTGACCCTGTGACTCGCCGCAGGTTTTGGGAGCAGATATACCAGGCCGCCGGCCGTGGCATGACGGTTTTTGTTACTACGCACTATATGGACGAGGCTGAATATTGCGACCGGGTGTCGATAATGGTCGACGGCAAGATAGCCGCATTGGACACACCTGCAGCCCTGAAGCGCAGGTATGCGGCGGAGAACATGAACGAAGTGTTCTTCAAGGCGGTAGGCTGTGGCGGAGCGGTCACGGCAGGGAATAAGTGATTTTGATATTTTAAAGGTAAAACGGAAATAGCACGCAAACGACATGGCGATGACAGACTATAACAACAGCCGCCGGACTTGTCCGGCGGGTGGATGCACCGGCGGCGTAACGTCCCGTGCCGCGGGGCGCAAGGCGGGCGGATGGAACGGTTTTGTTTCGTTCGTCCATAAGGAGTTCATGCACATCTTCCGCGACGTGCGCAGCATGATGGTGTTGCTCGGTTCGCCCGTCGTGCTGTTGCTGCTGTTCGGCTATGCGGTTTCCACCGAGGTCGGCAGGGTGCGTGTTGCCGTGTTAGACAATTCGCATGACGTGCTGACGTCGAAGATATGCAGTCGCCTGGCGTCAAATGCTTATACGGGTATTGTCGGTGTTCCTGCTTCCGCCGGCAGTGCCGGCGAGATGCTCCGCAGGGGCGATGCCGACGTGGTTGTAGTGTTCGGCAATGACTTTGCCGACAGGATATTGCACGAGGGCAGGGCGGAAGTGCAGGTCCTCGTGGACGGTACGGAGCCTAACCAGGCCACGATGCGCCTGCAATACGTAAGCCAGGTTATAGCTTCGATGCGCAGCGAGGTGGCTGGCTGCGGCATTGACGATGCCGGTGCGGCGGTAGTTCCGGTGACACGCCTGCTCTATAATCCGCAGCAAAAGAGCGAATACAATTTTGTACCGGGCGTTATCGGTATGATTCTGATGCTCGTCTGTGTAATGATGAGCAGCATTTCGATAGTGCGCGAGAAGGAGACGGGCACCATGGAGGTGCTGCTTGTGTCGCCCCTCTCGCCGTCGTGCATAATCATGGCGAAACTTGTTCCTTACTTTGTCATTTCCATGTTGAATGTGGCAATGGTGCTGCTACTGTCCCGCTTTGTGCTCGGTGTGCCCATGGCCGGCAGCCTGTTGTGCTTTCTCGGCGTCACGCTGCTTTACGTTCTCGTGGCGCTTACGCTTGGGTTGTTCATATCAAACCTTGTGCGCACGCAGCTTGCGGCAATGGTACTGTCGCTGTTGTTCATCATTCCTACGGTTTATCTGTCAGGACTTGCTTTTCCGCTTGAGAGCATGCCCGAAGTGCTTCAGTATGTTTCTGCCATTGTGCCTGCGCGTTGGTATATCGACGCGGCGCGCCGTTTGATGATACAAGGCGTCGAGGCGCGTTTCATTCTTCAGGACGTGTGGGTGATGTGCGTCATGGAGGCGGTGCTGCTGGTTGTGTCGCTAAGGAAGTTCAAGTTAAGGATTTAAGAGGGGTCGATTAAGAAAATATAAGTAGATGTTCATAATTAGTTTATATCATATAGA
>HF986738.1 GCA_000433175.1 Prevotella sp. CAG:1058
GTGCTGCGCCTTGAACGAGAAGAACTGCTTCATCATCGGCGTTAGCCCGTTGTCTTTCTTGGCCATAGGTATAGAGAAGAAAAATAAATAGTTTACATAAAGTTGTTTCCAGGTGTCAAAGGTACAAATACGGAGGCGGGGCCGCTGCTGCAGAAAGACAAGCGCGGTGGGCTTGCCGCCGGGCCTCATTACGCCTTATCGCCTTTAATTCACCCTGCAAAATTACCCAAAAACAAGTTCTAAAAAAAATATTTCAGCAGATTTTTCCGACTTGGCGGCGGCAGGGGGCGGCAACGGGCAGCCGGAAAACCGGCCGCCCACCATGGTAAAGGCAGGCGCATGCAGGCTGACTAACACATAATAACACACGTTGTCCCTACTTACAATCTTAACCTTTATAACTTCATAATCTATTGACACTAAACAGCCTGCGCCATGCCTCAGCCCCGTGCCACGCCTTGACGGCGTAAGTTTACGGCTGCAAAGTTAAGCCTAAAGCGGCGTGCCGGCAAAGAGTAATCCCTAAAACAGCATGGGGAAAACCCTATGCCACGGCCGCAGCGACAGCTCCGTCCGCCGTCAGCCCCGGCGCTCCACCAGCCGGTTGAGCGGCCGCTGCGCCTTCATGTCGTAGAGCATGAGGCAGTAGCGGCTGAACATTGACGTCTGCTTGACGCCCTTGCGGTTGCGCGCGTTGTATGCCATGGAATAGAGGTTCGAGGGCATGGGCATGTGCAGCGCGGCGAAGATGCGCCTGGCTATCAGCCCGAACGGCAGCGGATGGCCCTCGCGGTCGATGAGCGTCTCGGTCATGTATACCTCGTGGGCAAGGTCGACAAGGTCTATCATGCTGCCCATCCAGTAAAGGTTCTCGTACCGCGAGCGCTCAAGCAGCTCGCAGAAGTGCATGGTCATCTGGTTGCGGGCGTGCTTGCGCTGCTCCTTGGTCAATGTGCTTGAATACTCTGTGACGGCACCGTCGCCTGTGTACATTTCGATAATCATTGTAATCATTTTTTTATTGTTTAGTTATGTTGTTTGCACGGCCGGGCCTGTCGGAAACCTGACCGGCTGCAAAATTACGGCGCAAGCGTGCACAATAAGTTCACAAGCATATATATTTAGCCCCGTTTTTATTAAAAATTGCAAACACAAGGCAAGCCTGCCCCACCCTGCTCAGCCGCCGCGGCGCAACGGCCTGGCACACAGCGCGTTGCAAAAGGCAACCTCCGGGGCGGCAAAACATAACCTGCGGCGGCGCAAAAGGCGGCATACGGCGGGCTGAAAGGCCCCTGCCCCACCCCATGGCGGCAAACGTCTGGCCATCAGCCGGTTATGAAATATCAACGGCCTCACTCATGCTCTATCAATGCCTGGCGCTTGGAAAAACCGCCGCCGCGCCGTACCTTTGCACCCGTAAGACGTCCTACACAAAAACAACTGAGAGTAAACAACCAATTTTCAAAAAACAAACCAACTAAAACAAATTAACAATTATGGCAGTATTTTATAAACTTTACCAGGACAACAGGACAAGTTCTAAATTCAAGGGACAGTGGTACGCCCGCGCCGTCCACACGGGCACGGTAGACATAGACGACCTTGCCGAGGAGATGCAGGCCAACTGCACCGTGAAGCGAGCCGACATCGTGGCGGTGCTGAGCGAGCTGGTCGAGACGATGAAGAAGCACCTCCAGATGTCGCACCGCGTCAAGCTCGACCGCCTCGGCTCGTTCAAGATCGGCATGAGCACCAAGCCC
>HF986739.1:0-10544 GCA_000433175.1 Prevotella sp. CAG:1058
TTGGCCAAAAGGGTCAAAGTCGCGTGGCTTTTCCACGCCACGCTGGGCGCTGTCCAGAATGCGGGCAATTTAACCTTCACGGCTTCGGTTTCGGCCGACAGGGCGACTGTCTGGCGCACGGCCGGGGCTTATCCCGCCGCTGCCGGAGGCATGAGCACGCTTACGGGTGGTACGTATTACACCTTCGCAGGTTCGATGACCTACCGTTTCAGCGACAACGTGTCGGCCACCGTCTTCGGGCGTTACAGCACCAACCGCTCGTTCTATTCAATGGCCTCGATGCCTTATCTTGGCGCTTCGGGCTATGGAGGTTATCTTACATTCATGGGCGAGACGGTCGGCATGGACGTCGGTGTTGAGCGCTATTACGACACGTTTGCACGCCGCTGGGTAACGTCGCCCATAATAACTCCAAAGGTAAGGTTCAGCGACAAGTTTACGCTGGCGGTGCCGGTAGGCCCCCTTGTGAGGGATTTGCTTGAAGATTCCATTTACGGAAAGAAGCAGCGCGGAGGACCAATCATAATGCCCGAGGGGCTGCCCAGCGTGGGCGAGGTGCCGTTCGGACCGCCCGAGATGCCGCATTGATTAAACGGCAGAACGTGCCTTGCATGGCCTGATGGCCGCAAGGCACGTCCTGTTGTTGTCAGGCTGATTTACTTTTGCCTGGTTGAAGCTTGAAGTTTTTGTGTCTTTTTCAGTATTATATGTTTTACAGCGAGTAGCCAGTCCATCCGAAACCGTCAGTGGGGCAGCCGTTGTTGCCGCTTGCAATCTTCACTCCGGGATATTCGGCTTTTGCCTTGATGGCGTCGCTTGTCAGGTTTGAGGCCTCGTTGGTTGCGCCAATCTCAGTGCCTGTGCCTGCGTCGCCCTTGCTGTCGGTCAGGTCGATGATGTTCTCTATCGCACCGTTACCCTTCACAACGGCGTTCTTGATGTGTGCCGTAGCGCCGCGGCGTATCTTTATTGCGTCCTGCATAGACTGTCCGCTGGCGAGGTTTTCGATGGTCATGTTCTCTATTGTGAAGTCAGCCTGCGGTGTGTGGTCGGGTCCGTTGCCGTCAAGGTTGCCGTCGGCCTCTACGCCGCGCGGGTCAGACTCCGTGCTGACGAACGATGACTCCCAGCGTCCGTAGCAGTTGCTCAGCTTGCCGCAGTAGCCCTGTGTGAAGTCGAAGCAGTCGTCGTCGCAGTTTACAGCCAGCAGGTTGCTTACGTTAACCGAACCTCCGAAGAACTCGATGGCGTCGTCAGCACCCTCGGCAATGTATATGTTCTCTATTTTTGTGCCGTTGCCCACGCCATTGAGCGTAAGTCCGTTGTGCTCTATGTCGGCACTTGAGCGTGCTCCCGAGTACAGTATGCGCACGTATGTCAGCACGCCTGAGTTGTCAGAGTTGTCGTTGCCGCCGTACAGTATGTTGTTGTCAACCTCGGTAGCGCCCTCGTTCATGACTTTTGAGTCGCCTGATATTACGGCTTTTCCATTGATTATGATGCCTCCCCAGTATCCGGCTTTAGCGTCTGCGGCGTCTGCCGTGAAGGTTATGGGTGCGTTCTCGGTGCCTTCGGCGAATATCTTGCCGCCGCGCTCGACTATGATGTAGTTGCCGAAACCTTCCTTGGCCTTGATTGTCATGCCTGCCGGTATGTTCAGCACGCCGCCGTCCTTTACGTGTACGGCTCCGTTGATGTAGTACTGCTTGGCTGCGTCGAGTGTTACTTCAGATGTTATTTCGAGGGGGATGTCTGCGCTCTCTACGTTTGTCTTGCCGAATTCGTAGCCCGTCCAGGCGAATGTTCCTGCGTCAGCACCCGTGTTACCGTCCTCTATCTTGACGTTGGGGTATTCGGCATCGCTCTTGATTGCGTCTGATGTCAGCTTCGTAGCGTTGTTCGTCAGGCTTATTTCCGTAGCCGTGCCTGCGCCGCCCTTGCCGTCGGTCAGGTCGATGATGTTCTCTACCGAGCCTGTTCCTGCCACCAAGGCGTTGGTTATGTGTGCCGTAGCACCGCGACGAATCTTGATTGCGTCCTGCATTGACTGCGTGTCGGAGTAGTTGGCTATAGTCATGCCGTTAATGGTGAAGTCAGACTGGTGCTTGTGGTCGGGACCGTTGCCGTCGAGGTTTCCGTCGGCTTCAACACCGCGCGGGTCTTCCTCCGTGCTTGTAAATCCGCTCTCCCATACGCCGTAGCAGTTTGTGAGAGTGCCGTTATAGCCCTGTGTGAAGTCGAACATGTCGTCGTCGCAGTTTACTGCCAGCAGGTTGGTTACATTGACGGAGCCTCCGAAGAACTCTATTGCGTCGTCGGCACCTTCGGCTATGTAGAGGTTGTTTATTGTAGTTCCGTTGCCCACGCCGTTAAGGGTGAGGCCGTTGTGCTCTATGTCCGCGCTCGAGCGTGCGCCTGTGTAGAGCAGCTGTACGTATTCTATCACACCGCTGTTGTCGCTTGCGTCAGTGCCGCCGTACGGCTGGTTGTTGTCTATCTCGGTAGCTCCCGTCTGGCCTTCGGTGTCGCCTGAAATGGGTGCTTTGCCGTTGATGATGAGTCCGCCCCAGTATCCTGACGTTGCGTCCTCGCTGTCTGCAGTGAACACGATCGGCCTGTCGGCTGTTCCGCGTGCCTCTATCTTGCCGCCCTGTGCCACTAGTATGTACTTGTCAAAGCCTTTGGCAGCCTTGATCTTGGTGCCTGCCGGAATCTGGAGGGTGGCTCCTTCGGGTACGGTTACTGTTCCTGTCAGGTGGTACACCTTGTTTGCGTCAAGTGTAGTGGTGCCTTCTATGATGCCTTTCAGTTCTACCATTTCCGACGGATCGCCTCCGTTGCCGTCTCCGTTTCCAGTGTTGTCATCGTCGTTGCTGCACGATGTCAGGCTGATTGCGCTCATCATTGCGGCAAATGCCATTGCGGACAGAAATAATTTTCTCATGTTGCTAATTGAATTTATTAATGATATGGATTAATTGTTGTATCTTGTTGTGTCTTGTTTGTTTGCGTTCCCGGCTGTTTGTTGCCGTCTTTACAGGTTGTACGACAGGCCTATGCTGAAGTCTGTGCCTTTCTTGTACTTGCTCAGCACCACCTCGCTGTTCGTAGCGTTGCCCTTGCGTGTAAGCTGGTGGGCGGCGTCAAGCAGGTTGCGGGCTTTCAGGTTGATGGTGAAGTGCTTGCCTATTTGTGCCGAAGCTACGAAGTCGAGCGTCGGTATTCCGTTCTCCATGATGTCCTGGTAACCTTCGGTGCCGATTGTGTAGATGCGGTCGCTGAAGTAGTTGAATACCAACGCACCTGTGAACGAGTTGCCGCCTTTGCGGAAGAGGTAGGTCAGGTCGGCGTTGACTATCCACGGCGCCGCTCCTTCAAGCTGCGAACCGCTGGGGTCGGTGGCAAGAGGCACCTTGGCGCAGGTGTATGTATAGGCTCCGTTCACGCCCAGGGTGAGGCGGCTCATGCCGTTGTTTTCGAGGCTGCGGCTGAAGATGTGCTTCTTCATTTCCATCTCCACGCCGGCTGCTGTGGCGTGGTCTGATATGTTTTCGTATGACAGGAAGCCGCCTGCGCTGGCTATCTCGATGCGCGATATTGGATTCTTGATGTATTTGTAGAAGCCCGTTATCGAGAAAATCTCGGACGGAGAGATGTACCAGTCCCACTTCAGGTCGATGTTGTAGTTGTCAGACGGTTTGAGGTTGGGATTACCCTGGCTGTTGAAACTTACGCTGACGTAGCGGAAGGGGGAAATCTCCTTGGCCTGCGGCAGGGTGTAAGTCTTGCTTGCGGCGAGGCGCAGGGCGTGCTTGTCGTTGATGTTGTAGCGTAGGTTGAGGCTCGGCAGGAAGTACGACTTGTCTATTTCCTGCTCGCCACGGCTGCCTCCGCGGTTGACGTTATAGTTTACTTTCATGTCAACGTCGTCGTATTTCAGGCCGAGGTTGGCTATGAACTTAGGGGTAAACTGGTATGTGGCTTCGGCGTATGCCGAGTGTATGTTCTTCCTTACGCCGTATTTGTCTATGTTGCGGTCGAGCTGGAACATGCCGCCGGCATAGTTGTCCTGGTTGTAGTAGTCGTCGAAGCTGATGTGGTTGATGTCGAAGACGGTCTGCCTGACTACCGACATGTCGTATTCCACGGCTTCGAAGTCGTCGTCTACGAAGCGCCCCATGTAGCCTATCTGCACGTTTGAGTTATTCTCGAAACCGTCGTTCAGCTTATAGACGAGCGACGCGCGTGCGTTGAGGTCCTTCTCGTCGAGTTCGGAGAAGTAGCGCTGTTGTATGCCGGTGCCTTTCATCGGGACGTATCCGCTGTCGGTCTTCACAAGGTTGTTGATGCGCCTGTCGGGCTCGTTGCCGTTGATTGTGTTGTATGACAAGCCGGCGTTGAGGCCGATGTTCTTGCCGAGCGTCCATTTGCTGATGAGCTGGTTGACGAACAGGAGGTTGTCATTGGTCTGCTGGCGGCGCATGAAACCTTCGTAAGTGTCTGACGACTGGTAGTCGGCATCCATGCCGAGATAGTCGCCTACCGACTCCTTCGTGGCGTGTACCATCATGAAGTTGTATGCCAGGCTGTGCTTTTTGTTGTGCGTGTATTCAAGGTTTGCCATGGCAATCTGGCTGGTCTCCACCTGCGAGATGTCGCCTTCCATGTCCTGGGAGAGTTCTCCCGTGGTGATTGAGTTGCGCACTTCTTCCTCGTAGTGCGTGTAGTTCTTGTTGTGTCCGGCTACAAGATAAAGTTTGAGGGGGTTGCGGTTTTCGCCCAATAGGAACTTCTTGCCGCCCGATATGGTGTAACTTTGGTTTATCTGGAGATTCTGCTTGCTGGGGTCGAGCGAGTTCTTGAAGTTGTATGTGTTCAGATTCCCGCCCGGCTGCGTCTTGTCGGCGAAGCCGAACATGTCGACGCCGTCGAGGCGCATGAAGTCTGACGACAGGGTTTTTGTGTTGAAGCCGCCCGACAGACTGACGTTGATTTTGCCGTCGCCCGTAAGCTCTTTCGACGTTATGTTTATGTCGGCGCCAGCCACGTCGGCAGGTGTGTTGCTGTAAAACGCCTTGTTTACGTCGATTGACTGTATTATGTCGGTAGAGAAGAAGTCGAGGGCGATGTTCTTGTATTCGGGGTCTTCCGACGGAAGCGGAAAGCGGTTGAGCGTGGTGAAGTTGTAACGGTCGCCCAGTCCGCGTACGAACACGTTCTTGACGCCTTCCTGTTTGGATATGCCTGAAATCTTTGCAACGGCGGCCTGGGCGTCGCTTATGCCCTTGCGCGACAGTTCCTGCGCGCCTATGGTCTGCACTGCTATGACCGAACGTTTCTGTTCCATCATCGTTACGTTCTCCGACTCCCTGTTGGCCTTGGCCACCACCTCCACGCCGGCCAGCACACGGTTGTCAGTCTCCATTTCGAAGTCGAGCGTGGTAACCTTGTTATCCTCGATTTTAACCTGTCTCTTCACGGCCGTCTTGTAGCCGATGTATTTTATCTCGATGTCGTAGATGCCGTCCTTGAGTCCTGACAGCTGGAAGTTTCCGTCGATGTCGGTCACCGAGGCTACGTCGCTGCCTATCACTTTCACGGTCGCGCCTATCAGCGGCTCTTTCGACTGGCTGTCCTTGACGCGTCCCTTCAGGTCTACGTCTGCGATGTCAGCACCAAATGCCTGTACAGTAACTAACGACAGTAATGCTGCCGTGCCAAACAGTTTTCTTACTCTTTTCATCCTTCTTTACCCATTGTTGTTTTACGGGTGCAAAGTTCGGACAACTGTGTTACAATGCCGTATCACCACGGTTAATAACAATTTACGTTACTATTTACGAACTGTTACAGCCAGTCCGGCATGCCCCGTCCGGCGGGGATGACGCCCGTGGCAGGGTGGGGCGCAGGCTCCGCCTTGTATTAATAAGGTGTATGGTTTGCCGGCCTGTGGCGGGCGTTTTTATAAAAGGTAACCTTTTACGTTGCAAGAGGTTACCTTTCAGGCTGCAAAAGGCATCCTTTTACAATGCGAAAGGCTACCTTTTGCAAGAGCGTGTGCGAATGTTGTGTAAGTGGTTGGCTGATAGCGCTTTATGCGGATGCTTGCGTCGCTGGCGGCGGATGCCTGTCTACGGCGGGTGCTAAGGCGTGAAAACAAAAAGGGCTTGGACCTGACGGCAATGGCGTGTGCCGTCGTAAGTCCAAGCCCGGGTATGCGGTTTCGTTATGTTTACTTCTTCACCGGTATGAAAGGTTGCTCCTTCACGTCGTCGAGCGGTGCCGTCTTGTACCTTGTATTGCCGAAGTTTATCGAGTTCAGGTCAATCTCGCGTATCGCGCTGTTGTACATCGTGCGGTAGTATATCTTGCGTCCTGCCATATCGGTGGCCGATGTCCATTGTGTTGCGCTGGGTATGTCTGCCGCCGTTTCGCCTTCTGCCGTCTCTATGCCGACGGGTATGTCGAAGTTGTTAAGTATCTGGAAGCATGCCCTTACGGTGTTGTCGGCGCTGTCGGGCATGGGTGCCGTAGTCTGGTACAGTGCCGCACGGACGAAGCGCGAGGGAGGGGTCACATCGCCGGGCAGCCCCAGGAATCCGCTGCCTGCGCCTGTCGAGGTTATCGTTATGCCGCCCATGTCCTTAGTCTTGGCCGTTCCCGGATACAGGTTTACGTAGTTCGCGAGGTTTGTCATTTGCCATTCGAAGCCGGGAGAGTTGGTCAGCACGCCGAGTTTGTTTTCATAAACGTTCACTTTCTTGTCCACTATCTCGATTACGACCTGCCTGCCTGTCGTGTCGGCGATGCGCCAGTGTACGGTCGATGCGCGCGGGTCAATGGCTACCACGTGCACGTCTTTCAGTCCGGCCACGGCCTCGTCTACCGTCTTGAAGTTGCCGAGTATCCATGAAACCAACTGCAGGTCGGCTATGCTCGTTGCCTTGTTGGCCTCGGTGTAGTCCTCATACTGCCCGTACCTGGGGAAGTAGAATAGTCCTGCCGACAGTCCTTCCTCGTTAAGTCCTTCGGCTACGAACTCCTCTTGCTCCACCGCAAGGCCTACGAAGCCGTAGCGCGAGGTGAACGCCATGCCGCCCTTGGTGCCTCCGGGGATGTACGACGACTGCGTATATCCGCGCGGAACTATTACGTAGCGGCTGTTAAGGTCGCTGCCGCCCCATTCTATCGTGCGTGCAAGCACGGTGCTGCCGTCTTTGCTTTTCAGTGTTATGCCCGTGCATGCGCTGGCATCGCCCGTGGCGAAGAGCAGGGCTGCGGCTGCCGATGCGGCCAGTAATCTAAGTTTACCCATAATTGTCTTTGTTTTAATTGTTACTGTTATTTTGCCATGATGATATAGGCTGTCTTTGGCAAATGTATGTAATAAAATCGACAATCAAAACATTTTGCTGCTATTTCTGCGTTTTACTTGCAGATATTATATTTTATTGGCTTTTGCATAAGCGTAACCAATACATTACGCTTATGCAAAGGTCGCCATGTGGATTATGTGTGGCGCTGTTGCTATTTTGTGCTTCTTGGCCACCAGCGGCTTTACGCCCGGCCTGTGTCCTGCTTTAATCCCATCTTCTCGAGAGAGTCTTTCCTCATCTTTTTAAGCAGGTCGCTGGCGAAGATAAAGTCGGTCAGCTTCTGGTTGTCGCTGCCCATTACCTGTGCGCTCACGCCTTCCCACTCCTTGTGTCCTTCGTAGATGAATATTATTTTCTCGCCGATGCCCATTACGGAGTTCATGTCGTGCGTGTTGATAATGGTCGTTATGCCGAACTCGTGGGTGATGCTGTGCAGCAGCTGGTCAATGACGAGCGACGTTTTAGGGTCGAGTCCTGAGTTAGGTTCGTCGCAGAACAGGTATTTGGGGTTTAGCGCAATGGCCCTGGCAATGGCCACGCGTTTCTGCATTCCGCCTGAAAGCTCACCCGGAAACTTGTAGTCCGTGCCAGTAAGGTTTACGCGGTCAAGGCATGTGCGGGCGCGGTTTATGCGCTCGCGGAGCGTCATCGACGAGAACATGTCGAGCGGGAACATTACGTTTTCGAGCACGGTCATCGAGTCGAACAGCGCCGCGCTCTGGAATATCATGCCCATCTCGCGCCGCAGGGCGGCCTTTTCCTTCTTGTCCATTGCCACGAAGCTGCGCCCGTCATACAGCACGTCGCCGCTTGTCGGAGCCAAAAGGCCTACGAGATTCTTTATCAGCACGGTCTTGCCCGAGCCGCTCTGACCTATTATGAGGTTGGTTTTTCCGCCCTCGAACACGGCGCTCACGTC
Organism: Prevotella sp. CAG:1058; assembly: GCA_000433175.1. Taxonomy (GTDB): domain Bacteria; phylum Bacteroidota; class Bacteroidia; order Bacteroidales; family Bacteroidaceae; genus Prevotella. The sequence continues at coordinate 8,296 of HF986739.1, forward strand.
CTTGAGGACGTCTTTATCGCCGAACGATTTGCAAAGGTTGCGGATTTCTATCATCTTGTTTTAAGTTGCTGTTAACCGCCGCGTCTCATGCCGTATGGCTGTTTCAGACGGCGTATGTTCAGTCGTTCCCGGTACATGTGGGCTTACGACAGTATCTGTGTGAGGAACAAGTCGGAGAATAGTATCAGCACGCTGCTCGTAACTACGGCGTCGGTGCTGGCCTTGCCCACGTTGACCGAGCCGCCCTCGACCGTGTATCCGTAGTATGAGGGCACGCTTGTTATTATGAAAGCGAAGAACAGGCTCTTGATGATGCTCATGTACATGAACCACGGGTTGAAATCGTATTGCAGGCCGATGGTAAGGTCTTCGGGGCTGATTACGTGCCCGATGTATGCCGTGGCGTATGCTCCGACTATGCCCGAGGCCGTACTGAACACAACGAGAAACGGCATAAGGGTCATCAGGCCGAGTATTTTCGGCAGTATCAAGAAGTTTGCCGAGTTAACGCCCATTATGTCCAGGGCGTCAATCTGCTGCGTTACGCGCATCGTACCTATTTCCGAGGCTATGTTTGAGCCTACCTTTCCGGCAAGGATAAGGCACATTATAGACGATGAAAACTCGAGCAGCATAATTTCGCGGGTTACGTAGCCCGTGACGAACTTCGGCATCCATGCGCTCTGCACGTTGAGCTTTATCTGTATGCAGATTACCGCTCCGATGAAGAATGATATCAGGAGGACGATGCCTATCGAGTTAACACCGAGGGCAGACATCTCCTTGACGTACTGCTTCAGGAACATCCTTATACGTTCGGGGCGTGCTATGGCGCGGCCCATGAGCATGAGGTAGCTGCCGAAGCTGGTCAAATATCTATGTATCAGCATATTTACTTAATCATGATTTACTGTCCGTCATCCTTAGCCCGTTTGCACAAGGCTGCATTCGTAATGTATGATTCATGTTTCATCGGCATGCCGTGTCGGGGCTGTTTACTGTCTGCCATCCTGGCACAATCGGCTTTTGAATTGTGGATTATACATTATGAATCGGATGAATTCTTTCCGCAAAAGTAACCAAAATAACTAAAAAACTGCAAAGCCGGCAAGAGTTTTTGCGTTTATTAAAGTATTATTAGGTACATTTTTACTACTTTTGCAGCAAAACAAAGCATAGGATGAACGAATCAACCAACAATATGGAGGCGCCCCGCAGCGGGGAAATGGTGCTGCGTACGGAGTCGCTTGTGAAGCGTTACGGCAAGCGCACAGTGGTAAACGACGTGTCTATCAACGTGCGGCAGGGCGAAATCGTGGGCCTGCTGGGCCCCAACGGAGCGGGCAAGACCACGTCGTTCTACATGACGACGGGCCTCATCGTGCCCAACGCAGGCCACATCTACCTTGACGACAAGGACATTACAGACTATCCCGTATACAAGCGCGCACGCGCGGGCATAGGCTACCTGCCGCAGGAGGCGAGCGTCTTCCGCAAGCTTAGCGTTGAGGATAACATACTCGCCGTGCTCGAGATGACCAACCTGACGCGCAAGCAACAGCTGGAGAAACTGGAGAGCCTGATACGCGAGTTCCGTCTCGAGAAGGTGCGCAAGAACATCGGCGACCGCCTCTCGGGTGGCGAACGCCGACGCACCGAGATAGCCCGGTGCCTGGCCATCGACCCCAAGTTCATAATGCTCGACGAGCCTTTCGCCGGCGTAGACCCTATCGCCGTCGAGGACATCCAGCACATTGTATGGCGCCTGAAGTACCGCAACATAGGCATCCTGATAACCGACCACAACGTTGAGGACACGCTCTGTATCACCGACCGTGCATACCTGCTCTTCGAGGGACGCATCCTCTTCCAGGGCTCTCCCGAGGAACTGGCCGAGAACAAGGTGGTGCGCGAGAAGTATCTTACCAACAGCTTCGTGCTGCGCCAGAAGGACTTCCAGCGCATAGACGAGGAGAAGAGGGCGCGCGAGGCTGCCGAGGAATAGTCAGCACAGGGCGGTATGCGCTGCCTGTGCAAGTTGACGGCTCTGAACATAATAACTCAAGATAAGCCATAAGCGGCAATGACGGTGCACAGCTTACCGTCATTGCCGCTTTTATATTGTGCCGTTTTCCTGTTATCTGCGCCGCAGTCTGCCTAAGCCTGATGTGTTTTTTATGTAGTGTGCGGCAATCATCACCGCCGTTAAGGCCTCAGCCGCCGGCATGGCGAGCCATATTCCGTGGCTG
>HF986739.1:10558-70986 GCA_000433175.1 Prevotella sp. CAG:1058
GGCGAGCCATATTCCGTGGCTGCCGAACAGCCTGGGCATGAGCAGGAAACAGGGTACCAGCAATATGAAACCGCGCATGAGGGCGAACGTCGTGGCAGGGACCACACGCTCCGTACTCTGAAAATAGCCTACGGCAGTAACGTTGAAGATGAAGAAAATGAAGCCCGACGCGAAGTAGGGCAGCCCGTCTGCCGCTATCCGGGCAGCCCCGTTGTCAAGGCTTACAAACAGTCCGATAAGCCATTCGGGTATCAGCGTGAACGCCGCCGTTACCGTTATGCCGCACACGGCGGCCGTGGCCAGTGCCGTAGTCTCGGCCTGTCTTACCCTGACAGCCGAACCGAGGCCGAAGTTATAGCTTATTATAGGCTGTGCTGACTGGGCTATGGAGTTGCCCACCATGAAGATAAACGGGGTGTAGTAACAGGCTATGCCGAACGCACCTACGCCGTCGTCGCCAAGATAGTGCATGAAAACAAGGTTGCCCATAAGCATCAGCATGCCCATGGTGGCCTCGCCCAGCAGTGCCGACGACCCTATGCGGCACTGGTAGCCTATGTTTCTTGCGCTCAGCGCCATGCTCTTGCAGCTCAGCTTAAGCCGTGCCGGGCGCAGCCGTCGGGCATATCCCAGCAGGTAGACAATAGCCGTAAGCGTGCCTGCTACGGTGCTTATCGACGTGGCGAAGGCCGCGCCCATGATGCCCCATCCTAACGGAAACATGAACAGCCAGTCGAGTACGATGTTAAGTACTGACGCCACCAGGCTGCTCGCCATCGCCACCTTGGGGGCGCCGTCGAGCCTTACGATGAACAGCGCGATGGCCTCCCATACGATGAATATCCACGACGGCACGTACCAGAGAGTGTATTCTCTGACCATGGGCAGCAGGTGTTCTGACGAGCCGAGCAGCCTTGCGGCATCGTCGGGGAAGACAAGCATAAGCAGTATTGGCACCGCCGACACTGCCGTGGCGAAGATAAACGCCTGCGTGACGTTAAGGCGTGCCGCCTTGTCCTTGCCGTGCGAAAGATGGATTGACGCCACAACCGAGCAGCCTGTGCCCGTCATCAGTCCCAGGCCTGTGAGAAACATCTGCACGGGTATGATTATATTGACGGCGGCTATGCCGTCGCTGCCCACACTGTGGCCTATGAATATGCCGTCGATGGCTGTCATCGCCGCCATGCCGAGCATGCCGAAAAGGGTAGGGAAGAAGAGTTTCCTGAAAAGCATCGTTACGTTGGCTGTTCCGAAATCAATCGCGTCTTTGTTCATACTCCATTATTTATGATTATGTTTAACGTGTCCCGCGTCCGGCGGCTGTACTTTGCGTCATGCCTTATGCCGCTTCTGCCGCTGCCAGCTTCCGGCCTTATGCCGAAGGCTGCTGTGTGTTTAATTTTGTGAAGCCTCCTTGACAGACGGAATGCCGGACAAGATGGCTGGTTTCCCCAAGTCATCTTATCCGGCATTCCGCCCTCCGATGATGAGTACAAAACTCTTTGTTTTATGTATGTTTACAGTTGCAAAGATAGCCATAATGCCGTTGCCATGCAAGTTTTCGCCCCGGTTTTTTACAAGATGTTTTATCGCTTGTGTAACATGTTGATAACCAATGCGTTGTAAAAGGCCGTCTTTCGCGTTGCAAAAGACGGCCTTTTGCGCTCCAATAGGTTACCTTTTGCAGCGCAAAAGGTAACCTGTTGCATTTCAGTAGTCTTTTTGTTCCATTCCGTTAGGCTTATGACTGTTGTTCCCGTCATGCCGTTCTGTTGTGCGTGCCTTGTGTTTCAATGTCTTTAAATGTAAGGTCGCAATGATTAAAAATATCAGTCCGGCGTATATTCCTGCTGATATTTTTAGTAACTTTGCATACCTTGAATGCGTCCGGCGCCAGCCGGCGTCATTGTGTTATGCTTTTATTATGCGTAGGTTTATTGTTTCGTTGCTTTATATTTCGGTTATGGCCGTGCTGGCTTCGTGCGGCGACGGCGGTGCTGCGCGCGGCGTGTTGCGTCGTGCTGACAGTCTGATGGAAGAACATACGGACAGCGCCATGGCTTTGCTCCGCCGCGACTCCGTCATGCTTGTGCATGCTCCCAAGCCGCAGCGCATGGCCTACATCCTGTCGAAAACAGAAGCCGAGGACAAGCTCTACATTACCCACCGTTCAGACTCGGCCATGCAGCTTGCCGTAAAATATTTCGACCGCCACGGCACTGCGCTTCAGCGCACACGTGCTTGGTACCTGCTCGGGCGCGTGTATTGCGACATGCTGCTTTACGGCAATGCTCTTACGGCGTTCGACGCCTCCATTGCCGTGCAGCCTGATGACGACTCAACTGTCTGTCGCTATAAAGCCCGCGCCTGTACATGGATAAGCTATGTTTATGAAGAAAAAGAATTGCATAAGGACGCCTTACGTTATAATAAAATGGCGTATGATTATGCCCTTCGTTGCGATTTTCCTTCAATTAAAGTATATGCCTTGCGTGACATTGGACGTTCGTATAGCGATTTGGGGCATAACAGTATAGCTATTCCATATTATTTGCGTGCAGCGAAAATTGGAGCAAGTCTTGGAGATTCAATTCTTTATGGTAATATTGTTGACGAATTGGCTTCAATATACATAGAGGAACGTATGTTTGATAAGGCACATGCAATTCTTTCAATACCAAACATGAAAGACGTTGAGATGGATATAGCCGCCCGTTATTTTACGTTGGGTATGTATTACGAATTTAAGGGTATACCAGATTCGGCTGTGTATTACAACGAACTTGGTATGCCTCATGCAAGTGCGTCAGTCAATAAGAACGTTGCGCTAAAAATGGCGAAATTATATGACAAGTTGGAAGATATTTCAAAGAAAGAGAAATATTATCGTCTTTATGATGCTTATTCCGACTCTGTGAAACATGACGAAACCGTGCAATATGATAACATCTTGTCGCGTATGGAACAAATGTTTAATGTAGAGCGTCAAAATGTTATCCTTGCAGGTCAGAAATTGCATCTGATTGTTTCATTGTCTGTTCTTATAATTGTAGTCTTAATAGCCGTTTTTCTTGTTATACGTTATTTCAACAGGCGCAAAGCGGTTTATAAGGAGCAGCAAGTACGTATAGACCAATACTGGCGTAGCCAGCGCGACCGGGATTTGCAGAAGATGGAAGCCAACGAGAAACGTATGGCAGAATTGGAGAAAGAGTTGTCGGCTTCAAAAGATACGCTTACCGAAATCCATAAAAAACTGATGGAGAATGAGGCCGAAATGCTGCATAGGCAAAACGAGCAGATGCTCTTTGAGCGTAAGCACCATGAACTATTGGTAGCCGATTTGGCAGAAACTGAGGTTTATAAATTATTTCATGATGCCTCAGCTTGTCCGACATCTTCTGATTATCATAAACTTTCCGAGGCTTTGAATAAGGCTTACGACGGATTCACATTTCGTCTTAAAGATTTATATCCCAATATAAGCGACCTGGAATTATGGATATGCTGCATGGTGAAAGCCGGTCTTACGGCTAAGGAAATTTGCAATATTTCCGCTTATTCGTTTAGTTCGCTGAGTATGGCAAAGTCTCGTCTTTATGTCAAAATGCTTAACAAGAAAGGTTCGGCTAAAGCCTTTGATGCGTTTATATCAGGATTCTGACATGCCTGTAATGCTGTGGCTTACAGCGTGTTATAAAGCTGTGAAGTTTTGTGAAGTATTTAATTTGCATGTAAAATTTTATTTTGTTAACTTTGTGGAGCTGTTTCTGACAGATGAAAACCTAAAGAGGGTAAGGTTTGCTTGCACCTGTGTTTACAGTAACCGGGCGCATCATCGGCGCAAAGCCTTTTCATTCATTACGGATTACAGATACATAAAAATAAAGGATTATGATTTTTAATACTATGAAATTCAGGTTTTTGACTATTGTCAGCCTTGCAGTAATGACACTTCCGGTTAACGCGGAGAAGCGGTTGCATTTTGATTTGGATTACCATTACAATCTTGGACTTTCACAACGCATAATGGGAATCAGCATGAGTCCCAAGGATGTCGACTACATGGAAGGCCATTCATTGCACTTCGCCCTGCGCTATGATATAACTAAAAGACTGTCGGCCGGAGCCGGAATCGGTATTGACGCTTATCTGAGCGGTGCCGGCAATTATGGCAAGACTCCGTTGTACGCCACGTGCCGGTATAAGATTATAACGGATAAGAGTTTCTTTAAAGGTCTTTACGGATTTACGAATGTAGGCTATTCGATAAGTGGTAGACCTATGTATCGTGGCGCAATGTTTGATTTAGGAGTAGGCTGGCCTATCATGTTGACAAAGAATTTCGGAATAAACCTTCAGTTAGGATATGATCTTAGTCAGTCGAAAAAACATCCTACGACAATCGTATATACTTTACCAGATGGCCAAACAGTTGTAGAGAAGACAAAGAAAGACATGATAAGACATTCGTTGTCGTTCGGCATCGGAATAACGTTCTAAAAGGCATGCAGCTCCCGGTGAAATCAGGATTTTGCCGGGAGTTGGTGTAATTTGCCGTAAAATTGTAACCTGTTATCCGTCAGTAAGTTATCACGGCCGTGCTTATTTCGTGAAATATTGTGAATGTAAAAATTTCATTTTACACCGGATTGTTGCTAACTTTGCGTGTAAATGATAAGCCTGCGGGGCATTGTCAGGCGCCGGGCGGTTGGACGTCCGGCAAGAATGGACTATTATCCGTAGAGTTGTTTTCCTATTTTGGCGGATTAAAAATTTGATGTACTATGAGCAAAGTTTTTTATTTATTAAGTATGGCGGCAGCTGCGGTGTTGGCAGCATGCTCGTCGGCAGAGGATTCCGGCAATTCAAGAAGGTCGTTGTCATCAGTTCTTGTTGAAGTAGTTGAGACCCACAATCCAGAGGATGGAACTGTTTACGTGCGGTACGACAGAAAGTCTGGCGCAAAGATTATTCCGAATCCGCAGAATGACAGCATCGAGTAACCTGCCTGTCATTCATAGAATATGCAGGCAGCCAGTGTTTCATTGAATGGAATAAGATTTCCGTTAGTTTGTAAAATAAGTGGAGGATTTAATATGAATGACAAGTATCAGAAAATAAGTACGGTTGTGCTTGTACTTATTATGTTAAACGGATTGGTTTGGTTTGGCACAATATTCACCTGGTTTGGTAGCATATATTCCTTGCTCGCGTTGCCGTTTGTGTTTCTGCCGTTGGCTACACTGATGCGCAGGAAGGACGACAGATACAGCAAGATAGCGACTGTGTTTGAGGCATTGGCTTTCATCGGCTTGCTTGTTTTTACAGTAATAATGTTCATGCCGTTCTGATATTATTAAAGCGCAGGCTTTTTGAACGGTATGAATACTCTTGTGGTAAAGAAACGTTACGTATGTATTGAATTTTATAATGGCTGATTATGAGAGAATTTAGAAGTTACCACATTGTGCTTCTGCTTATTATGATGATAGGCTTGGGGTTTATAGTTTACCTCGCAATAATAGAACCTCAATCGCTATATCAGTTCTCGGAAGTCCTGTATCCAACAGTTTTAATGCCTGCCGCGCAGTTGTTGCGCATTTATACCGACCACAGACGGTTGGCTCTTGTGCTTGATATTCTTGCGTTAGTGTCGCTTGTCGAGTTTTTTGCTTATATGCTTTTGCCTTTCGGAATGCTTCCGTGGCATTGACGAAGGGCTTACTCCTTGAGGTCTTGAAACTTCTGTTATGATTAGAATTTTGTATCTTATTATAGGGCTTTGCGTTGCAGTGGTGATGTCGTCGTGCCATAGAAACAGACTGGCGCAAGATGTACTTAGCCGTGCCGACAGCCTGATGGAGGAGCATGCGGACAGCGCCATGTCGCTGCTGCGCCTCGATTCCGTCGTTTTTTTACGCGCCACTCAACAGCTGCGCATGGCTTACATTCTGTCGAAAACAGAAGCAGAGGACAAACTCTACATAACACATCGCTCCGATTCGGCCATGCAGCTTGCCGTAAAATATTTTGACCGCCACGGCACTGCGCTCCAGCGTACACGCGCATGGTATCTGCTCGGGCGCATATATTGCGACATGCTGCTTTACGGCAACGCCCTTACGGCGTTTGACGCTGCACTGGCCGTGCAGCCTGATGATGACTCAACCGTTTGCAGATACAAAGCCCGCGCCAGCTCATGGGCAGGTTCTGTTTATGAAGAGAAAAATCTTCATAAAGACGCCTTGCGTTATAATAAAATGGCGTACGATTATGCACGTAAGGCAGATGTGCCTACAGTGTTGGTCTATTCTTTGCGTGATATAGGACGGTCGTATTGGGCAATTGGTAAGATTCGTGAAGCGACATCCTATTATCTGAATGCAGCCACGAAGTCAGATAGTCTGAAAAACAGTTATCTTTACAATATGGTTATGGAGGAATTGGCGTCAATATACATAGAAAGCGGACTGTTACGCAATGCATACGATGCTCTACATACACCTTTTACAGGTAAGACTGATGAGGATTTGGCCTCTCATTACTTTATTTGGGCTGATTATTATAGATTGAAGGGAATGCCGGATTCTGCCATTGTCTTTAACAGGAAAGGCATGACCTACGGCTTGAAACGGAAGAATAAGAAAGCGGCTTTAGATGTAGCGAGGCTTTATGCCAAGACAGGAAACAAAGACGAAGCCATCAGGTTTTATGAGACGTATTCAGCTTATGTGGATTCCGTGGATAATGCCGAAACCGTGCAATACGGTAACATTTTGTCGCGCATGGAGCAGATGTTTGACGTAGAGCGTCAGAATGTTGTTTTGGCTGATACGAAATTACGTCTTACGGTATTTCTGTATATCGTCATCCTTGTTGTTTTTGTTGCCGCCGTTCTTACTGTCAGATATTTAAACAAGCGTAAGGCTGCGTACAGAAAACGTCAGGAAAGTATTGACCAATACTGGTGCCGGCTCCGTAACAAAGATTTACAGACTATTCAGGCTAATGAGAAACGTATAGCCGAGCTGGAAAAAGAGCTGTCGTCGTCGACTGAAACTTTGACAGAAATCCACAAGAAACTTATTGAGACAGAAGTCGATATGCTTGGTAAGCAGAACGAGCAGATTCTGTCAGAGCAACGCCATAAGGATGTGCTTGTAGATGAACTGGAGGCTTCGGAAATTTATAAGAGATTCCATACTCCTGGCGTAAGACACGACAGTAGTGATTATCTGCAACTTAAAGATGCTTTAAATACGGCATATAATCGTTTTACCCACCGCCTTGAAGAGCTTTATCCTGAAATACGTTACGAGGAATTGTACATCTGCTGCCTCGTTAAGATAAAGCTGGCTTCTAAAGAGATTTGTTCGATAATGGATTATAAAGCCAATAAGGTAGGAATGACTAAAACCCGTCTGTATCAGAAAATATTTAAAGTTAAAGGTTCTGTGGCCGACTTTGATAATTTCATACGTAATTTTTAGGACTGCCGTATGTGAACTGATTTTCAATATTTTATGTCGTCAAAGAGAAAATATGCTCAGCGGGTGGCATTATAATGATATTCGCATACTTCTTCTCCTGCCGTTTTTACGTAAGCGGTAGGGCGTTTTGTCGGTGTCGGGAGGCGTATAAGAGTTTAAAAAAACAAATTTTTCGGCTTTTTTCTATATTATATTAGGTATTTACATTGATATTCAGTAATTTTGCAGCTCGCATTCGATAAACATTAAAAATAACATAAAATACCAAAGATGAAAATTTCATTTGAAAATCCAGACAAGGTCAACGGACTGATGACCTTGACCGTAGAAGAGGCTGACTATAAGGATAATGTCGAGAAGACACTTAAGAGCTATCGCAAGAAGGCCAATGTGCCGGGATTCCGTCCGGGCATGGTTCCGATGGGAATGATTAAAAAGCAGTTCGGCACAACAGCTAAGGTTGACGAAATAAACAAGCTGCTGGGCGAAGAGATATACAAGTATGTAAAGGACAACAACATACAGATGTTGGGCGAGCCGCTGCCTTCAGACAAGCAGGTGCCCGTAGACATGGAAGCTGAGGCTCCCTATACGTTCATGTTCGACATCGCAGTTGCTCCCGAGTTCAAGGCCGAACTGACCGGCGACGACACAGTAGACCACTATACAATCACTGTTGACGACGACGTTATCAATCGCCAGGTTGAAATGTTCGCTTCACGTGCCGGCCACTACGACAAGGTGGAGGAGTACCAGGAGCACGACATGCTGAAGGGTGACCTGCGCGAACTTGACGAAAACGGCAACACCAAAGAGGGTGGCATTACCGTTGAAGGCGCAGTGCTGATGCCTGAATACATCAAGGTAGAAGACCAGAAGAAGCTGTTCGACGGCTGCAAGCTGGGCGACATCATTACGTTCAACCCGAAGAAGGCTTATCCGGAAAGCGACATCGAGGTTTCTTCACTGCTCAAGATAAAGAAAGAGGAAGTAGCCGACATGAACTCTGACTTCAGCTATCAGATTACTGAAATTTCACGCTACACCAAGGCTGAGGTTAACCAGGAACTGTTCGACCAGGTATTCGGTAAGGACGCAATTAAGGACGAGGCTGAGTTCCGTGCAAAGATAGCAGAAGGACTTAAGGCACAGTTTGCCATGGATACAGACTTCAAGTTCATCCAGGACGTACGCAAGTACATGGAGGGCAAGGTCGGCACGCTGACTTATCCCGACGCTTTGCTGAAGCGTGTCATGCTCAACAACAACAAGGACAAGGGCCAGGAGTTTGTTGACAAGAACTACGACCAGAGCATCAAGGAACTGACATGGCACCTCATCAAGGAGCAGCTCGTACAGGCTAACGGCATAAAGATTGAAGACGCCGACATCAAGGAGACGGCCAAGGAGGCTGCACGCGCACAGTTCGCACAGTACGGCATGAACAATATACCCGAGGAGTATATAGAAAACTATGCTACCGACATGCTGAAGAAGAAGGAGTATATCGACTCGTTCGTTGACCGCAGCATAGACCGCAAGCTGACAGAGGCTCTGAAGAAGGTTGTGAAACTCAATGAGAAAACCGCAACCCTTGACGAGTTTAACAAACTGATGCAGGGCGAATAAATATTTTTTGCAAAAAAACTTCCACTATATTAAGGAGGTTTCCGACTTTTTTATTAACTTTGTTCCGCTTGAACAAAATAAAAGGGGTCGGAAACCTCCTTTCTTTTGTCAGGTCATACGGTTGCGGGCATTGGGCGGTGCAACGTGTGGTTGAAGTCCCGACCCTGAGGCCATTAAGCCTGGCACCTTACACCTATTATTTATAAAACATAAAAAATGAACGATTTTAGAAAATTTGCTACCGGTCATCTCGGAATGAACGGTATGGTGCTCGACGATGTGATGAAGGCTCAGATGCAGTATCTTAATCCTTACATACTCGAGGAACGTCAGCTCAACGTTACGCAGATGGACGTGTTCTCGCGTTTGATGATGGACCGCATCATCTTCCTCGGCACGCAGATTGACGACTATACGGCCAATACATTGCAGGCACAGCTGCTTTATCTCGATTCTGTTGACTCGGGCAAGGATATTTCCATATACATCAACAGCCCCGGTGGCAGCGTGACAGCCGGACTCGGAATTTACGACACGATGCAGTTCATATCTAGCGACGTGGCCACAATATGTACAGGTATGGCTGCTTCGATGGCTGCAGTACTGCTCGTTGCCGGAACAGAAGGCAAGCGCTCGGCTCTTACACACAGCCGCGTGATGATACACCAGCCGCTCGGCGGAGTGCAGGGACAAGCTTCAGACATTGAAATCGAGGCAAAGGAGATTCTTAAATTCAAGAAGGAACTTTACACCATAATATCAGAACACTCGCATACTCCTTATGAAAAGGTTTATAAGGATTCAGACCGTAATTACTGGATGACTGCCGAAGAGGCCAAGGAATACGGCATGATAGACGAAGTTTTGATTAGGAAGAAATAATATGAAGAAAGCGGCGTGTGCCCATTTGGCGTGCCGTCTTGTTGAATATGGACAATAGAAAGAAACGGATGGAAAAGGTTTGCAGCTTCTGCGGACGCAGCGAGCATGATGTAAAACTGCTTATAACCGGCCTGACGGGGTATATCTGTGAAGACTGTGCCGCACAGGCTTACGAGATTGTAAAGTCGACAGGCTTGCTCGATGTGGAGCAAAAAAAGAAAGGCTTGAAGTTCAAGCCGAAGAAAGTTCCCAAGCCGCTTGAGATTAAGAATTATCTTGACCAGTATGTAATAGGGCAGGACGATGCCAAGCGCTGTCTCGCAGTAGCCGTTTACAACCACTATAAACGACTTCAGCAGCCGGACGATGACAATGGTGTCGAGATAGAGAAGAGCAATATTATTATGGTGGGCAGCACCGGTACGGGCAAGACATTGATGGCGCGCACCATTGCCAAGCTGCTCGACGTGCCGTTCACGATAGTTGACGCTACTGTCTTTACTGAAGCTGGCTATGTGGGTGAAGACGTTGAAAGCATTCTTAGCCGTCTGCTCCAGGTGGCTGACTATGATGTTGAGGCTGCCGAACGCGGCATAGTATTCATTGACGAGATAGACAAGATTGCTCGTAAGAGCGACAATCCGTCGATAACCCGTGACGTGAGTGGTGAAGGTGTACAGCAGGGATTGCTTAAACTGTTGGAAGGTACGATGGTTAACGTTCCGCCACAGGGCGGCCGCAAGCATCCCGACCAGGAGTACATCCACGTTGACACGAAGAATATTCTCTTTATATGTGGTGGCGCGTTTGACGGTATCGAGCGCAAGATTGCACAACGAATGAATACGCATGTGGTAGGTTATAACTCGGTTCAGAACGTTCGCAGCATAGACAAGAACGACCTGATGAAGTATATCTTGCCGCAAGATTTGAAGTCGTTCGGCCTTATACCTGAAATTATAGGCCGTCTGCCGGTGCTCACATATCTTAATCCGTTGGACCGCGATGCCCTCCGTTCGATTCTTGTTGAACCGAAGAACTCTATCGTAAAGCAGTATAAGAAGCTGTTCGAGATGGACGGAATAAAACTCGATTTCACGGAAGAAGCACTCGACTTCATTGTCGACAAGGCCATGGAGTACAAGCTAGGAGCCCGCGGACTGAGGTCGATTGTAGAGAGCGTGATAATGGACGCGATGTTTGAAATACCTTCGAAGGATGTAAAGACTTTCGAGGTGAATCTTGATTATGCGCGTAAACAGCTTGAGAAGGCACACTTCAACAATCTGGAAAGCGCATGAGAAATGGGCTATGGAAAATGACATTTAAATAAGTTACTCTGTTATTCGTATGAATCATGACGTTAATCTTAATGAGAAACTGAAACAATATTTCGGTTTTGACAAGTTCAAAGGTAATCAAGAGGCTATAATACGCAACCTGCTTGACGGCAAAAACACATTCGTACTAATGCCTACCGGTGGTGGCAAGTCTTTGTGCTATCAGTTGCCGTCGCTGATAATGGACGGCACGGCGATAGTGATTTCGCCTTTGATAGCACTAATGAAGAACCAGGTGGACGTGATTAACGGCATGACGGAAGCAGACGGAGTAGCGCATTATCTGAACTCATCGCTGAACAAGTCGGCTATCGACCGTGTGAAGGCTGATATCCTTGAAGGCAAGACGAAACTGTTGTATGTAGCTCCGGAGTCGTTGACCAAAGAGGATAATGTTGATTTCCTGCGTGGGGTGAAGATCTCGTTCTATGCAGTTGACGAAGCCCATTGTATTTCTGAGTGGGGGCATGACTTCCGCCCGGAGTACAGAAGAATACGTCCGATAATAAACGAGATAGGCAATGCGCCGGTCATTGCGCTTACTGCTACCGCCACTGACAAGGTGCGTACGGACATCAAGAAGAGTCTCGGCATACTCGATGCCGTTGAATACAAGAGCTCGTTCAACCGTCCGAACCTTTATTATGAAGTTCGTCACAAGACCAAGGATATCGACAAGCAGATAGTAAAGTTCATAAGGCAGAATCCCGGCAAGAGCGGTATTATTTATTGCTTGTCGCGCAAGAAGGTTGAAGAACTTGCAGCCGTGCTGCGGGCCAACGACATAAAGGCTGCAGCTTACCATGCCGGTCTGGATTCCGGAACGCGTTCTGCAACGCAGGATGATTTCCTGATGGAGCGTATCGACGTAATCGTGGCGACGATAGCTTTCGGCATGGGTATCGACAAACCTGATGTTCGTTTTGTTATTCACTACGACATTCCGAAAAGCCTTGAGGGATATTACCAGGAAACCGGTCGCGCCGGACGTGACGGGGGCGAAGGCAAGTGCATAGCATTCTATTCGTACAAGGACTTGAAAAAGCTTGAGAAGTTCATGGAAGGCAAGCCTGTTGCCGAGCAGGACATAGGCCGTCAGCTGTTGCAGGAAACTGCTGCTTATGCCGAATCGTCCGTCTGTCGCAGGAAGATGCTTCTCCATTACTTTGGTGAGGAGTACGACGAGGATAATTGCGGAAACTGTGACAACTGCCTGCATCCCAAGACAAAGATTGAGGGCAAGGACGCCCTGCTGGTCGTTCTTAACGCCATAGCGGCCATAAAGGAGGATTTCCGTACGGATTATGTTATTGATTTTGTCGAGGGAAAGGACAATACTGATATAGTAGCGCACAAGCACGACAAGCTCGAGGCATTCGGTTCAGGCGAGGATATGGACGAGAAAGTCTGGAATCCAGTTATACGCCAGGCCCTTATCGCCGGTTATCTGAAAAAGGATGTAGAGAATTACGGCATACTCAAGCTGACTGCCGCAGGCAAGAAGTTCATTAAGAATCCGCATTCGTTCATGATAGTGTTGGACAACGAGTTCAATGAAGAAGACGAAGAGGATAGCCACGACGGTATAAGTTCGGCACTCGACCCGACGCTTCACTCCATGCTGAAAGACCTCCGCAAGAAGGTCAGCAAAAAGTTCAAGTTGCCGCCATACGTCATCTTCCAGGACATTTCACTCGAACAGATGGCCACGGTCTATCCTGTTACACTTGAGGACTTGCAGAACATACAAGGCGTCGGTGCCGGCAAGGCACGCCGTTACGGTAAAGAGTTCGTCGCTTTGATAAAGAAGTATTGCGAAGAAAACGAGATCGAGCGTCCTGAAGACCTCAGGGTGAGGACCGTAGCGAAGAAGTCTGTGCTTAAAGTGAAAATTATCCAGAGCATAGACCGTCAGATTGCGCTTGACGACATAGCAGAGGCTCAGGGATTGGAGTTCGAAGAACTGCTCGACGAGGTTGAGGCCATAGTTTACAGCGGAACTAAGATAAACATCGACTATTTCCTTGAAGACGTGATGGACGACGACCATGTGGACGACATTTACGAATATTTCAAGGAGAGCGAGACTGACGATATCGAAACTGCAGTCGAAGAACTTGGCGGCGACTACAGCGAGGACGAAATAAGGCTTGTACGCATCAAGTTCATGTCAGACATGGGTAATTAAGTATTTTCTTTAATATTTTAATGACAGCGCCCCGTTAAGCATAGGCATGCAACGGGGCGTTTTTATTATTCCTTTTTACCGTTTGCAAGGTGGAATATTGTGCTCATGCGTGTATTTGGCGCAAGTCATGCCGCCCGACAACTCTTTACCGGTTTCTTACTTTGCTGCAGTCTGTTCAAGCAAGGTGCCATACGTTTTTTCAGGAACGCCCGGCAGAATCTTCTTGAGATGATGAAGCATGCGCCCGTATGACTCTTGCGGTGTGCGGTTTGTACGGCATGCTTCGCGTCCAAAGAGGTTTTCCGGCGTAGTCAGCAGCGACCATCCCCAGCCGTATTCCTGTCCATGACGGTCGTGAGGGTAAATGAAGTCTTCGGTAACAATGTAGCATCCCATTTCCAGGCGTGCTAGATAGCTGTCGAAGCGGCTGCGCATCTTGGGTCCGGTGAATCCGCATGCCGCACGCAGTTCGCGTGTTATAAGGCTCCCCTCGTTTCTCAGCGTCGCGAGAATGGCCTCTTCAATGCTCCCCTCTACCGGATAAGGGTAAACGCTCCGGCGGTAATTACAGAAGTCAGGCCACCACTTACGGCTTACGAATGCAGCCTTGCGCCTGAAGAACTTGCCGTACGCGCAGCCGCTTTCACGTAGAATGGAGCCTTTCCATTTCCACAGCGGCCATTCCCATCCGCCGTCGGGTAAGCGGGTGTATTGGCACTCTTCGTCCACTACGTCTTCTGCCGACCAGCCCGGAATGCCCATGTTTAGCAAAGGGAGAAACCCTGTCTCATTGACGTATTCAACAAGTCCGGGGCATGAATGTATAAGCTCTTTTCTCATTTTACAATCCCTCGATTAATCAGTCACTTTGTTTTTGGATGCTCTTTTACGTGTAAATCAGCATGCCGCATAGCCTGCACCGTTAATTAGGATGTGTGCCGGCATTATGGAAACAGCCTCGCTTGCTGCAGCTTGCTGACTTATCGTGTGTATGGGAACGGGTAAAAAATAAATCCTCACCACCTTGTTCGGTAATGAGGATTGTTGTGGGCGCTGAGGGATTCGAACCCCCGACCCTCTGCTTGTAAGGCAGATGCTCTAAACCAACTGAGCTAAGCGCCCTTACTTGTCGTAAGCGAGTGCAAAGATACGGCATTTTTTTATTCCTGCAAAATTTTAGCGGTGTTTTTTCTATTTTTCTGCTAAAATTGTCCGTTTTAAGGCCTGCTGGCTTGATTTATACTGCGTTTTTCATTGTTTTTCGCGTTTCTTTCTTGCTTGACGCATCAGTTTGCAATCCTTGCTTGTTCCCGGTAAATACGGATGATTGCTTTGCTGGCATGTTAATTTGTGTGATGTGCGTTACGGTTTGCAGTGAATGTGTTCCCGGTTCCGGCAGCAGGCTTGAAACAATCTCCGATGTTATTGCTTCAAAAATGCAGGATTACGCCAATAATTTAGATAACAACGGCCTGCACTGTAGATGCTGCCGCAGCAGCGTATCAAAATTTGCGGTTTTGCAAAAGGCTGCTTTTCAGCCTCTAAAAGGATGCCTTTAGCACGACAAAAGACCGTCTTTTGCAGCCTGAAAAGCCGCCTTTTGCACAGCGTGCCGTAATGTGCTGTGCTTCAGCCGGTTGTGAAACTGTCAAAAATCACGGGCGGTCGAGCCCGGCGTTTGCCTTCTTTCCTCCGCAGCCGATAGTGCTGCGGCGCGGCGTTTCATGCCTTGTTTGCGTTACGCCTGCGGCGTGTGCCGGCTTAAAAAGCATTAAGTAGCAAATATTTATCACGTATCTGTGCTCCCGAATCGATTTAAATTATTAATTTTGCAGCCGTTAATACGTATTATATTTATGAATTTAGACATGCTTACGGCCATATCCCCCATTGACGGGCGATACAGGTCGAAAACGGCGCCGTTAGCCGGCTATTTTTCAGAGTACGCACTCATACGCTACCGCATACGCGTTGAGATAGAATATTTCATCGCCCTGTGCGAGCTGCCCTTGCCCCAGCTTGCAGATTTCGACCAGTCGCTTTTCCCGCGCCTGCGCGACATCTACAAGGCTTTCGACGAGGCGGGAGCTTCGCGCGTGAAGGAGATTGAAGGCATAACCAACCACGACGTGAAAGCCGTGGAGTATTACATCAAGGAGCAGTTCGACGCCATCGGCGGACTCGATAAGTACAAGGAGTTCATACACTTCGGCCTGACATCGCAGGACATCAACAACACCTCGGTGCCCCTCTCGATAAAGGAGGCACTGGTGGATGTCTACGTGCCCCTGCTCAAGGAGCTTATACAGCAGCTCGCTGACTATGCCGAGGAGTGGAAGGACGTGCCCATGCTGGCAAAGACCCACGGCCAGCCGGCTTCGCCCACACGTCTGGGCAAGGAGGTGATGGTCTACGTCTACCGACTGACCGAACAGCTCGAACAGCTCGAGGCATGCCCCGTGACGGCCAAGTTCGGCGGTGCCACGGGCAACTACAACGCCCACCACGTGGCTTATCCAGAGTATGACTGGCGTGCATTCGGCAACAAGTTCGTAAGCGAGAAGCTCGGACTCAAGCGCGAGCAGTGGACCACGCAGATAAGCAACTACGACAACCTCGGCGCCCTTTTCGACGCCCTGCGCCGTATAAACACCATCATAATAGACCTCGACCGCGACTTCTGGATGTACATCTCCATGGAGTACTTCAAGCAGAAGATTAAGGCCGGCGAGGTTGGTTCGAGCGCCATGCCGCACAAGGTCAACCCCATCGACTTCGAGAACAGCGAGGGCAACCTCGGCATCGCCAACGCCATACTGCAGTTCCTTGCAGCCAAACTGCCCGTAAGCCGCCTGCAACGCGACCTTACCGACTCGACCGTACTGCGCAACGTAGGCGTTCCCCTCGGCCACGGCATGATAGCCATGCAGAGCACGCTGAAGGGCTTGCGCAAGCTGATACTTAACGGGGAAAAACTCAATGCCGACCTCGACGACATGTGGGCGGTAGTGGCAGAGGCCATACAGACCATATTGCGCCGCGAGGCTTATCCCCATCCGTACGAAGCGCTCAAGGCGCTTACGCGTACAAACAAGAAGATGACAGAAGAGACTATTCATGAATTTATAAACGAACTGAATGTAAGCGACAAGGTGAAGGCCGAGCTTATGGCTATCACTCCGCATAATTATACAGGCATGTAATTAATTGGAAATCAGGAAACGGAAGCCCTCGGGTCGCAAGCAGTGCGGCTTGCCGTATTGCAGGATGGCGGCAGGCGCAATGTACCCCGCGGGCTGTGCCGGCGGATTATGGCAGTTAGGGCCGCAGGCTTAACGCAAGGCCAGGGCTGCCGGTGCCGTATCCCGCACACAAGGGAATGTCGTTTCAGGCTTCCGCTTCCAAGTAAATGAATACTAACCGCCGTGAGGCATTAATAAGAATGAATTATGTCAGAAGAATTGGAAAACATGAACGAGAGTTTGTCTGCAGGACAAAACGAAGTTAGCCGTGACGGCTACAGGCAGACAGAAGGCTTTAACAATCAGAGTGGAAACAGGCCGATGCGTCCGCGCATAAAGGCGCAGCGCGCATATACGCCTAACAGGAGTTACAACAAGACAGAGGAAGGGTTCCGTCCCGAGGGCTTCGGCGCAGGGCTGCAGCCGCAGGGTGGGGCGCAGCGTACTTACCGTCCGCGCTTCAATGCCGACCGCCAGGGTGGCTACCAGTCGCAGCATGGCGGTTACCAGCAGCGCCAGGGTGGTTACCAGCAGCGTCCCCAGGGCTACCGTCCTCATTATAATAATGAAGGCGAAGAGGGCTACCAGCCGCGCCAGGGCCAGTACGGTCAGCGCCAGCAGGCAGGCTACCGTCCCCACTACAACAAGGATGCCGAGGGTGGCTACCAGCCGCGCCAGAACCAATATGGCGACCGCCAGCAGGCAGGTTACCGTCCGCGTTACAACGCCAACCAGGGCGAAGGCGGATACCAGCCCCGTCAGGGCGGCTATCAGCGTGGTGGCTACCAGCGTCCGCAGTATGGACAGCAGCGCCAGGGTGGCTACAACCGCCAGGGCTACAACCGCCAGCGCACTGCCGACTACGACCCGCATGCTAAGTACAGCCTTAAGAAACGCATCGAATACAAGGAGGAGCATATCGACCCGACGGTGCCCGTCCGCCTTAACAAGTTCCTCGCCAACGCCGGAATATGCAGCCGCCGCGAGGCCGACGAGTTCATACAGGCAGGCGTCGTGACTGTCAACGGCAACGTGGTTACCGAGCTCGGTACGAAGGTTATGCGTACTGACGACGTGAAGTTCCACGACCAGCCCGTTAAGATGGAGAAGAAGGTGTACGTGCTGCTCAACAAGCCTAAGGACACGGTGACCACCAGCGACGACCCGCAGCAGCGCAAGACCGTCATGGACTTGGTCAAGAACGCTTGTCCGGAGCGCATATATCCCGTAGGCCGTCTTGACCGCAACACCACCGGTGTGCTGCTTCTCACCAACGACGGCGACCTCGCCAGCAAGCTGACACACCCGAAATTCTTGAAGAAGAAGATTTACCACGTGTTCCTTGACAAGAACGTCACCGCCCACGACATGCAGCAGATAGCTTCAGGCATAACACTCGAAGACGGTGAAGTACATGCCGACGCCATTGAATACGCAAGCCCGACGGACAAGAGCCAGGTTGGTATCGAGATACACAGCGGCAAGAACCGCATCGTGCGCCGCATATTCGAGAGCCTCGGCTACCGCGTTGTAAAGCTCGACCGCGTGCAGTTTGCAGGACTGACAAAGAAGAACCTGCGCCGCGGCGACTGGCGTTTCCTTACAGAAAAAGAGGTCGACATGCTGCGCATGGGTGCCTTTGAATAAACGGAAAGTAAATGACGGAATGACGATAGGGTACAGGTAAGGCCGCCGGACGGCGCCGTTTGCGCTCCTTAAGGTTTCTGCCCCGGATGTGCCGGGCGGCCGGTTTTGCCGGCGGAGAACCTCTCCCTATTCCGAATCCCCTATATAGATAAAGCAATTATGGAAAAGATAAAGAGGACAAAAGTTGTCGATGTGCTCGCCCGTACAGACTTCGGGGCAATCGTCAACGTGCGCGGATGGGTGCGCACCCACCGCAGCAGCAAGTCGGTCGACTTCATCGCGCTTAACGATGGCTCTACCATAAAGAACGTTCAGGTGGTTGTCGACCCTTCAAAGTTTGACCCTGAGACTCTTAAGCAGATTACTACCGGTGCCTGCATCAATGTAAACGGCGAGCTGGTACAGAGCCAGGGTGCCGGCCAGAGTGTCGAGCTTCAGTGCCGCGAGCTTGAGGTTTACGGCCTTTGCGGCAGCGACTACCCCATGCAGAAAAAGGGACAGAGCTTCGAATACATGCGCCAGTACGCCCATATGCGTCTGCGTACCAACACCTTCGGGGCTGTAATGCGCATACGCCACAACATGGCTATCGCCATACATAAATATTTCCACGACCACGGTTTCTTCTATTTCCACACTCCGCTCATCACCGCCAGCGACTGTGAAGGCGCCGGCCAGATGTTCCAGGTGACTACGAAGAACCTCTACGACCTGAAGAAGGGTGAGGACGGCAAGATTGTTTATGACGACGATTTCTTCGGAAAGCAGACTTCGCTCACAGTGAGCGGCCAGCTCGAAGGCGAGCTTGGAGCCACCGCACTTGGTGCAATCTATACGTTCGGTCCGACCTTCCGTGCCGAGAACTCCAACACTCCGCGCCACCTGGCCGAGTTTTGGATGATCGAGCCGGAGGTTGCTTTCATTGACCTCGACGACCTGATGGACCTTGAGGAAGACTTCATCAAGTACTGCGTGCAGTGGGCTTTGGACAACTGTAAGGACGACCTTGAGTTCCTCAACAAGATGATTGACAAGACACTGCTCGAGCGTCTCCACTCCGTTGTCGAAGGAACGTTTGTCCGTCTGGAATATACTGAAGGCATACGCATACTCGAAGAGGCTGTCAAGAACGGCCACAAGTTCGAGTTCCCGGTAAGCTGGGGCATGGATTTGGCCAGCGAGCACGAGCGTTACCTTGTAGAGCACCACTTCAAGAAGCCTGTCATCATGACCGGATATCCCAAGGCCATCAAGGCGTTCTACATGAAGATAAACGAAGACGGCAAGACCGTGCAGGGCACGGACGTACTCTTCCCGCAGATTGGCGAGATCATCGGAGGAAGCGTGCGTGAGGAGAACTACGACAAGCTTATGGGCGAAATCAACGAGCGCAACATTCCGATGAAGGACATGTGGTGGTATCTTGACACACGTAAGTACGGCACTTGTCCCCACGGAGGCTTCGGCCTGGGCTTCGAGAGGCTTATTCTCTTCGTTACGGGCATGCAGAACATTCGCGACGTGATACCGTTCCCGCGTACTCCGAAGAACGCGGAATTCTAAGTGATACAGTCTCCCTGCCCTACAAGGTGGGGAGAGCTTGTCTTTTATTAATTCGTATAATTTGTAAACATTATGGTCCTCCTGCCGGAGGATATGGAAGGAGAATTATGACAAAGGACGAACTTATGCGTGAAGCCATACGGCTTTCTATTGAGAATGTGGCCAACGGCGGCGGTCCGTTCGGTGCTGTTATAGCGCGCGACGGCGAGATTGTGGCTACCGGCGTGAACCGTGTTACGGCCAACAACGACCCTACCGCCCATGCCGAGGTCAGCGCGATACGCCGTGCCGCCGAAGTGCTTGGCACGTTCAACCTGTCGGGTTGCGAGATATTCACCTCGTGCGAGCCTTGCCCCATGTGCTTGGGCGCTATATACTGGGCGCACCTGGACAAGGTGTATTACGCCAACACCAAGGATGACGCCAAAGGCATCGGTTTCGACGATTCGTTCATCTACGACGAGCTGGCACTGCCGCGTGACGGTCGCCGTCTGCCTGCCGAGGCCCTGATGCGCTCGGAAGCCATACGTGCGTTCGAACTTTGGCGCGACAAGGCGGATAAGACAGAATATTAACTGCCGGCCGTCTGCCCCTCCGGCAGTCGGCTGTTGCAGTCCATAATATGGTAAAAGGCCATGGCAATGTTGTTTGCCATGGCCTTTATCGTGCATCTACCGCCGTGCGGTATGGGTTGTCGGTACTGTTGGATAGGAGTGTCAGAACAGTTTGCGCGTTATGCGCAGGTTGATGACGGGGTACACCTTGAACTTCTTTATTACGTCCACGTAGTCGCCTACGCTGAACATTATGTTCTTCACGTCTTTCGTCAGGTTGGTGCCGTCATGGGTTATCAGTTCGGGAGTGCCGCCCCAGAACATCGCCCCGCACTCGAAACCGATGTAATATTTGTCGTTGTTCTTTATCATGCGTCCCGAATATCCGAAGCCCAGATACGGCCTGAAGGTGTTTGCCTTCATGTTTGCCTTCACCATGCCCGTCTCGTCAGGTTCCATAAGATATGGCGTTCCGTCAGACTTGTGGTCGCCAACACGTATTCCCATTCGTCCGTACTCAATGAACTTGTCTTCAATGTCGGGGTCGAGGTATACGTTGTCTCCGTAGATGGGCTCGCCTGCCATTATCTTGTCGTAGATGTTGTTGTATATGCCTACGGCAAGCAGTGACGCCATTTCCTCAGTCTTGTTGTACGCCTTGGCTATGCGCGACGGTCCCAGGTAGAAGCCTGCCGTAACGTGCCAATTCTTGTTCTTGAACGGGAAAACGTCTACAAGCAGCTTGTAGTTCCAGAACGTTGGCTCGCCCTTCATGGCCACCTTGTCGTCAGTCTTGTATCCGGTGAACTCCTCGAGTGTCTTTGCCATCGTGTCGAATTGTGTCGGCACCCAGTTGCCGTTCTCGTCGTATCTTCCGCCCTCGATTGCAAAGTTAAGCGTGGGTGTTATCTTCGGCGTGAAGTCGAAGCCCGTCCTTATCCTTACCATCTTGTGCACGTAAGTGGCGAAATCGAAGCCGATGCCCGTAGAACCGGCGTTGATTGTGACTTCAAGATTATTGAAAGCCTTGACGGTCTTTGTGCTTTCGGCGTCGGTACTGGTCTGTGCCGTCGCAGGGAATGCTATCGAACATGCCGCGATTAAAGCCAGCAGATGATGTTTCTTTATCATTTTCCTGAATTTTATGCTAATTTGTTGGTATTGATGTTTATGTTTGCAAAAATAATTAATTTAATTGAAATACCTTATATTAAATCATAGTTTTTTCGATTTTGGTTTGCATGCCGTTAGTGCAGATAAAAGCGTGTGTGTGTATGCCTGTGTCCATGGTGTTTCCAAAAGATAACCTTTTGCATTGTAAAAGGCAACCTTTTGTCTTGTAAAAGGTAACCTTTTAGAGCCTGAAAGGCAGCCTTTTGCAACGTGTTGCTTGTCAAGGTGTTACGCAGGCTGCTGTGGCGCGGTGGCTGTGCGTCAGTGCAGCCGGTGTCCATGGCTTGCGGTGGCCTTCCCCGGCAGGTGTCCGTAGGTGCGCGCCCGGCGGCTGTGGCGGTGCCGTATTTGCGCCAGGGCATGTGCGTGAGAAATGTTATCGTTAATAGTAGTTAAAGTGTTGTCCATGCAAACTTTTTTTTGTTACTTTGCAGCAAATTAGGTGTGTTATAGCCACTAAGTAATGGGTAAAAAACAAAACAAGACCCGCGTCCGCCATGGATTGCAGGGTGTAACTTTATGTATAAGCACCGCATTGGTGCTGATTTTGTTGGGAATGGTCGTGTTTTCCGTGCTTTCGGCACGCAACCTGTCGGCTTATGTCAAGGAAAACCTTACGGTTACGATGATGCTCGGCGAGGACATAACCGACCCCGAGGCAAGGCAGTTGTGCAGCGAGCTGCGTAAGCAGTCGTATATAAGCAACTTGACATATATAAGTAAGGAACAGGCGCTGAAGGAACAGACCGCGGCCATGGGCACTGACCCGAGCGAGTTTATCGGTATGAACCCTTTTGTGGCGTCAATCGAGCTGCAGCTTAAGGCTGAATATGCCAACACCGATTCGCTGAAATGGATTTCCAAGAACATCAAGGCGGACAAGCGCGTCACCGACGTGACCTACCCGCAGGACCTTATGGACAGCGTTAACCACAACCTTAACAAGATAAACCTTGTGCTGCTTGTGCTCGCCGTGCTGCTTACCTGTGTTTCGTTCTCGCTTATCAACAACACCGTCAGGCTGGGCATGTACGCCCGCCGCTTCACCATACATACGATGAAACTTGTAGGTGCGTCGTGGGGCTTCATCCGGCGGCCGTTCCTCCGCAACGCCATCGGCATAGGCGTCCTTGCCGCAGTGATAGCCGACGGCGTTCTGGCCAGCGGAGTCTACGCCCTTTACAGCTACGAGCCGGGCGTCATGGCGGTAGTCACGTGGCAGGTCATGGCCATTACGGGCGGCGCCGTTTTCCTTTTCGGTGTGCTGATAACGCTGTTTTGCGCCTTTTTCTCGGTCAACAGGTTCCTGCGCATGAAGGCCGGCGACTTGTACAAGATCTGACGCCACGGCGGCGTATTCTCGGTTAATAATAAACAATTAAATATCAGGGCGCGGTACGTGCAGGTACGTGGCTTCGGCCGTTCAGCTTGCCGGCAGGTGTCTTCCGCCCGTAAACCAATAGACAGAAAATGGACAGAAGAAATTTTGCTTTCGACCGTATGAACTTCATTCTCCTTGCAGTGGGAATGGTTGTAGTAATCATTGGCTTCATCCTGATGAGCGGTGGAGGCACAGAGGACGGGTCGTTCAATCCCGAAATCTTCAGCACGATGCGTGTCAAGGTGGCTCCCGTGATATGCTTCATCGGTTTTGTCTCGATGGTGTACGCCATCATCCGCAAGCCCAAGGACGACGGTGCAGACGACTTCAGCAAGACAGATAGCATTAAGGAAAAATAAACAAACAGTAAACAAACAGACTTATGGATTTATTTGAAACGGTCATCATCGCCATCGTTGAAGGACTGACTGAGTTTTTGCCGGTATCTTCAACCGGGCACATGATAATCGCGCAGAGCCTATTGGGCGTCGAGAGCACGCCTTTCGTCAAGGCATTTACGGTGATAATACAGTTTGGCGCCATCCTTTCCGTGATATGCCTTTATTGGAAACGCTTCTTCTATCCTAACGCAGAGAGCCAGGGCAAGTCGTACTGGCGTTCAATGTTCGACTTTTACGCACGCCTTGTAGTCGGCGTCCTGCCGGCCGTAGTGCTTGGTCTTGCGTTCAACGACTTCATCGAGTCAAACCTCGGCAACGTCCAGCTGGTAGCCTGGATGCTCATTGTCGGAGGTATATTCATGCTCTTTTGCGACCGCATATTCAACAAGGGCAGCGAAGACACCAAGCTGACCTACAAGCGCGCCTTCATGATTGGTCTGATTCAGTGCATTTCAATGATACCGGGCGTGTCGCGCTCGATGTCTACAATCGTGGGCGGAATGTCGCAGCGGCTCACCCGCAAGGCTGCCGCCGAGTTCTCGTTCTTCCTTGCCGTGCCCACCATGCTCGGCGCAACGTGTCTTGAAATGTTCAAGATGATAACCCACGGAGACGGCTCGATACTCGCACAGGGCAACAATCTCGAGATGCTGATAATTGGTTCTGTGGTTGCGTTCATCGTAGCCATACTCGCCATAAAGTTCTTCATCAACTACGTTACGAAGTACGGTTTCGCCGCGTTCGGCTGGTACCGTATTATAGTAGGACTGGTGATAATCATCTGCGCCTTGTGCGGCGTAGAGCTGAAAATGGTAGACTGACGGCTGATGAATTTTCACGAAGGAGAGATAATCTGTCTTGACAAGCCTTACGGAATGTCCAGTTTCGGGGCGTTGGCGCGCGTGCGCTACCTCATTTCGCAGAAACTGGGCGTTAAACGGATGAAGACAGGCCATGCCGGAACGCTCGACCCGCTTGCCACGGGCGTGCTCGTGCTGTGCACGGGGCGTGCCACCAAGCGCATAGAAGCGTTGCAGGCAGACACCAAGGAGTATACTGCCACGCTGCAGCTCGGCGCCACCACGGCCAGCTTTGACATGGAACATCCGGTAGACGCAACGTATCCGACTGAGCATATTACCCGCGGGCTGATCGAGGAAACACTCCCGACGTTCATCGGCGAGATACAGCAGGTGCCGCCGGCTTACTCCGCCTGCAAGGTGAATGGCGACCGCGCTTACACCCTTATGCGCAAGGGGCGCGACGTTGAGCTTAAGGCCAAGACGCTGCGCATCGACGATATAGAGCTTACATCGTTTGCGCCGGAAACAATGCAGATGTCGATCCGTGTGGTGTGCGGCAAGGGAACGTACATCCGTGCGCTAGCCCGCGACATCGGACAGGCGCTCGGCAGTGGTGCTTACCTTACGGCATTGAGGCGCACGAGGGTAGGGGATATACGCGTGGAAGACTGCATCACGCTCGACGATTTCCCGCAATGGCTTGAAAAACAGACAATAGAAGATATAATAACGGAGGAAAACAAAATATGAAACTGTCACAATTTAAGTTTAAGTTGCCCGAGGAGCAGATAGCCCTCAACCCGCCGTACCACCGCGACGAGTGCCGGCTTATGGTCATACACAGGGTTTCCCAGAAGATAGAGATGTACAGAAAGGACGAGAACGGAGAGCCTTTGAAGGATGAGGAAGGCAATCCCGTATACCTCGATTTCCGCAATGTGCTCGACTATTTCGACGAGGGCGACGCGTTCATCTTCAACGACACGAAGGTGTTCCCTGCGCGACTCTATGGAACAAAAGAGAAGACCGACGCCAAGATAGAAGTGTTCCTCCTGCGCGAGCTGAACGAGGAAATGCGTCTTTGGGACGTCCTTGTAGAGCCTGCACGCAAGATACGAATTGGCAACAAGCTGTTCTTTGACGACAGTGGAACAATGGTGGCAGAGGTGATTGACAACACCACGAGCCGCGGACGCACGCTGCGCTTCCTTTATGACTGTCCCCACGACGAGTTCAAGCGCGACCTTTACGCCCTCGGCGAGGCTCCGCTGCCTCATTATATAGTTGACCGCCGCCAGGCCACACCTGAGGATTTGGACGATTTCCAGTGCATCTATGCCAAGAACGAGGGTGCCGTTACGGCTCCTGCATCAGGCCTTCACTTCAGCCGCGAGCTGATGAAGCGCATGGAAATAAAGGGCATCGAGTTTGCATTCATCACCCTACACTGCGCTCTCGGCAACTTCCACGACATAGAAGTCGAGGACCTTACGAAGCACAAGATGGATTCCGAGCAGATGTTTATCGGAGCCGAGGCATGCAAGACAGTGAACACTGCCAAGCAGAACGGACACCACGTGTGCGCAGTAGGCACAAGTGTAATCAAGGCTACCGAGACCGCCGTAGGCACGGACAAGATGCTCAAGGAGTATGAGGGCTGGACCAACAAGTTCATCTTCCCGCCTTACGAGTTCGGTGTTGCCGACTCTATGATAGCCAACTTCTATCATCCGCTGTCTCCGCTGCTCATGTCTACAGCCGCGTTCGGCGGTTACGAGCTTGTCATGCAGGCTTACGACCTTGCCGTGAAGAACGGATACAAGTTCGGATGCTACGGCGATGCGATGCTTATCGTGAACGACTGATAAAGTGAAGGGTTAAGAGTGAAAAGTGAAGAATTCATTACCTGAAGCCAGACTTGCGGATTTTTCACTTTTCACTTTTAGTTTTTCACTTGCTTGCCATTCTGTTCTTCACTCTTCGTTCTTCACTCTTCACTTGAAACAATGCACACCGTTTATCTTGGTTTAGGAACTAATCTCGGCGACCGTCGTGCCAATATATCCACCGCCGTGCGCCTTTTGGGCGAGCGTCTGGGCAAGGTTGTGCGCGTGTCTTCACTGCTTGAGACCGAGCCGTGGGGCTTTCTTTCGTCAAACATGTTTGTCAACGCCGCCGTATGTGTGGAGACATCGCTCACGCCGCGCGGAGTCCTTGAAGCCACGCAGGCCGTGGAACGTGAGATGGGGCGCACGCTGAAGTCCGTCGGCGGGCAGTATCATGACAGGATAATCGACATCGACATACTGCTCTACGACGACATACACGTCGACGAACCCGACCTGAAGATACCCCATCCGCTCATGCACGAGCGCGATTTTGTGATGCGTCCGCTCGGCGAGATACTTGAACATACAACCTGAAAAACATTTATAATACCATGAAACTGATTTTTGACGAAGACCTGCGCATAGGTTGGAACGAGGTGTTCGATGTCCTTGCAGGCATCATGCTGGTGCTTAACCGCTGCTTTAAGAGCATGGACGACGTGTCGGCAGGCATTTACATAGTGTCGGCCTTGTTCTCCGTTGCACTGGGAGTGGCCTGTCTTGTCTATTACCGTGGCAGGAGAAAGGAAGGCAAACGCCGTTCGTTAGGCTTCGTTTTCAGCGCATTATTCATATTGTGGGGTGTAAGTTTCATGCTCAATGCTTTCAGTTCGTAGAAATAATCAATGACATCAAACCTATAAATACATTACTATGAATAAATTTCTTGTAAAGTTTTTCTATTACGCCGACATGCTTTTCATGACGTTTTTCATTGTCGCCGCTTTTGGCATCAAGGTTAAATGGCTGTCAGTTGCAAGCACGGTCGCGCTGCTGCTGTTCGGCTGTGCAGGCGTGATACACGCCGTAATGACGCGCAACGGGCGTCCTGAAAACTATATATACATCTGCGCTTTTAACGCCCTTGTAGGCTTTGTGGCCCTTGTTTGGGGATTTGCCGGCGGTTGGTGGAACTGATTTTCAAGGCTTATGAATAAGGAAACAATACTTGCGTGGCTTGTTGTCGTTGTGTATTTACTGCTTGCAGCCCTTCTTTTGCTTGCTTTCTTGCAGTTCGGCTCAGGTCTTTACGTAGCCGTTTCGGCGGTGCTTATGCTTGCAGGATGCATCGGAACGGTGCTTTCACTCATGTGTCGCGACAGCTTTAAGAGTCCCCGCCTTGTGCTGTATCTTGTCGTACTGCTGGGCGGAGCGCTGTTTACGTCGCTGCCGTTTGTTTGATGCCACCGTCAGGCGTTTCACCTGTGGCAATGCGATAAAATAAAAACTCCGGAATTGTCTGTTGTGACATTCCGGAGTTTCTGTTTCTTTTAAGCTATTCTTCTGTGCTTTGACTTAACGGCGGAGGCCGAGAGCCTTAATGATAGCACGGTAACGCTCGATGTCGCGCTTGTAGAGATAGTCCAGAAGGCGACGGCGCTTACCAACGAGGATAGTCAGTGAACGCTGTGTCACGTGGTCCTTGTGGTTCTTCTTAAGGTGCTCTGTCAAGTGGGCAATACGGTATGAGAACAATGCTATCTGGCTCTCTGCTGAACCAGTGTCAGTGTTAGACTTTCCGTACTTGCCGAAGATTTCCTGCTTTTTAGCTTGGTCTAAATACATTTTGTTTTGATTGATTAATGAGTTGTTGAATTACATCCTTCCGACGGTCCGTGCCTTAATCACTGTCACTTACATCGTCGAATGCATCGGATTTTCCGAAATTCGGCTGCAAAGTTACTCATTTTTCTCTATATCAGCCATTTGCGGTGAATGTTTATCTTAAAGTTTAACTTATTTTTGCTTTTGCTGGTTCGTTGTGCTTTCATGCTTAATCAGCCGGTTGTTTAATTTGGTTATTAGCGAGTTCCATTTTGTTCTGATTATACAGTTAGCTGTGACATTTTGATTTCTAATGAAGCTCTCACGATGCGTTATTTTGAAAAACAAATCTCTTGGGCGTAAATAACGTCGTAAAATGCGTGCAAACGTAAAGTGCATGCAGACTGGCTTTTATGCTTGCCGCATGGCAAACTGTGCAGTTTTTTATGGCTGTAAATGGTGCAAAAGGCCGTGTTTTGAACGCTTTTTGCGCATAAATGGTGTTACGTTCAACCGTGTTTGGTGTTGTAAAAGGCCACATTCCGCAGCGTAAGAGGTCGTGTCTTGCAATGTAAAAGGCCGCAAACGGCATTGTGGTATGGCGCAATCTGCTGCAATAAAGGTTGCGTGCTGCCCGCGCGTTTGCTGTTTTACACAAAACGGCGGATATTTTGCCGTTGACACATTGGCTGCAAACTGCCATGTTTTGTGACATTCTGTAATACTTTGAAATGCACTGGCCGCAGTGCCGTAAATATACGCTGGCGATACATTCCTGTATAAGGCTTCCAGCCGTAAACGCATTTTCAGGTTACAGTTTAATGCCAATATTCGGCCTTGTAGTGGCAATCTGGTAAATCATTTATGGCAGTCAGTGTTAAATTATGCGGCTGACCGGCATTTTAACATTATAGTCTTTGCTTTCACTACAAAATTCAATATATTTGCGGTAGATAAATAGACGAAACGGCTCTTACGTGAACAAATACAAAAACAGACAGGAGGTTGAGAATGAAAGTTTACATTAAAAATCTTTTTTTGTTAGCCGCCATTTTCACGATGGTATGTTGCAGCGAAGACATAGATTTCCCATTAAGGGGCAAACTGGATGAAATGGCGACGGCAGACGGCAACAGTATAAAAGTAAGGAACGACACGCTTTGCATTTTTCCGACAGACGACTTTGAGCTTTTCGGCACTAATGTTGTTGACGAAAACAATGTGGAGGTGCTGAAAAGATATACCGACAGCAAGACGGACTTCTATTGGATGAAGGCAAAGCTTGGCGCGTGGTGCGAGGATATAGGGCTTGACAGCAACAAGGAATACATAATTAGACGGGAATATTATTACCAGGCAATAGCCGGTAATGGCGATTACGTTTTCTGTCCGTTCGTCCCTGACGGTAGCCACATGGGGCTGGTGGAACGTGGCGACGGCGATTTTGCGATAGGATACAGGGGTGGTCCCAATGCTGCTATTGACGAAACCGATGTGATGGGAAACTGCAAGACGATGATAATACACATAGGTTACGATGCTGACGGCAACGTTGTTGACAAGTATTTCCCGTGTTCGCCCTCTGATTTGGAGTGGCATTATTCATGGTTTGATATGAGTTCTATAATTCAATAATTAAAAACAATATAGTGATTATGAAACAATTTGTTTTCTCTAAAAACCTGAAAAGGGTATTAAGGACGTTCCTCTTTCTGTCAGTGTCTTTAATGTTATTCTCGGCTTGTTCTGATGATGAAACTTATACGGGGCGGTTAAGTGTGGTTTTTAATGAATGGAAACCTGAATGGACAGACCGTACGGTTATTACAGTAACACCTATGGATAATGAAGACAAAATAATAAAGACGGTTAAGGCTGTTCGTGATACGAAACATATTATAGAATTAAATCCTGGAAATTATACTGTTACCTTTAAAGGATATGGAGACGGATATGGTTATCCTCGGATTGAAAAGTATGTGCAAGTTCAAATTGGTAAAACGGCAGTCGTCGAGATGAATTAGGACTATTAAGTTTTATTCTGTTTTTAGAAAGCAAAGCATGTCTCTTTTTGAAGCGGTTATGGACAGTGATTCATAACCGCTTCAAATGTATTTTTAACGAAACTGATTTTCAGGTTGCCGGCGCGCACGTCACGTCGGCATAACATACGGCAGGGCGGTTTTGAAGAAACAAAAACCGTTATGCCGTTTTCAGTTTGTGTCAAAATAGCATTCAATATTGTATCTTTTTAAAATTTTGTTTCTTAATTCTTAATTTAATAATGTAACTTTGCACCTGAATTTTAAGGTATTAGTATGCAAGATATCAGAAACATTGCGATTATCGCCCACGTTGACCACGGCAAGACGACGCTCGTGGACAAGATGATGCTGGCCGGAAACCTGTTCCGCGAGGGGCAGGACCTGAGCGGCCAAGTGCTCGACAGTAACGACCTTGAGCGTGAGCGAGGCATAACCATCCTTTCCAAGAACGTTTCAATCAACTGGAAAGGCACCAAGATAAACATCATAGACACTCCGGGACACTCCGATTTCGGCGGCGAAGTGGAGCGCGTGCTCAACATGGCCGACGGCTGCCTGCTGCTTGTCGACGCCTTTGAAGGCCCCATGCCGCAGACAAGGTTCGTGCTCCAGAAGGCTCTCCAGATAGGTTTGAAGCCCATCGTTGTAGTCAATAAGGTTGACAAACCCAACTGCCGTCCCGAGGAAGTGTACGAAATGGTGTTCGACCTGATGTTCTCTCTCAATGCCACAGAGGAGCAGCTCGACTTCCCCGTGGTGTATGGTTCGGCCAAGAACGGCTGGATGGGTGAGGACTACAAGACGCCGACAGACGACATTAACTACCTGCTTGACAAGATAGTCGAGGTAATACCTGCCCCGAGAGCCATCGAGGGCACCCCGCAGATGCTCATCACCAGTCTCGACTATTCGAGCTATACGGGCCGTATAGCAGTGGGACGCGTACACCGCGGCACGCTGACCGAGGGCATGAACGTAACCATCTGCCACCGCGACGGCTCGCAGGAGAAGACCAAGATAAAGGAACTCCACACATTCGAGGGCATGGGTCACGTAAAGACGGCCAGCGTTAAGAGCGGCGACATCTGCGCTATCATCGGTCTTGAGAAATTCGAGATTGGCGACACTATCTGCGACTTCGAGAATCCCGAGCCGCTGCCGCCCATCGCGATAGACGAGCCTACGATGAGCATGCTGTTCACTATCAACGACTCACCTTTCTTCGGCCGCGAAGGCAAATACGTCACCAGCCGCCACATCAACGACCGTCTGCAGAAGGAATTGGAGAAGAACCTTGCCTTGCGCGTGGCTCCCTTCGGCGACTCTACCGACAAGTGGATTGTCAGCGGACGCGGAGTGCTGCACCTTTCGGTGCTCATCGAGACCATGCGCCGCGAGGGCTACGAGCTTCAGGTGGGCCAGCCGCAGGTTATATACAAGGAAATCGACGGCCAGAAGTGCGAGCCGATAGAGGAGCTTACGATTAACGTTCCCGAGGAGTTCAGCAGCAAGATGATAGACATGGTTACCCGCCGCAAGGGCGAGATGACCTCGATGGAGAGCCAGGCCGACCGTGTCAACATAGAGTTCGACATACCTTCGCGCGGCATCATAGGCCTGCGTACCAACGTGCTGACGGCAAGCCAGGGCGAGGCCATCATGGCACACCGCTTCAAGGAGTACCAGCCTTACAAGGGAGACATCCCCCGCCGCGTCAACGGTTCGATGATAGCAATGGAGACGGGCACGGCTTACGCATACTCGATAGACAAGCTGCAAGACCGCGGCAAGTTCTTCATCGACCCGGGCGAGGAGGTGTATGCCGGCGAGGTTGTAGGCGAGCACGTGCACGACAACGACCTTGTTGTCAACGTGACGAAGGCAAAGCAGCTTACCAACACGCGTGCCAGCGGCTCCGACGACAAGGCGCGCATCATACCGCGCACCGTCCTTTCGCTTGAAGAGGCGCTCGAGTACATCAAGGAGGACGAGCTTGTAGAGGTTACGCCGAAGTCGATGCGCATGCGCAAGATTATCCTCGACCACAACGACCGCAAGCGCGCCAACAAGCAGTAAGCCTGTCAAGCGCAGTTTTAGATATGAAATAAGCCCGAAACGTATCGTTGAAACGTTTCGGGCTTATTGTTTTTGTATTGCCTGCAAGTGTTTAGCTGCGGCTTACTTGCAGTCCTTTCGTGCTGAGCGACATGTCAACGAAGCGTGCGTTGGCGTTCGGACGGTTGGCGTTGAGCACCTGTTTTATGCGTGCCGCGGCGTCCTGGTCCTTTGCCACAATATACAGGTAGCCGCCTCCGCCGGCACCTGCCAGCTTGTAACCTAATGCGTAGTCGTCTATTAGTTCCGTCATGCGGCGCACATCGTCGGGGTTTGTGCCGCTGTCTATTGCCTGGTTCTGCATCCACGTCTTGCGCACGAGGCGTCCCATCTGGTTGAAGTCCGCACGCTGTATGGCCTCGTACATGTCGGTGGCATGCTGTTTCATCTCGCGCAGCTGGCGCAGTTCATCGTTCTGGTTGAGGAACATGCGGCGCACAATCTCCGCCAAAATGCTCTTTGCCGTGCGTGTTATGCCGGTGTAGTAGAGCAGGTGGCACGGCCTGTATTCTGGCTGTGTGAACAGGTCTGACGGCAACCAGCGTGCCGTAGGGCTTTGGTCGAAGCCACGGCTTGTTTCGAGCAGCTTCACGCCCTGCAGTATTCCGCCGAACTGGTCCTGCCATCCGCCGCCCGTGGTGAGCAGCTGTTCCAGCACAAGCGTTCGACGTCCTATCTCGTTCTTGTCCCAAGCCAGGCCGCAGAAGTCGTTAAGCGCACCCAGAACGGTAGACGCAAGCATGCTGCTTGTGCCCAGTCCGCTGCCTGCCGGGATTGCCGACAGCAGCGTAAGCTCTATGCCACAGCCGAAGTCTTTCAGCTGGCTTTCGAGCGTGGGGTAGGTGTCAGTGCTGTATCCCGGCTGGAATCCGGCAAGCACGAGCGCCGCCTTGGGTATGGAGAACGGGCTGCCCACGTGTCGCATGTCGGCCAGTTGTTCGTATGTACGCACCTCTTCGACTGCTCCGAGGTCGATGCTCCTAAGTACGATGTGCGGCTCTTTGCATGGGCGCACGTACGTCTGCAACGGCGGTTGGCCGTTAAGCTCGATGGCAAGGTTGACCACGCTGCCGCCTTCCATGAGGCAGTAGGGCGGCGTGTCGGTCCATCCGCCGGCTATGTCGATGCGTACCGGACTGCGTGCCCATACTATCTGGTCGCTGTAAACCGACATTACGGGGCGTTGCTTCTCGGCCAGTGCCTGCACGGTGAGCCCGTCTCGCAGCAGCGTGAACGCCTTGTCTTCGGCCGTCTGGCATTCTTCGCCCCTTATGCGGGCAAGCTCCGAGCGGAACATTGAGTCGTGTATGCGCTTCAGCAGCGGCGCGTTGTCGCTTATCGGGGCAGGTTCGGGTATGCCGAAGGCGGCGAACTCGTGTGCCGCATCGTCCAGGTCGGTCTGGTAGAACACACTGTGCTCGTGGTTCTTGGCAAGCGCACTCCAGTTAAGGGCACGCAGGCGCCTACGCTGTTCAAAGAGTTTCTTCAGGTTGGCGTTTGCCGACAGGTCGTCGGCGCTCATCTTCCTGCTCTCCGTCCATATCCGTTTGCCCTCTGCAAGACCGGGTTCGGCGAGCATCCAGCGCAGCGCCATGCCGGCGTCTTCAACGGTTTTGCATACCGGGAAGATGCGAGCCGACTGCAAGTCGGCGTTTCCTTCTATTGCGTTTATGTCTATTCCGCGTTCTTCCGCCCATTCGGCGAAGGGGCGTGCGAGGTACTCCGTAGCCGTGTCGGCCAGCTTACCACGGAACTTGTCGTCGTATCCATAGGGGCGCACGGCATATTCCGTCTCGCCTACCGGCACAATGTCGACGCACTGTCCACGGTCGAGCGTTATGTTCCAGTCGTTCTCCGGCACGCCCGTTATTATGTTCTCCTGCGCCAATGTCCACCCTTTGCCTACCCAGCTGTTCTCTATCCACAGGTTCTGGTTTGCCTCGGTGATGGGCGTTTGGGTTACTGCGTTCTGCACGAACATGGCCGGATGCGGCTTCAGCGAGTGGTGCATTATCTCCCGCTGGTCGTTTACGAGGTTCTGTATGGCAAGCGTCGACGACAGTATCTCGTGGCTTGTGCCGAAGTGGTAGAACTCTCCGCCGGGCAGCGGAAGCACGGCAACCTTGAGCGAGTTAAGCTCTTCGTCCCTGATTGACGGGTCTGTGCCGAGCGCGCAGCCGAATTCGGAGTACAGGTCGTAGTTCTTCAGGTCGCCGTTGTTCTTTGAACGTGCCAGCAAGAGCTTCACCGCCTTGTCGCTCAAGAGCCACACGCCTATGTCGGTAAGGTAGAAGTGGTCCTTCAGAAGGGCGCCGAGCGTCTTCACGGGAGGCTTCTGCATCATGCACTCAAGCACCGTTGGAGTGTTGCTCTTTGATACGAAC
This sequence comes from Prevotella sp. CAG:1058, assembly GCA_000433175.1. Taxonomy (GTDB): domain Bacteria; phylum Bacteroidota; class Bacteroidia; order Bacteroidales; family Bacteroidaceae; genus Prevotella. Next base: position 45,055 of record HF986739.1, read on the forward strand.
ACGCCGTGGTCCTTGGCTATTTCGGGACCGAGCCACAAGCCGTAGCACACCACGTCGGCGTCAGGTATGGGCTGGAGGGGCTGCGTTGCGCGTATGTAGACGTCGCCGCTGACAATCATTGTGTGCATGCCGTCAGGCGCCATGCCCATGATGCGCTCGTAAAGCGGCACCTGCAGCGACAGCAGGTCTTGCGACAGGCGCTGTCCGCGCTCCCATCTGAACACGGGAATGGGCGTGAGCACCTTGCCCGAAGGGGCGTATGCGGGCAACCGCCGGCTCTGTCCGCCGGCGTGCAGGATGAGCCTGCGGTCGGCAGCAAGCCATTCGTCAAACGTCCGTCCGCCGCCCTGTTCGGCGTAGCATGACTCGAGCAGCCACGTCGTACCTCCGCCCGAGCCGAGCTTGCGGCCTACGGGGTCGTTGGTGCAGAACCATTCGTTGCGGTCGTATTTTGTTATTTCGTGGAAACAATCAACAAGATTAGGAGGTAGGGACAGTAGTTTTTTCATAATTCGGGATTAGCAGTTATAATCGTTTAAGTAAGCTGAAAGGTTAAGCCCCGGGCCTGCATGCCTGTCGGTATGCAACCTTCCCGGGGCTTAACCCTTTGAGTTTAGTTATGCGGTTTTCTTCTTTTTGTATTCAAGATAGACCACTAAGGCTATCAGCACAAGCAGTACTGCATAGGCTATGTAGGCTATCGTTTCGGTGGTTGTGACTGACTTTGGATGGAACGTCAGTTCAACCTTGTGTTTGCCTGGGCTTACGTTGAGCGCGCGCAGCAGGTAGTTTACTCGTCCGAGTTCGGCTTCCTGCCCGTCGACGGTGGCCGTCCAGCCCGGATAGTAGACTTCGGAGAACACTATTACGCCGCCGTTTGCCGAGTTGACGTCGTAAGTCAGCTTGTCAGACATGTACGAAGTGAGTTTTACAACCGACTCGCCGTTCTGCTTGGCGGCGTCTTTCAGCTGCTCCTTGAAGCGCTTGTCGGCCACTGCCTCGTGCCTCAGGTCAATCTTGCCCACACGTTCAATCTCCTGGTTTGCGTTGTCCACGTAGGTTACTTTGTCGACAAACCATGCCGGGCCGTACACGTAGGGGTTCATTACGGGCACGGTCTGTCCATCGTTGAGCGGCAGTATGAAGTAGCGCGTGTTGAGCATGTTGAGCACGGGGAAGATGCTGTCGCCGTTGATTTTCGACATGTCGCCGGCAGCCTGGGCTATGGCAGGCATGGTTTTCTGCATCTCGGGGCTGATGTAAGCCTCGATCATTTCCTGGTAGCGGCGCAGTTTTGCGGCGTGGTATCCGCCTATGCTGTTGTGGAAATACGACGTCTCGTTCTCGTTGAATGTGTCGGACGAGAAGTTGAGCACGCGGAAGTTGCCCAGGTCTGTCTTGTCCTCGAGTATCAGCTTGTCTGAGTCTGTCATCGGTATCGGTGCCTCGCGCTCGCTCTTGTTTACGAACATGTCGTTGTTGAGGTAGCGCTTGTTGACCTGCCACATGTCGATAAGGCAGAGCAGGGTTATGGCTGCTACCATGTAGTTGGCCTTAAGCTTGCCGCCCTTGTAGAGCAGCAGGCACAGCGTTCCTACCACGATGATGAATACCGAGCGCCAGCAGTCGGCCGTGAACACGGCCATGCGCATCTCGCGCAGGTTGTCGAGCACGGGCGTTACGTATTCCTGTGGAAGTGACGACAATGCCCTCATTTCGGCTGACGATATGAAGTCGGTGAAGAACAGCGAGGGGAACAGTGCGAACAGTATGGCTATGCCGCCCGTAAGCCCGAAGCTGAGGTAGACCAGCTTGATTTTTCGTGTCAGTATGCCGGGGTCGTCTACTATTTTCTTCAGCGCCAGCATGGCCAGCAACGGTATTGTAAACTCGGCAATGACGAGTATCGACGCCACCGTGCGGAACTTGGCGTACATGGGCACGTAGTCGATGAAGAAGTTGGTGAAGGGCATGAAGTTCTTGCCCCACGACAGCAGTATTGACAGCACCGTGGCTGCAAGCAGCGCCCACTTGATGCCGCCCTTGACTATGAACAGGCCGAGCACGAAGAGCATAAGCACGAAGGCGCCCACGTAAACGGGACCCATCGTACCCGGCTGGTCGCCCCAATACTGGCCCAGCTGCTGGTATACGGGCATGAACTGGTTGTCGGCATGCTCCATGGCCTTGTCGCTGTTTACCAGCGGCGCGCTGGCACCGCCCTTGGTGTTGGGCACCAGCAGGGTCCATGTCTCGTCTATGCCGTAGCTCCACTGCGTTATGTAGTCGCGGTCGAGTCCGCTCGCCGTCTGGTTGGCCGACTGCTTCTTTACCAGTTCGCTCTTGCCGCGCATCGACTCCTTGCTGTATTCCCACGTGTGGTAGAGGTTGCTCAGGTTGAGGCAGATGCCTATCACGGCGCCGGCGGCGCATACGGCCGTGGCCTTGCCGAAGTGTGCCAGCTTCTTCTCCCTTATGGCATCGGCAAGGAAGGCTATCACCATGAAGAGGATGATGAACAGGTAGTAGTAGGTCATCTGCACATGGTTGGCGTTGACCTCGAAGGCCGTGAATATTGCCGTTACTATCAGTCCGGCAAGGTATTTGCCCCTGTATGCCAGCACCACGCCGCCTATCATCGGCGGCAGGTATGCCAGGGCCATCACCTTCCACAGGTGGCCGGCGGCTATGATGATGAAGAAATAGCTTGAGAACGCCCATATTATTGAACCAAGCACTGCAAGGTGCTGCCTGAAGTCGAACGCGCGCAGCAGGATGTAGAAGCCCAGCAGGTAGGCGAACACGAACCAGACGTTCTCAGGCAGGAACAGGTGGTAGATGTTGATTGCCTCGCCCAGCGGTTTGGCGCTTGTGTATTCAGGGGCGGTCTGGTATGTCGGCATTCCGCTGAACACCGAGTTCATCCATCTTGTCACCTCGCCTGTCTTTTCCTTGTGCTCGGCCATTTCCCGGCCAAGTCCTTTGCTCGCGGCTGAGTCGTGGCGGTAAAGAATCTTGCCCTCGATGTCGGCCGGGAAGAAGTATGCGAACGAAATGAGCGCAAACAGCACTACGGCCAGCACGTCAGGCAGGAATTTTTTCCAATTTTCCATTATTCCCTTTGTTTTAACGTGATTATGTTTTATTTGTGCAAAGATAGTGCAAGCCGAGTGAAATGCAAAATAAAAGCGAGAGAAACGAGCTTTTATTTTCAATTCCGAGGCGCAGCCTGTCTTATTCAAAGATAGTGCAAGCCGAGTGAAATGCAAAATAAAAGCGAGAGAAACGAGCTTTTATTTTCAATTTCGAGGCGCAGTCCGTCCTTTCTGAAGATAATGTTTAAACACTGGCAGGAAAGCGGAAAAATGGCAGGCGGCGAAGTGTGTCTTTTTGTCCACTTTCAGCTGCCTTTCCAAAAGGTTATCTTTTAGCTCGCGAAAGGTAACCTTTTACAAGGCGAAAGGTTACATATTGCAATGCAAAAGGCTACCTTTTGCAAACCGCCCGTTTAACGCCCGTCATGCAGCCTGCGCCGCAACGCCTGCAAGGGGATGGGAAACGTCGGGCTGGCAGGTAAAATAATATGAAATAAGTGTTTGCCGCCTTATGGCCGGTTGGGGTAAAATAAAGTCTCGTTTATGCCGTTTTTATTTTGATTTACGCCCAACTTCAGTTATCTTTGCAATCCAAAAACCAACAGTAAAGATGAAGATAGGAATAATAGTCGCTATGGACAAGGAGCTGTTGCAGCTGAAGTCGGTACTTGACGACTCGACGGTTGAACGGCGCAACAACAAGGATTTCATTATAGGCAGCATGGCCGGCAAGGACATTGTACTGCAAAAGTGCGGCATTGGCAAGGTCAACTCGGCCGTGGGGGCTGTGGAGATGATCAACAACTACCACCCCGACGTCATAATATCGACAGGCGTGGCAGGCGGTGCCGACGACCGCATGAGCGTCTGCGACGTCGTTGTCGGCACCGAATACCGCTACCACGACGCCTACTGTGGCGACGACTGCCGCTTCGGACAGATAATGGGCATGCCCGAAGCCTTCTTTGCGCCCAAGGCATTGGTCGAGAAGGCTGTGGCTGCATGCGACGGCATGGCTGTGCACACGGGACTGATAGCCAGCGGCGAGTGGTTCGTCGACACGCGCAACAAGATGCGCGCCATCATTGCGCGCATGCCTGCGGCCGTGGCCGTCGACATGGAGAGCTGCTCCATAGCCCAGACATGCCACATCTACGGCGTGCCCTTCATCAGCTTCCGCATCATCAGCGACCTTCCGCTCAGCGACAACAAGGCGTCGCAGTATTTCGACTTCTGGGCGCGCCTGGCCGAAGGCTCGTTCAACGTGACGAGGCGTTTCGTCGCCGCGCTTTAGTCTGCTGGATAAAACTATATGCGGTCTAATGGCCAGTTGTGGTTAAACCCAAATCGGTCATTAGAATTTGGTTGTATTTTTGTTTTATATTGGGCGCATTGATGTCTGTTTTTTTCGCAGGCATAGCGGGCTATGTCAAGAAAAGAAAGACGGCAAGACGCCAATAAAAAACAAAAAGACGGCCGAAAGCTTAAATATGAAACGTTAATAATCTCCAAGCGGTCTAATGACCGATTTGGGTTAAAGGTTGGATACGTGGGATAGTTCATGTTCAAATAAAAATAGGTGTAATAATGGAACAAGACATACGTTGGATACAGCGGTACGACAACTTCCACCGTGCCTGTATGCGCATTTTGGAGGTTACAGAGTCCGGTGCCGGGCCTGAAGACTTGTCCGAGTTGGAGATGGAGGGGCTTATCCAAAGGTTTGAATACACTTTTGAACTCGGGTGGAAAGTTCTTCAGGACTTGCTTAAATACAAAGGATACGAATTCATGCAAGGTCCTAACGGCACATTGAGGAAGGCTTTTGAAGACGGCTTGATTGACAATCATGACGGCTGGCGTAGAATGGCTGTTGCCAGGGTTGCCACTTCACACACGTACAACGAGGGCGAGGCTACGGAAGTGACGAGGCTGATTTATGAGTCGTTCGCTCCCTTGTTGAAAGAACTTGACGGCAAACTCGACGCGGAGAAAACGCGGATGGAAGGAATGTGATTATGAGATACGGGCTAAGCGAGGGTGTTATTTCAGACTTGTGCGGAGTGTTCAGGCAGTTCCGTGATATACGGGAAGTCAGGATCTTCGGGTCGCGGGCAAAGGGAAACTACACCGAAGGGTCGGATATAGACCTGGCGGTAATAGGCAACGGGGTCATCCCTTTCGGGGAATTGATGGATTTGAACATCCGTATTGATGATTTGGAATTGCTTTACAAGGTTGACTTGGTTGATTACAACAAGTGCGCCGGCACTCCGATAGGAGAGCACATAGACCGTGTAGGCAAGGTCTTTTACGAGCGGGGAGATGACTCGCACCCTGGAACGCTATAACAGGCAACAAAAAGACGGATGGAAGCATGAAGAAACATAATAGATAAAACAATATGCGGTCTGATGACCGATTTGGGTTAAACAAATAAAAAATAATTGTATGGAAAAGATACCGAGTTTTACTATCAACCACGAACGCCTGTTGCGCGGCATATACGTTTCGCGCAAGGACGAGGTGGGTGGCGAAGTCGTAACCACGTTCGACATACGCATGAAGGAGCCTAACCGCGAGCCCGCACTGCATCCAGGCGCGCTGCACACAATAGAGCACCTTGCCGCAACCTACCTGCGCAATGACCCCGAATGGAAAGACTGCATAATATACTGGGGCCCTATGGGCTGCCTTACGGGCAACTATCTGCTCGTGCGCGGCGACTTCCGTCCGTCAGACATCGTGGAGCTTATGCGCCGCACGTTCAGCTTCGTTGCCGGTTTCGACGGCGAAGTGCCCGGAGCTGCGCCTAAGGATTGCGGCAACTACCTGCTGCACGACCTGCCCATGGCACGCTACGAGGCGCGCAAGTACCTGACAGAGGTGCTTGATGTGATAAAGGACGAGAATATGAACTATCCCGGCTGACTGGGCAGGCTGTAAGGCTTGTCTGTTACAGTTTCGTCATAAAATAATACCGGAAACACGGAGTGTGCCCTTGTACGGCCATCTTTCGTGCTTCCGGTATTGTCGTTATTGCGTCTACGCGGCTATTTCATCTTCGCCTTGTAGATGAAACTTTGTGCCACGCCCCTTACGAGCATGTACGCTATCATCGCAGCCCACAGTCCGTGGTTGGCGTAAGTGTCGCGCAAAAGGTAGTATAGGACGAAGAAAGTCAGCGTAGCCGCGAACATGGAGACAAGCATTCCGCGCGTCATGGTGCAGCCTATGAACACGCCATCCCATACGAATGCGGCCATGCCTGCCAGCGGGACGGCCAGCGCCCAGTAGCGGTAAGCGCCTGCGGCTGCCACGACCGACGGCTCGTCGGTAAGCAGTGAGAGGAATGGGTCGCCGCCCGCCCAGTAGGCGAGGGTGAACGCTGCTGCCATGCCGAATCCCCAGCGGAACAGGTGGTTCACCGTGTCGGCAAGCGCGGCGGTGTTGCGTGCGCCGTAGTAACGCCCGCTGATGGCCTCGCCGGCGTATGCGAAACCGTCCATTACGTATGAGAACAGCAGGTAAAACTGCATGAGTAGGGTGTTTACCGCAAGCACGACCTCGCCCTGCCACGAGCCTGCCGACGTGAAAAACAGCATAACCGACACCAGGCAGAGCGTACGCAGGAAGATGTCGCGGTTAATGTTGAAGAAGTGTGCCATGGCAGTGCGGCGCCATACTCCGTTCCATGTAAAGTGTTTTTTCAGCCTGCCGTAATGTGTCGCACATAGTCCGGCGGCCATTGCGAAGCCCGAATACTGTGCTATCAGCGTACCCGCTGCCACGCCCTCGACCTTCAGGCCGAAGCCGAACACGAGCAATGTGCTCGCCGCTATGTTGACAACGTTCTGCACGATGGCCACCGCCATGGGCGAACGCGAGTTCTGCATGCCGATAAACCAGCCCGAAAGGCTGAACAGGCCGAGCATGGCAGGCGCGCCCCATATCAGTATGTCGAAGTATGTCGTGGCAAGGCGCCTCACTTCGTAGGTGGGCTTCATTACGGCTAGCGCCGCCTCGCGCAGCGGCGTTTGCAGGGCTATTAGTACCAGTGCAATGGCAATGGCTATGCCCAGCGAGCGTGCAAGCATGCGCAATGTCTCGCCAAGGTCGCGGCGGCCGAGCGCCTGCGACGTCATTCCGCTTGTGCCCATGCGTAGGAATCCGAATATCCAGTAAATCACGTTGAACATCATTCCGCCCACGGCTATTGCGCCTATGTACGCCGCTGAGCCGAGATGGCCCACTATTGCCACGTCGACCAGCCCCAGCAGCGGCACCGTTATGTTGCTCACTATCGACGGTAGGGCTATCTTAAGTATCTGTCTGTTACGGTTGTCCATGTCTTTAGGGCGGCAAAGGTAACACTTTAATTCAAAAGGCGGACCGCTCCGGACTGAAAAATAGTAATCTTTATGAAGTATCGGCAGTATGCGCCGGCCGGCCGTCAGCCTGCATATTAATAATGTACGTACCTTATATATATTAGCAGTAATAATTTTGACTGTCTGTATTCTGTTGTTATACAATATTGCATTGCATGTCAATTTGTTATTTTATTTTTACAAATGTTAAGTAGAAAAACAAGATTTTATTTGTATGTTTAAAATAAAATTGATACCTTTGCGCCAAAGTCGTATGAAAAATTAAAAAGCAAAACTGGCATAAACTAGATAAAATTAATTAATATTGAGTAATAACTTAAACAAAATGTCAAATGAAAAAGAAAATTATTAATGTGTTTCTGATGGCGCTTATATCGTTGGTTGCCGTCGGAACCGTAGTTTCTTGTAAAGACTATGAGGAGGATAACTACTCAGAGCTGAACGGGAAATTTACGAATTTGGATCAGCAGTTGAAGGATCAGATTGCAACACTTGAACAGGTAAAGCAGGATTTGCAGACCGAGCTTGACAATTTGGAGAAAGATTATCAGGCTGGTGATGCGGCTCTCGATGCTCGTATAGTTTATCTCGAGCAGACTATTATTACAATTAATGATCATATTACTAAATATGAGGAGATTGTAAATAATAATACTGCAAAAATAGACCAGATATGGAAGCTTTTGTATGATGGTTATGGTGAGTCTAATGCTATTGCAGACCTTGTATCTCGTGTGTCAACTAACGAGGATGCGATAACAAAGTTGAAAGAAATGCTTGAGAACTATGATGCAGAAGGTTGGAATGAAGCTGTTGAGAATGCTGAATATGCCAAGACTTTAGCTGAAACCAATCAAGCTGCTATTGAGGAGTTGAAATCTAAGTTTGGTGCAGGCAGTGATTATGACAAGGCACTTGAAGCTATTAAAGATGCTTTGACCGATGCTGATGGAAATTGGATTTCTCTTGATCAGTTCGTAACTAATGAACTGGATAAGTATGGAGCTGTTAATGAAGAAGATCTGGAAAAGGCTCTTACTGATATGGAGTCAAAATATCAGACTGAATTGAACAACTTCCGTGACAGTATAAATACTGTTACTGTTAATCTTGAGGCTCAGACTGCAGATCTGTACGATAAGCTCGGATTGCTTCAGAACTCACTTAACAAATACGTGTCAAGCGTACTGATTCAGGGTACAGACAACCCTGTATTCGGCTCATTCGCATTCCCGGCTAACATTAGCAGCAATGTTCTTGCAGCTTACTATGGTGATGTTAAGGATCTGAAGTTCCCGACAAACGAGCCTTACAACTATGTTGATGCCCAGAACGCTCTTTCTGCAAAGGATCTCGAAATGATGGGAGTAGCTGCAGGAAACCAGTACTACAATGGCCGTGTGGTTTCAGGTATGCAGGCTGATGGTACTGTTGCTGCCGGAAATGCCGGAACTCTTTATGTTACTGTAAACCCGAATACTGTTGATGCTACTGGAGCAACTGCTATTCTTGTAAATAGCCAGGATTCTAAGTCAGGTGTTATGCTTTCACCGCTGGCAAAGACTGACAAGGTTCTGAACTTTGGTTATACAAGAGCTGCTAACAATGGCTTCTATGAGGCAAAGGCTACAGTACAAGTTGATGCTGTTGATGAAGTGTCTCCGAGAATTTCTTATGATGATTTGAGTGGACTGAAAAACGAAATTAAGGACGCTGTTAACGCCGTTCGTAATAAGGGTAATGTTGATATTACTGGTCTGATTTACTCAGTTTACTCAATCAGCTCTAACATCCTTGATGCTCAGGCTGTTAAGTTCCCGTGGAGCGATACTGACATTTATGGTAACACTATAGAGCGTGCTACTTATTCTCAGTACTCACTTGCTGCAACTGCTGTTCATCCTCTGTCATTCGCCTTCGCTAAGGACGTTCATTATGATGAGTTCCCTGGAATCAACAAGGTTGAGGACATCATCGGTGGTATGTTTAACAAGATAGAAGACGCAATACCTACAATCGATGTTGACGATTTAAACATACATATTGAAATCGAAGACTTCGTGTTCGACCCGGTAGAGTTGGAAGACGGAAGTGTTGTGGTTAATGTTGATATTGTGGATGAAGAAACAGGTAAGCATTACAAGCAGACTATTGACATCACTGACAAGGTTGAGGAAGCTGTAAACGAAGCTCTTGGCAGTGCAGCCGGAGACGTTTCCGCCTATATTAAGGATGTTGTTGACCAGCTGAACGAGCAGGTTGCCCAGATTAACGACATTATCGACCAGCTCCGCGACATCAACGAGATTGGCAACAAGCTGGATGAAGTTGAGGACAAGATTTACGACTACCTCAGTAAGGGTGAGAATCTGCTTCTCAAGTTCGTCAACAACGCTAACGAACTGCTCCAGCCGATGATGTTGGCTAAGACTGCCGACAGCTATGTTGTTCTGAGCCGTTCAGCAAGTGCTCCTACTAAGTTCAGTGCTTCTAGCATGACATCTGACGGTATCATCCTTCGTCCTACTACTTACTCAGCTGAAGTTCTCGCTCCTGCATTCAAGAAGTTCGTTGGTGTAGCTAACGTTTACAAGGATGGTAAGAGCGCACAGGGTGGCGATGCTAACTGCCAGGCTGCTCTTAAGGCTGCAAACAGTTCAAGCGAAGGCTTCTGTACTGTACAGGAAGGCGATTGGAATAAGGCTCAGTTCAAAGTTAGCTCTCAGTATAAGAAGGGCTATGTTTACGAGATCGTTTATACTGCAGCTGACTATAGTGGTAAGATTGTGGTTAAGAGATTCTATATCGAACTTGTATAAATTTAACCGTCAAATAATATAAATCGGGACGATGGCCTTATGGTTCGTCTGTAAGGTCATCAACCCTCGATTAATAAAAGAACTTTAAAAATATAAAATTATGAAATTCAATAAAACTTTGATTTTGACGGGTCTGTTGGCTTTGGGAGGTCTTACGGCTTCAGCTCAGGAACAGCAGGAAAAGACTGAAAATGTTTTCAACCCGCATTGGTATATTGAGGTTCAGCCGCTTGGCATGCAGTACACTCTTGGTGAGGTGTCTTTCGGCGATCTCTTGTCATACAACCTGCAGGTAGCAGGTGGATATAACTTCAATCCTGTTATTGGTGCACGTCTCTCTTTTAATATGTTCCAGAGCAAAGCAGGATGGGAGATGAACGGTCAGGAACTGAAGTGGAAGTGGAACTATGTAGCTCCAATGGTTGACGTAACAGCTAACCTCTCAAACTTGTTCTGTGGTTACAATCCTACACGTTTGTTTAACTTTAGCGTATTTGCCGGTATCGGTATGAACATTGGTTTCGGCAACGACGAGGCTGCTGACGCTAAGGCTGCATTGAACGAGTATTACAAGACAGATGCAGGCAACCTTGCTTATCTGTGGGATGGAACTAAGGTTCGTTTCGCTGGCCGTCTTGGTGTAAAGGGTGACTTCCGCATCAACGACCAGTTCAGCGTAGGTCTCGAACTCCAGGCTACTACGCTTAGCGACCACTACAACTCAAAGCGTGCCGGCAACTCTGACTGGTATTTCAACGCTCTCGTAGGTGTTAAGTACAACTTCGGCAAGACTTATACAACCCGCAAGGTTAAGTCAGCTCTTCCTCCCGAGCGTGTTGTTGAGCGCGTAATCGAGAAGGTTGTTGAGAAACCCGCACAAACTACAGAGCAGGCAGCTGCAGTGCGCGAGCCTATGCGTCGTGACGTATTCTTCGTAATCAACAGTACTAAGATCTGCGATACTGAGCAGCTCAAGGTTAAGGAGATTGCTGATTACCTGAAGAAGTATCCTGAGGCAAAGGTTGAAATCACCGGTTACTCTGACAAGGGTACAGGTAACGCTTCAATCAACAAGCGCCTTTCTGCCAAGCGTGCTGACATAGTTAAGACAACTCTTGTTGAGAAGTATGGTATCTCTTCTTCACGTATCACTACTGACAGCAAGGGTGACACAGTTCAGCCGTTCGAGAAGAACAATCTCAACCGTGTAAGTATCTGTATTGCTAAATAACACAGTTGTGTGTTAATTTAAGTATATTACATATTACTAAATGGACAAACTCTGTTCCGTACTTATTACTAATTAATGGGTGTGGGCAGAGTTTTTTAGTATTTCTCTTTAGGTTTTGGTTTTTTATCCGTAATTTGGAATTTCATTTTTAGCTAATTATTTCTTATTTAGAGGATTGTAATTGAGATGATAAAAAAGGCATTTTTCACGTTCTCAATGTTAATTGCCGCCGGCATGTCTTCTGCTCAGACAATTGCTGACGGTTATTACAGGTTTCAGAACCAGGCGACCGAGCGCTATATAGTTGTAGTTGATAATACTGGAAGTGTTGATATCTTTTCAACTTCCGCTGATTTGGGTGCCATCCACACTTTCAGTGATTTCGAAGGTAATGTCATATCAAATCCCGGTTCCATTATTTACGCAAAATATGTAAGCGATGGTTACGATCTACAGTCGCAAGGAGTTTCGACATATAAAATGGTGAGTTATTATTTGCGCATAAGGAAGACCCGTGACAATGATAACACATATTGGGCGTATGCCACAAAATCAGGTATGACCCAGTATATTAATGATGCTGTTTATGAGACAGACGAGGGCATGGTGGGTACGAATGACAGCCGTGGGCGTAAGTGGTATGTTTTACCGGTAGAGGCAGGCGGTGACAATTATTTCGGCATACGTGCGTCATGTGAATCCGATGGCAAGTATTACCATCCTTTCTATGCTGATTTCCCCTTCAAATTCTATTCAAGTGGCATGAAGGCATATTACGTTTCTAAATATGGAGGCGACATGGCCGTACTGAAAGAATACACAGGCGGAACATTGCCTAAGAACATGCCGATGATAATTGAGTGCAGCTCGTCAGAACCTACAAATAACAGGCTTGACCTGCTTACATCCTCTCCGTCCGTACCTTCAGACAATATACTTACTGGTACGTATTTTAACAATTCATGGCCAACAAGCCATATCAACCGTGTTGCTAACGACCCTGCTACAATAAGGTTGCTTGGCGTTACTTCGACAGGCAAGCTTGGTTTTGTCACCAAGACCGACGTTGACTATGTTCCGGCAAACACAGCTTATCTTAAGGTAACTCCCGGAACAGCCGCTGAGCTTCGCCTTGTCAGCGAAGACGAGTTCACTGCAGGTGTCAGTGAGATTACCGTAGACGACGAGGTTAACGCTCCTTCAGGTGTTTACACCCTTACAGGTGTCAAGGTTGCAGACGATGCAAATGCTAATCTTCCTGCCGGTGTTTATATCATCAATGGCAAGAAAGTCGTTGTAAGATAACGGACAGATTGAAGTATTTTCGACGGTAAGATATTTTTCTTACAATCATATTGGAAACCGTAAAAGGTTACCTGTTAAAGTGTGAAAGGTAACTTTTTACGGTTTCCTGTTTATGTATTGAATGGTATAAAAAACGAAAGTGGAAAAACCGGAGTCTTCGAGCCGCTTTCACGCATTTGCTGCAATGCTGTTCGGGATTGCCCGTCCGGTTTTTCCACTTTTCTATTTATATATGTTCAATTTTAGTTCCTGAACACAAGTCCTGCGCCGTTTGCGTCGATGATAATCGGCTTTTCGCGGCTGACTTCCTCGGCAAGGAGCCGTTTTGAGAGGTCGTTGAGCACGTACTCCTGTATTGCCCTCTTTACAGGACGGGCGCCGAACTCGGGGTCAAAGCCTGCGTCGGCAAGCCAGTTGATGGCTGCGTCTGTGTATTCGAGGGTGAAGCCCTGCGGCTCAAGCATCTTCCTTACAGAGTCCATCTGCAACTTAACCACTCCGGCAATCTGCTCCTTCGTCAGCGGCAGGAACATTATCGTGTCGTCGATACGGTTGAGGAACTCAGGACGTATGGTCTTCTTCAACAGCGTCATCAGCTGGTTGTTAAGCATCGACTGCTCATGGCTGTCGAGTTTTCCACCGTGTTTCTCCAAGTCTTCACGTATCAGCTGGCTTCCCAGGTTAGAAGTCATGATGATGATAGTGTTCTTGAAGTTTACGGTACGCCCCTTGTTGTCGGTCAGACGACCGTCGTCGAGCACCTGGAGCAGTATGTTGAACACGTCCGGGTGGGCTTTCTCAATCTCGTCGAAGAGCACAACCGAGTAAGGCTTGCGTCTTACGGCTTCGGTGAGCTGTCCGCCCTCGTCGTAACCAACGTATCCCGGAGGCGCTCCGATAAGACGGCTGACGCTGAACTTTTCCTGATATTCGCTCATGTCTATTCGCGTCATCATGGTCTCGTCGTTGAACAGGTATTCGGCCAGGGCCTTAGCAAGCTCGGTCTTACCTACACCGGTCGTGCCGAGGAATATGAACGAAGCGATAGGGCGTTTCGGGTCTTGCAGTCCGGCTCGGCTGCGTCTTACGGCGTCGCTCACTGCCGTTATGGCCTCTTCCTGGCCAATTACACGCTTGTGCAACTCCTCTTCCAAGTGCAGCAGCTTCTCGCGTTCGCTCTGCATCATTCGCGTTACGGGTATTCCCGTCCAGCGGCTTACAACCTCGGCTATGTCGTCGGCTGTCACCTCCTCGCGTATCATGGCGTTACCGTCCTGTGTCGAGCGCAGCTGTGCTTGGATGTTCTTTATGTCGTCCTCAAGCTGTTTCAGGCGGCTGTAGCGTATTTCTGCCACGCGCTCGTAGTTGCCTTCACGCTCGGCGCGCTCGGCTTCAAACTTCAGCTGCTCCATCTGCTGCTTGTCCTGCTGAATCTTGTTGACGAGAGCCTTCTCGCTTTCCCATTTGGCGCGGAACACCTTTTCCTGGTCTTTCAGTTCGGCTATGTCCTTGTCCAGCTGTTCGATCTTGGGCTGGTCGTTCTCACGCTTGATGGCCTCACGCTCTATTTCGAGCTGTTTCAGCCGTCGTGTTATCTCGTCAAGCTCCTCAGGCACGGAGTCGCGCTCCATTCTCAGCTTGGCAGCAGCCTCGTCCATAAGGTCGATGGCCTTGTCTGGCAGGAAACGGTCGCTGATGTAACGCTCCGACAGCTTTACGGCGGCTATGCAGGCATCGTCCTGTATACGCACTTTATGGTGGTTCTCGTAGCGCTCTTTCAGGCCTCGGAGGATGCTTATCGCACTAAGTTCGTCAGGCTCGTCCACCATGACTGTCTGGAACCTGCGCTCCAAAGCCTTGTCCTTCTCGAAGTATTTCTGATACTCGTTAAGCGTCGTAGCACCTATGCTGCGCAGCTCGCCGCGCGCAAGGGCAGGCTTCAGTATGTTGGCCGCGTCCATTGCGCCCTCGCCGCCGCCGGCACCCACCAGCGTGTGTATTTCGTCGATGAACAGTATTATGCGGCCGTTGCTGTTGGTAACCTCCTTGATTACGCTCTTCAGACGCTCCTCAAACTCGCCTTTATATTTGGCTCCGGCAACCAGCGCGCCCATGTCGAGCGAGTAAAGCTGCTTGTCCTTCAGGTTTTCGGGCACGTCGCCGCGTACTATACGCTCGGCCAGTCCTTCTACGATGGCCGTCTTGCCGGTACCCGGCTCGCCTATCAGTATAGGGTTGTTCTTTGTCCGTCGTGACAGTATTTGCAGCACGCGTCGTATCTCGTCGTCACGGCCTATCACCGGGTCAAGTTTGCCCTGGCGTGCCTCTTCAACCAGGTTTTTGGCATATTTCTCCAAACTCTGGTAGTTGTCGTCTGCCGACTGCGACTGCACCTTCTGTCCCTGTCGCAGCTCGTTTATTGCCGCGCGCATGTCCTTTTCGGTGCATCCGGCGTCTTTCATTATGCGGCTTGCCGTTGAGTTGACTTCGAGCAGTGCCAGCATAATGGGTTCAACGCTGACAAACTCGTCGCCCATTTTCTGCGAAATGTCCACAGCCTTCTGTAGCACGCTGTTAGCTTCGTTGCCGAGGTAGGGTTGTCCGCCCTGTACTCTTGGCAGACGGCTGATTTCGCGGTCGACTACTGCTTCAACCTGCATGGCGTTGACGCCGAGCTTCTGAAACAGGAAGTTGGTAACGTCTTTGGCCTTGCCCATCAAGCCTTTGAGCAGATGAACCGGCTCGATAGACTGTTGCCCCGAGCGTTGTGCAGTGTTTATTGCCTCCTGCACTGCCTCTTGTGCCTTGATTGTGAATTTGTCGAATGTCATTATGTTGTTCTCCTTTCTTTCCGTATTTTTGCTGTTATAGCCTTGCGGCTGTTTTGTCCCGGTTGCTGTAAGTTAACCTGACGTCAACCGGTACGTCTTGTACAGCCTGTCGTTAATACAGGTCTCAAATAATATGCCTTTACTTGAAATGTGTCATTATGTCAGTATTGAAGACAAAATGACAGGTGTTTTGCGTCGGGGAATGAAAAAACCGTCACAATCACTATGATTGTAACGGTTTGTGTTGTGGGCGCTGAGGGATTCGAACCCCCGACCCTCTGCTTGTAAGGCAGATGCTCTAAACCAACTGAGCTAAGCGCCCTTACTTGTCGTAAGCGAGTGCAAAGGTATTGCTTTTTGTTGAAACTACCAAATTTTTTGCCGATTATTTTACTTTTATTCTAAAAATATTGCAAGTATCGGGCTTGTTTGAGGGTGTTTGCGGTCTGTTGTGTGTACCGTGTATCGTCGGCTTGCCGTCATGGAATAAGTTTCCCGTTGATTTTCAGGGCGTTACGGTCGTGTTTGCAAAAGGTATCCTTTCGGCTTGCAATACATGGCCTTTTATAGGACAAAAGGTGGCCTTTTGCAACGTAAAAGGCCACCTTTCATATTTTGTATTGTTTCCGGTCGTTTTTCATGTGCTTTATCGCTGCCGCGCAGCCGGTGCGGGACAGGGGTGCCGGCTGTCGTTACCTGGTTATTTCGACTATTGCCCTACGGTTGTACGACGGCGGCACGAGCGTGTCAACGCCTCCTGCGGCTTCGGTCGTTATGTTTTCTTTCTTCACGCCCATCTTTACGAGTTCGCCGGCCACACGTTCGGCCCTCTTGCGCGATAGCTCTTGGTTGAACTGCGCCGGGCCTGTCGCGTTGTCTGCGTATCCGGTTACTTTTATCCTGGCATTGTTGGCTATCGAATATTCGGCCAGCTGCCTTACGTTTACGAGGTCTTTGCCCGAAGCAATCTCCGCCTCGTTGATGTTGAAGAATACCGATACGGGATAGGTTGCCACTGCCGTTTCCTGCGTGGTGGTTTCATTTCCGGCAGCGTTGTTTTTGCTTTCCAGCTCGTTCCTCAGACGTTCGTTGTCGGCCCTTTCGTCTTCGAGCATGGCGTTAAGCGCGTCGAGCTGCGATTGCGACAAGTCGTTTACGGCGTTCATGTCAGGCATCCTCTCCCATGTGTGTTTGCCAATTCTGTATGTCACGCCTATTTCCGCGTAGAAGTTGTTGGGGTGGTCCATGAAGCCCTTGCCCATGCCCGCTGCCATGCCGCAGATGTCGCTCTCGTACCTGTTCCAGCCTATTTCGAGGTTCAGTGAGAGCCTGTTGCTTACCTTGAACTCGTTAAGCAAGCCTGCGCTTAGTCCCATTGCATATCTGTTGTAGGTACACGAGCGGCCTATACCGGCGCCGAAGAACGGTATGAAGCTCCATACGCGCTCCTCGTTGTATCCGCAAATCAAGTTGCTCAGGTTGAGCATGGCCTGTTCGTTCAGTATCCAGTACTTGTTTTCGTTGGTGCCGGCGTCTTCGCTGAACACGGCCTTGCCCCAGATGCCCGACAGCTTGGTGCGCAGGCCGAGGCCGGGGGTGAACCATTTGCCGATGGCCAGCGATATGGCGGGGCTTGAGCGGAAATCCTTGAACGGGCTTTTGCTCAAGCCGCGTCCGTCCTCATGGTTGCCGTACCATGCGTTCCAACTGACGTTGCCCTGTATGAACCAGTTGTGCCAGAACTTGTTTGTAACCACACGGTGTTTCTCTTCCGTGTATGAGTCTTGGGCCGAGGCTATGGCGGAAATGCCTGCGAATGCGAGTAAGATTAATAGTTTCTTCATGATTGGCTGATGTTTTTTGGTCTGTTACTTGTGTGTTCCGGCCGTCAGCATAGCCTGATTACGGCGGCCGTACACATGTTGTCAGTAAGTGTAATTATGCGAAGATAGTGATATTTTTCACAAAAAGGAAGATTCGTGTTGATAAATTAATCTTTTTTCAAGGAAAAAGATGTTCATACGGTTACCTTTGTCTTGACGCACCGGCCATACTTGACCGCACGGCGTTCGTCCGTGCCGCCGTGCCTTGCTGTTGCCCAACGTGCCTGAGCCTGTAAAAAAGCAGAAAAGCCGCTTGCTCCACAGTAGGCATGGAGGGCGGCTTTCCCTGTCGTCAAATCATTCATTAATCATGTCATATTTTATGCAACTACACGTTCGTTTCAGTCAATGTCGATAACCTCGAACTTCTTGTTGAAGGTCACTTCGACATGGTTTGACAGCTTGACTTCGTATTCGTCGTCACGCTCTATTTCCAGTATGCGGCAGTCAGGGTAGTTTGCCCTGATATATTGTGCAATCTGTGCCGGCACGAGCGACGCCGGCACTGCCGACCTTTTACATTTAACCTCGGTCCACCTGCCCCGGCCGTCGAACTCAATCTTCTCGCCGTTGGTGAATATTACTGTGTAGCTTTTGCTGAAAAGTTCGCTTTCCACTTTGGCTATTGCTATCTTGCGCCCCGGCAGGTGGGTGTTGATAGTCTGCAGTGCAGCCTGTGGCAGCTTGCCCGGGGATATGGCTTTACCCCCGTCGGTATTGGCTGATGCGGGCGATGCGAATAGCAAGGCCAATGCGAACAGCATTGTTTCCAGTATTCTCTTCATCTTTCCTGCGAAGTTAGGTGTGGTTGTGGGTAATGTTATTCTCTGCTAAGCCTTTTTTCAGGATGTTGAAGCCATGCCCTCCGGTATGCTGTACCGGAAGTGCCGGCTTCAACTATGCTAATTTGTTTGGCCTGAATGTGTTTCAGTTGTCAGTCGTCTATGTCGATTACCTGGAAGTTCTTGTTGAACTTTATTTCCAGTCTGTTAGACAGTTGTACCTCATAATCGTAGTCGTCTTTTTCAATCTTAAGGATTTTTGTTCCGGGATAGGTCGACTTCACGTAGCGTGCTATGCTGGCAGGAACAAGCTTTGCAGGTACTGCCGACATCTTGCAGTCAATCTCCGTCCAGTTGCCCTTGCGGTCGAACTCGATCTTCTCGCCGTTGTTGAACACTACGTCGTAGCTCTTTTCGAATATTCCGGTCTCTTGCTTTGTGAGGGCGACTTTCTTGTTGGCGAAGTATTTTTTTATTGTCTGTTGTGCTGTGGCCGGAAGCTGTGTAACGCTTATCGGCTTGTCGTTGTCAGCAAAAACGCTTACTTGGAACGTAACGAGGCATACTAATGCTATCACTGCGGTTTGGATGATTCTTTTCATAATCTTACTTTTTTTAGGGTTTATATTCATGTTGTTTCTTTTGTCTGATGCAAAGATGGCAAGCATTTCTGTAAAGAATCTGAAATAATCGGGATAGCATTAGCTTTTAACTATTTTTTAGGAATTACTATGTTGAATACGTGCATGCCGTCGTCGAAACTGTATGTTATGTCGAATCCGTAGAGCTTGCATACCGCCTTGACAAGCGCGAGGCCGAGTCCTGTCGACGATTTCTTGCCTGCCGAGTGGTAGAAACTTTCAAATATCTTGTCCTTGTCGAGTGGTTCGGCGGCTCCGGTGTTTGATATCCTGAAGGACGTCTCGTCCGTCTGAATAGTGATTCTGCCGCCCGGCGTGTTGTGGACGAATGCGTTTTTGAGCAGGTTTGATAGTAACGTGTCGGCAAGCGATGAGTCCATCTCTGTGACTGGAGCAGCAGGCATGTCAATGTTTACTGTAATGTTCTTGTGTCCGTATATAGACATCAGGTCTGGCAGGAAGTGGTTTACCGCGTCCTTGAAGTCTATCGTCACGTTGTTCTTAAACTGTCCGTTGTCAATCTTGCATAGTAAGAGCAGCGAGCGGTTGGTCGACGATAGGTTCTTAAGCGTTCTCAGTGTCTTTATAATTTCGGCCATCTGCCTCTCTGTCAGCGTCTCGTCGTCGAGCAGCATCTCAAGCCTGTTGGAACATACGGCGAGCGGTGTCTGCATCTCGTGCGACGCGTTGGCTATGAACATCTTTTGTTGTTTGTACTGTTGTTCGCTGCGTTCTATGTTTTTCTGTACAGTTTCGTTCAGTTTCCTGAATTCCGTTATTCTTGTAGGGTTGTCGAGGGGCTTGTTGTTTTGCCCCAGCTTGTATGAGTCGAGCCAGTCGAACAGCTTTTTCAACGGTTTCATGCTGTGGCGTACTGTCCACAGGTTTACGCCTGTAATGCCGGCAAGCAGCACCACGTAAAGGGCAATCAGCCAGTATAGTATTGACTCCTTAAGTTCGTTCTTGTCTATTGTGGTGGTGAAGACGGTAAGTTCCAGAAACTGTCCGCTGTCCGTATTGAATATGTAGGTCACGGCACGTACCGGCTCGTATCCGTAACTTGATTTTATGTACATTTCCGTGTCCTTGTATCTTATGTGCCTGTGGCGTCTGGCATACTCGGCCGATACCTCGCGTATCTGATACTGGTTGCCGGATATTTCGCTTGAAGGCTGCAGCTCGATTCCCGAGAGATAGTCTGTAATAATGTTTTCAGCGTAGTTTGTAAGCGTTTCGTCGGTCTTGTTGTTGATTTCCTTTATAATGGCAAAATAAAAACATACCGCCCACAAGGCTATGATCACAGCTTTGAGTATGGATAATCGGAATGTTATTACGTTCTGCAGTTTCATATTTTGACTAGTTTGTATCCGAATCCGTAAACGGTCTTTATCTCTATGTCGGCTCCTGCCGCCTTGAGGCGTTTGCGCAGGTTTTTCATCTGCGCGTAGATGAAGTCGAAGTTGTCGGCCTGGTCGATGTTGTCGCCCCACACGGCTTCTGCAAGCGTCTGTTTCTCTATGAGCTTGTTGGCACGGTTGACGAGGTAGACCAGAATGTCGTACTCCTTGCGTCCGAGGTCGATGTCGTTGCCGTTCACTTCAACCCTGAACGTGTCGGGATGTATCGTGACATTGCCTGATTTGATGGTGCGTTCGCCGTTCTGCGAGTTGCGCCGCAGCACGCTGCGTATCCTTGCGTGAAGTTCGGCCAGGTGGAAAGGTTTAGCCAGATAGTCGTCGGCTCCAAGCTCAAGTCCGTTAACTTTATCGTCAATCGAGTCTTTGGCTGATATTATGATGACGTTGTTGCGCTTGCCCCTGTTTGACAGTTCGCGCAGCAGGTCGAGGCCGTTGCCGTCGGGGAGCATTATGTCCAGCAGTATGCAGTCGTATTCGTAGATGAACACCTTGGTGCGTGCCGAGGCGTAGTCAGATGCAGACTCGACTACATACCGCTCTTTTTCGAGCGAACGGACAATCACTTCGCGCAGGTCGGCGTTGTCTTCAATTACAAGGATTTTCATTTTATTATGTATATGTACCTGGGTTTGTTACAATGAAAAACCGGGAAAAATGAAGACGCCTTGCCGCCGGCATGGCGGCGCTATGCTTCTTCGCTTTTCCCGGCAGTCAGTATATTAGTTGTCGTTTTTCTCTATCCTTATTCTTGCGTCGACGGCAACTACGTCGTCCTCGTCGGCAAGCAGCGGGTTGATGTCAAGCTCCTTGATCTCCGTTGCGAAGCGCAACAGGGTTGAGAGGCGCACTATTATCTCGGCGTACTTCTTCTCGTTGACGCCTTTCTGTCCGCGCGTACCTTTTATAATCTTATACGCGCGCAGCGAGCGTATCATCGAGTAAGCCTCGTCGTAAGACAGTGGGGCGAGTCCGCTCGACACGTCCTTGAGCACTTCGACGAATATTCCGCCAAGTCCGCAAAGCACGATGTGGCCGAAACGGGGCTCGTATTTCGCGCCGATGAACAGCTCGCGGCCCTTGAGCATTTTCTGTACCATGATGCCGGTGGCGCCTTCAATCTTCATCATGCGGTCGAATTCTAGTGCCAGGTGTTCTGCGGTCCTTATGTTAAGTGCTACGCCGCCCACGTCGCTCTTGTGTACCGGGCCAACCACTTTGGCCACGACGGGATAGCCCACCTTGTCGGCAAAGGCGATGAGTTCAGCCTTGTCTGCGCTTACTTTCTCGGGAACCATCGGTATTCCGGCACACTCGAACAGCTCGTGTACCTTTTCAGGAGATATGTATCCGTTGCCTTCAATGCCGGCGATGACCTCGCGTATGCGCGGCACGTCGACTCCCATCAGCTCTATTTCGCCTGAAGCCGGCTGCGGGGTCTTCATCACCTGTGTGAGCGCGGTGGCCAGTGTAACCTCGTCGCTGAAGTTTACGTGGCCTTTCTTGAGGAACTCTGCCACCTCGGGACCTGCCGTGTGCAGGCACGGAAGGATGGGGAAGATAGGCTTCTTGCATTCAAGTATCTTCTTGTGCAGCACGTCGTATGCCTCGTAAAGCTGTACAAGGCCGGGAGTTCCGAATATTACGAAGATGGCGTCGATGCCCTTGAACTTGTTTTCACAGTAGTCTATTGCCAATCCGAGGTGCTCGGGCGTACCTGTGGCGAGTATGTCGATTGGGTTGGCGACAGACGAACCGGGGAACAGCAGGCCTTTAAGCTCGTCGGCCTCGGGACCTTCTATCTTGGGCACGTTCAGTCCGCCTTTCGACAATGCGTCGGTCAGCATTACGCCGGGACCGCCCGCGTGGGTCACGATGGCGAAGTTGCGGCCTGTCAGCGGAGGCAGGGTGAAGATGCAGCCGACGGTGGTAAGCTCTTCACGCGAGTAGCAACGCACGATGCCCGCCTTGCGGAACAGTGCCTCGACTGCCGAGTCGCTGCTGGCAATGGCGCCCGTGTGCGACGACGCGGCACGGCTTCCGCTCTCGCTGCTGCCGGCCTTGATGGCCGCAATGCGGCAGCCCTTGCGTATCAGCGAGCTTGCGTGGAAGAGCAGCTTGTCGGGGTTGGATATGTTTTCGATGTACAGTAGCTTTATGTGCGAGTCGCGTTCCGGGTCGAAGTTCTCGTCCATGTATTGCAGCACGTCTTCGATGCCAATCTGCTTGCTGTTGCCAACGCTCCATACGGAGTTGAACGGCAGACCCTTGATGACTGCCGACTCGAGTATGAACACGGCCGTTGCGCCCGAGCCGCTGATGAAGTCGACGCCCTTGTCGTGCAGCGTAGGTATGGGTTTGGTGAACACGCTGTGGTGCCATGAGTTCATCAAGCCGATGCAGTTAGGGCCGATGAGTGCGGCTCCGTATTTCTCGCACGAGTCGAGTATGCGCTGTTCAAGCACGGCTCCGGCTTTTGTCTCCTCGCCGAATCCGGCGGAGATTATTATGAAAGCCTTGACGCCTTTCTGGCTGGCGAGCAGCTCTACCGTGTCGGGACACGCCGGTGCGGGTATCACGAGGACGGCCAGGTCGGTCTGGGGTATGTCGGCCGCATCATGAAACACTTTGATGCCCTGTACTTCGTCTTCCTTGGGGTTTACTATTCTCAGCGTGCCTTTGTAGCCGCCGCTGATAAGATTGCGCACCAGTGCGCCGCCGGGTTTGTGTACGTTGTTTGAACCGCCCACAACCACGATGCTTTCCGGATGTAATAGTTGTCGGTTAATCATAGTTTGGTTTTGATACAGTTAACTTGGATTATTTCTTTAGTATTTGTTCTGCGTGTTCCTTTACCTTGATTTCCTTCGGCGTCATCACACGTTCGATTACGCCTTCTTCGTTTATGATGAAAGTCGTGCGCAGCGTGCCCATGTACGTGCGTCCGCACATCTTCTTCTCCGCCCATACGCCAAACTGCTCGACTAATGTCTTCTCCGTGTCGGCTATCAGGTGGAAGGGCAGCTCGTTCTTGGCTATGAAGCGCTGGTGCTTCTTCTCGTCGTCAACGCTTACGCCGACTATTTCGTAGCCTTGCGCTTTCAGCTCTTCATAGTTGTCGCGCAGGTTGCATGCCTCGTTTGTGCAGCCGGACGTAAGGTCCTTGGGGTAGAAATACAACACGAGCTTCCTGCCTTTGAAGTCGCTCAGCTTTATCTCGTTGCCGTTCTCGTCGCGTCCCAGTGTTTCGGGAGCCTTGTCGTTTACGTTAAGCATATTGCAAATTTTTTTTGGATATGAGTATTGTTTTTCCTGTTTACGGTGATGTTCCGGCTTGCCTTATGCCGTACGGGCGTGTTGCGTTACACCTGTAAGGCATGGCCGGAAATGTTTTTTCATAATGCAAATATAGCGCAAATATGGCGTAACGCAAAATAAAAGGAGATGATTTTTTGACGCTCTCCTAACTTGCTCATTATTAGGAGTTTGCTGCGTGCATTCCAATAGGTGGCGTTTTACAGCGTAAAAGGTTGCCTTTCGCCGTGTGAAAGATAACCTATTGCATGGCGAAAGGCAACCTTTTGCAAAACGGGATGTTTTGTGTCGCCCGATAATATGTAAATTGAGTGCTTTCAGGTGAAAGCCGGATGTGTCCAGGATGGTTGGTTCCCGATGTGGCGGAAGGCCTCAAGAACGGTCATTTTACGTAGTCGACGAACGCGAAGGGGTAGGCGTGGCGGTCGTCGGCGGCATGCTCCTCGCGTGCAGTCTCGTGCCAGCCTTTGTATTCGGGGAAGAATGTGTCTGCTCCGTCGGGCGTGTCGTCAATCTCTGTGAGGCACAGGCGGTCGGCCAGTCCGATGGCCTGCCCGTACACTTTCGCCCCGCCTATTATGTAGATGTCTTCCTCCGGTGCGCAATGTTGCAGTGCCTCTTCGAGCGAACCGAACGTGTCGCAGCCCGGGAAGTCGCTCTTCGTGCGGCTCAACACGATGTTCCTGCGGTTGGGCAGGGCGCCCTTAGGCAGCGACTCGAACGTGTTGCGTCCCATTATTACGGTGTTGCCCGTGGTCAGCGCCTTAAAGCGTTTCATGTCGTCGGGCAGTCGGTATATCAGTTTGTTGTCCTTGCCTATGGCGAGGTTGCGCGCCACTGCGGCTATTATCGTTATCTTCATGTGTGTAAATCTGTTGTGTTTGTAAATGGCTTATATGTGCAATCATACGCTGACCTTGCCCGGAATGTGCGGCCACGGGTCGTAGTTCTCGAGTCTGAAGTCCTCGTAATCGAAGCTGAAAATGTCCTTCACGTCGGGGTTGAGCTTCATTACAGGCAGCTGTCGCGGCTCTCTTGATAGTTGCAGTTTCACCTGCTCTATGTGGTCGAGGTATATGTGCGTGTCGCCGGTGGTATGGATGAAGTCGCCCGGCTTCAGTCCGGTAACCTGCGCCATCATCATAAGCAGCAGGGCGTACGACGCTATGTTGAACGGCACTCCTAGGAACGTGTCGGCGCTGCGCTGGTATAGCTGCAGGCTGAGGCGGCCCTCCGCCACGTAGAACTGGAACAGGCAGTGGCACGGCGGCAGGTGCATCTGCTCTATGTCGGCCACGTTCCATGCGCTCACTATCATGCGGCGCGAGTCCGGATTGTTCCTTATCTGGTCGACAACGTTCCTTATCTGGTCTATGTGTCCGCCGTTATGGTCGGGCCACGAGCGCCATTGGTGGCCGTACACGGGGCCAAGCTCGCCGTCGGCGTCGGCCCATTCGTTCCAGATGCGCACGCCGTGGTCTTGCAGGTATTTCACGTTGGTGTCGCCTTTAAGGAACCAGAGCAGTTCGTATATTATCGACTTCAGGTGCAGCTTTTTCGTCGTAAGCAGCGGAAAACCGTCCTCAAGGTTGAAGCGCATCTGGTTGCCGAAGATGCTTATCGTGCCGGTGCCGGTGCGGTCGTGTTTCTTTACGCCTTCCGTCATTATGCGGTTAAGCAGGTCGAGATATTGTTTCATTTATATTGTTTGTAGTTGTTTATGTCGTGATTTGCACTTTATGCCGTTATAGGGGCAGTCCCGTTTGTCGTTTTCTTATCACTTCGTTGAGTCCTTCAGGTGTGTGCGGACTCTTTATTTTCCATTCGGCGGGGTAGAGGTTATTGGCGCGGTTGCCTATGTTTTTCTCGAAACCCAGCGGCACGCCTTTGTAAGTTACGATGACATATCCGCGCGGAGTGTCGGCCGGCAGCGCCACAGCTTCCTTGCGCAGGTAGCTTAAGGCCTGGTCGTAGTCAAGCTCCGCCGTGGCGAATGCCGCGGTGTCGAGGCATGTAGAGAGTGCCAGTGCGTGGTCGGGGATTATGTCTTTGCCCTTCACTTCGCCCAACGGGACGCCTGCCGAGAGTATTTTCAGGCTCTTGGCTGCCTTGTCGTACATGCCGCGCCATGCTTTCGGAACGGCCGTAAATTTGTTTCCGCAGTCTATTATGTCATAGCTGTCGGGCTGAAGCAGCCACGAACCGTCGGGGCGCGCTTGCT
>HF986740.1:0-21919 GCA_000433175.1 Prevotella sp. CAG:1058
AAAACGGTGTAAAGTATTTCTGTATTAAGTCACAGCGGCAAAAGCATTGTGCAAGACATGGAATCAGGGCATCAGCACATACGGATATCGAATGAGATTTACACATCACAACCGCCTCAAAAAACCGCCCAACATGGAAGGAATAAATAAAGCAAGGCAAAATAAAAAAAGCAAGACGCGCTGCTGATATTGCGCGTCTTGCCTTATTTTAATAGCGGAAGCATTAAGAATGTCTTAAGACTTCCAAGCTTATCACCTGAACTTATTCAGCCAACGGGTCAAATGTACCGTTTGCACCACCGTTGTTATAATCTTCCCAACCGATAGTCTGCTCCACTGAATTCATGTTGCTCTGAGCTCCACGAGGCAGACCGAGGAAGTAATAACGCGGCAGGAAGTTAATATACAGATTGACCTGGTTCTGGTCGCGGCTGTCGCCCTTCTTGTCCTTGCGCACAAGGTTTGCATCATACCAACCCTTCAGAGTCTCGAGCTGCGGGGCAAGGTCTTTACGCATGTCTACGCCTGCGCAACGCTCGACATCCTTAAGCGGATCGCTGTCAAATGTAGTGCCGCCAAGACCGTCGCTATGGTCATTGTTAACACGGAACTCCATATTCTCGCGACGCTGGCCGTTGAGTTGTGTGAATCCAAGCCATGTACAAGTGTTGCCACCCCAACCTGTAAGCGTCCATGTAGAAGGCGCACCGTCAATAGAGTTGAAGCTCTTTCCTCCGTCGTACAGAAGCCAACGGCGGCAGTCGTCAAAGCGCTTTCCCTCGTATGCGAACTCAATCTGGCGCTCGTAAAGTATTGCTGACATACATGCAGCCTGGTCACTTGCCAGACTTGCCTGGAGACCGCAGTCGCCGGTATAGCCGGCACGCATGCGTATCTGCTTGAGATATTCTACAGCCTCGTCCATGTGGCCTGCACCACAAGCAACCTCAGCAAGGTTAAGCAACACTTCTGCATAACGAAGTTCGATGTACGGCTGGGCTGAATATGCGAAACCACCGTTGCTTGCAGTTGCGTTATAATTGCCGTAAAGCGGATTGGTGTTTATGTCCAAATCGTCAGAGCGCTTGCGCACATACACGCCGCTGTTGCTTTGCAGCAGGTTGTCGGCAGCATACTCGTTGCTGCTATTGTCGTTATCACGGTCTTCAGCGCTGGTGTACCATACATAGTTCCAAAGTACATAGTTGGTACCATTGTCGTAAGACGGGTTGTTAGGATTCTTTTCCTGCAAAGTGTTGTTACCGTTATATGCCCAACGGAAACCGGGGAACGCAAACGTACGGTAGAAACGCGGGTCGCGGTTCATGAACGGATGCTCGCGGTCGTACTCGTATGAAGAGGCGTCAAGTTTCTTATACGTGTTGGCTGTAGCCGGACGCTTACCGTCGGCCATCGGGAACATGTCGACAAGCATGGCTGAAGCGTTCTTTCCTGAGCCAGAAGTATTGCTCGGGCGGATATAACGCTCCCAGCTGTTGTTCTTCTGCTGGTCGCCAGTCTGTATCGTGTTGAACAATGTAACGAATACAGCCTCAGGGTTGGCAGTTGTACGCTGGTTGAACTGGTTTGCAAAGTCCGAACCGTTTACATTGTTTGTAGTCTGGTAAAGACCGTAACCACAAGCCTTGATTGAGTCAAGCTCGGCTGTCATAACCTCGTATGCCTTCTGCCAGCGGCTTTCGTCATTGGCACGGTTGAACAACGGACTTGCCCACAACAGCAGCACACGTCCCTTGAGTGCAAGCGCAGTACCTGTTGTTACACGTCCCCAATCGGTTGTCGCCCATCCGCCATTCATTGTTTTAGCAGCAAGCATCTTGGCTGAACGATCAAGGTCTTCACACATGAATTCGATACACTCCTTGGTCGTGTTACGGAGATTGACAACACCCTCAACAGGGTCCTGAACCTCAGTTACGATTGGCACTCCGCCATAGAACTTCACAAGGTTGTAATAACACCATGCACGGAAGAAGTAAACCTGACCGAGCAACTCGTCTTTCTGTTCCTGTGGAAGTGTTCCTTCAGAAATTCCCTTTATAACATCGTTGATGTTACGGATACGACCGAAAGAGTTTGCCTGGATATTGTTAGGAGTTCCAAAGAAGTAGTCAGGAGTCGCCGTACCGGTCATGGTATTCAACGGGTTCTGCGGATCAAGGAAAGCACTGAAACCGCTGTACTCCTCAGTCGACTTACCGGCATTGTCATTGCTGCCCGAAGAAGGATACTGCCAAGTGATGTCAGAGTTAGTAGTCGGAAGACACCAACTATAAACATCGTTTACACGGAGCTGAGCTCCGGTGTAATCGTTGTAAATTTCTCCTGTTACGTTGTCGTAATTCTTCTTGTCCTCCAAAAATTCGTCGCTACACGCAGTAAACGCAAGGCAAGAAGCAAGACCGAAACCGAACAGTTTTAATATATTTGTATTCATCTTTACTTTCTGTTTGATAATTGTCATGAATGAATTAGAATGACAGGTTCACACCTACCGTGAACTGCCTCAATACAGGGTAAGAGCCGTAACTGCACATCGGGTCGATGTAGTTGTCTGGATACGGATTGTAGAAGCTCAGGAGGTTCTGTCCTGTAATATTTACACGCGCGCTCTGTATACCAATCTTCTTTACAAGATTTGACGGAATAGTATAAGCCAGGGTCAGACGGTTAAGCTTTACACGTGTGCCGCTTACACGCCAGAACGAAGATGTACGAGCATTGACGCTCTGATACTGGAGGTTAGGCAGGCTTCCGTCACGGTTTTCTGCTACGAGAATGTGGCCGTCTGCGTCACGTATTTCTTGGTAAGAGTACATATTGTCAACATTCCAGAATGAAGGCATGTTTGTGAATTCCAAATCGCCTACACCGTCACCAGACTCAAGTGCGGCACCATCGATAAAGCTGTATCCACCCCATGAAGCATTAAGCTGTGCAGAAAGTGAGAATCCTTTCCAGTCGGCACCGAGGTTCATAGTCACTCCATAAGGATTTGAGCGGTTAGAGAGACAAACCTGGTCAAGGTCTGCGTCAACGACACCATCAGGACCAGCATAGCTGCCATCTGTCTGCTGAGGTCCGCGAATGTCCTTATAGATAAGCATACCCGGACGAACCTGATCTTTACTCATACCAAGATAACTTGTGATGTTATTCTCTGCAAAATACTCCTCGATATCCTGGAAGCTGCGGAACATACCAACACACTGCAAGCCCCAAAGACCTATATCTGTACGTCCGCCTTTTCTGATTTGACGGTAGATATAGTCTGTCGCCCAGTCCATGTTGAGAACTTTGTTGTCAGTATAACCTGTGTTGATTCCAATCTTATACTTGAAGTCTTTTCCAATCTTATCACGCCAAGTAATGCCAAGCTCGTATCCCCAACTGTCCATCTCACCGAGGTTAACAGAAGCTGACTGAGTACCGATTGTAGCCTCGATAGCCTGACTTATGTTCATAAGCATTTCGCGGTTCCACTCACGATACATATCGAATGTAACAGAAAGACGGCTGTTCAACACATTGAAATCCAAACCGAAGTTTGCCTTGTAAACCTTATCCCAATGTACGTCACGGTTAACAGCAGAGTTATTGCGGTTAATAGTGATACGGCGTAAACTGCCACTATCCATTCCTGTACCGAACACAGGACCACGGTTAGCATCCTGTGCATAAACCTGCATCCATTGCCACGGTGCGATGTTATCACGACCTGTAAGACCGAATGAGCCACGGAGCTTCAAGAAATCAACCCAAGGCAGGGCCTTCTTAAACCAATTCTCCTCTGACATAACCCAGCCCAAGCTACCTGACGGGAACACACCCCAATAATTCTCAGGAGCAAATTTGGTTGAAGCGTCTGAACGAATAAGGAATTCTGCAAGATACTTGTCAGCATATGCATAATTCAAACGGCCAATGTAAGAGAGTGTACCGGATTCACTGCGGGTGAATGTTATCACCTGGGTATTTGCCTCAGCAGAATTTGACTGTCCGGTTGTGAACGAGTAAGGATCAGAAACCATTGCGTACAAATACTCACTTTCAGCCTCAGACTTTTCTATTGAGAACAATGCACCAACACTGTGCTGGCCGAAATCGCGGTTGTAAGAAGCCGTGAAGTTCATCTGGTAGTTATCCGTACGTGTCATCGAGCGGTTGAGCTGCGAAGGATCACCATTGGCAATGGTATGACGGATAAGATTACTCTCGGCAATGAACGGAGCATAATCCTGTCCTTCCACTGGAGTATACAAGTGCTGACCGCTACCAGGACGAGTCATCATCGTATAAACATCATACTCCGAACCGTACTGGTTAGTCTTGTCTGTATTGATACTCTTCGAGTAAGAGAAACGTAACTTAAGACCCTTGAGGATGTTGCTCCAGCCGAAGTCATAGTTAATGCTTGCATTAACATTGAGGTTAGAGTTCATGGTACGGCTATAATCGCCATTATTACGAAGCTCGCTGAACGAATAGTTCTGGTTGTCATCTATCTGCGAGTTGCTTATACCATAAGCTGCAATAGGCAGGCCGTTTACATACTCCGGAATATAGCGAGGACGTGTGAGCAGGATATTATAGTCCTTCTCGTTTGAAGTTCCACCTACTTTAATATAAGGAGAATTTTTCTTTCCATAGTCGCCTGATACACTCAAATTAGCTCCCAACCATTTGCTTACCTTGACGTCTACCCCTGCACGATAGTTCCAACGGTCGTAGTCAAGATTGCCAAGGTTACCGTCCTGGTCGAAGTAAGAGAGACTTGCGAAATAGCTGGCCTTCTCAGTAGCACCGCTCAAGTTAACGCTGTGCTTCATTGTGAAACCAACATCCCAGTACTTGTCAAGCAAATTATAATTGAGTGCTTTCATCGCGTTAAGTTCATCAGCCTGATACAAGTCTGTCAGACGGTTGAGGTCCGTATTAGTCGGGTCTGCAGCTGCAACAGCATTGTACAAACGGCCATACTCGTATGCGCTGAGCATCTTCGGGTGTGAAACGGCATCAGTAAAACCGAATGTTCCGCTATAAGATATGCGCGGGGCACCAATCTTTCCCTTCTTAGTTGTAACGAGGATTACACCGTTTGCCGCACGTGCACCGTAAACAGCGGCAGACGCATCCTTCAATACAGAAATGCTCTCAACCTCAGAGGGGTCAAGATTGTTGAAAGCCTCGGCACCGAGGTTCTGCATAACATTACCAACCTTTACGTCGTTAGGATAAATGTATCCGTCAATAACGAACAGAGGCTGCTGTGCAGTACTACCGACATCGCCGAGCGAGTTGGTATCGCGGATGTAGATTGTAGCATTCTCGCCCGGACGGGTGTTGCCACCACTAACGCTAAGACCGTTTACAAGTCCTTCAAGTGTGCTGGCGAGTCCGCCTGACGTCATGTCCTGAATCTCGTCCATAGGTACCGTAGCAACAGAACCGGTCAAGTGGGCTTTCTTCTGGACACCGTAACCAACGACTACAAGCTCGTCAAGGTTTTGTGCGTCCTCCTTAAGCTGAACCCTTCCACCTGCTGTTACAGTCTGAGGGACGTAGCCTATATATGACACCGTTATTTTAGCTCCTTTGGGAGCCTTAATTACATAATTACCGTCAAGGTCGGTTATTACGCCGCCCTTCTGTCCTTCAACTCGGACAGACGCACCGATAATCGGTTCGCCGTTCTGGTCGACTACAGTTCCCTTGATGTCCGTGTTCTGTGCAAGAGCCGGAACAGCCGCAAAGGCCATGAAACCGAAGCATAAACTGGCTATGAATTTTCTTTTCATATCTTGTGTTTCTTTTGTTACTGATTATTAATTAGCAGGAAGCCAACGCGGGTCACCCGTGCGTTTCGACAGCTGTTCAGAACCACCTACGGTGAAATCGCCATTGGTTGGATCTGCAAACATCGGGTCAGACTCAATGGCCGTAGCGCTATCGTCATAACCGCTTACAACACCATCGGTGCTCTCAAATGCTCCGTCATACATATATGTATTGTTAGCAAAGTTTCTGTTAGCCGTACCTTGACGTCCAGCGAGGAAACGACGTGTTATCTGGTTGCTACCACAGTTTACGAAGATACAGTTTGTCATGTTCCAGAAAGAAGTGTTGCGTCCGGCAAAACCACTGTAGTTGCCCCACTGGCCGCTATATGCAACATTATAGAACGTAGAGTTGCTGTAAGTTATTGAATTTGAAGAATAACCGCCGCGGTCACAACGGGCAGAGTTGCTGTACTGTACAAAATACTTTGAATCTGCGCCGTCTACACCGTAGAACGTAGACTTGTCAACTGTCAGGTCATTGATGAATCCTGTCTCAAAACGTATGATACCACTGCATTCCGTACCAGTCAACTGCACTACACAATTACGGATAATAGCTGTACCAACACAATACTTGACTTTATTATCGTAAATAAAATAATTGTTAACGCCTGTAATCTTGCAATTCTCAATCAACAAAGACTGTTGTATGTCATAATAATTCTGGCTACCGCTTATTACGCCCATTGTACTTTCGTCAGGAGTCTCTGAGTAAGCAATGAAAGGATCGGTTGAAGCCGAACAGTCAAAATTGACATTCTTGATAGACATTCCGGTTGCTGTACTAATGCTAGCATTGCCTGTCATCTTTATCGTAGCAGGATTATTCTGATCAGTAGTACGCAACTGTACACGTTTGTTGCCAAAGTCAACACTTCCTGACATGGTGTATTGGCCGCCTGCAACGAGGTCATAAGCCATTTCCTTATCCTTAGCCTCGTCCGGCATTGGATTTTCTGCAATGAATGCAGTT
This sequence comes from Prevotella sp. CAG:1058, assembly GCA_000433175.1. Classification (GTDB taxonomy): domain Bacteria; phylum Bacteroidota; class Bacteroidia; order Bacteroidales; family Bacteroidaceae; genus Prevotella. The sequence goes on from HF986740.1 coordinate 6,835, forward strand.
ATGTCAGAGCCTTCAGGTATAGTAGCAAGTGCAGCTGTAAAGCTGTTGAACGCTACTAAAGTAGCTGATTCAGCTTCCGTATTGTTCAGCTCCTTATTCCCCATGGCTTTGATGCTGAATGTATAATTATGGTCAGCTTCACGGAAAACTGCTATCTGACAACGGTCTATCAGAGAGTCCTGAATTCCGTCAACTACAGCAGGATTCTCAGCATCCGTGACATCCATAACCGTACACTCATAACCTCCGGCACCTTTAACGACGTCCCAAACAATGACCGTCTGCGAACCATCTGCAGATGCAGAGATGCTGATATTATCAGCCGTAGGAGAGACCAGGGTGATACCGGAAACACTGCTGCTCCATCTCTCGTCATCGTCGAAACCATCTTGCGCGCACGAAGATAAAAGCAGAGCCCCTACAGCTGCGACCGATAGCAGGCGTGCTTTTCTCCAAAGTGAAAAATGATTCTTTTTCATAATTTTATCCATTTAATTATTTGTTATAAATATATTTATTTGATTTGCCTATGTTCCAATTCACAGCTTTATGTTTTTTTATTTGCAATACATTAATATTCACATTAATGCACGACATGCTTTTGATTTTGACGTACAAAGTAAATAAATGTAATCAAAATTTCAAAAAAATGTTTAGATAAAATATTGTTTAAGACTGAAAAACGCACAAACCCGAGTTTGTTACCCAACCAGACTCATATTAGCCCGGTAACAAACTCGGGATTTTGCCGTTTACAGTTACAGAAGTCAACAAGCCATACTTAATACGTTGGCTTCAGCCATAAAATCATTCAGCTGCAAGCCAGCGCGGGTCGCCGGTCCTCCTTGCCTGCTGTTCTGCTCCGCCAACAGTGAAGTCGCCGTTTGCAGGATCGGCAAACATCGGGTCGCTCTTTATGGCTGTGCCGCTCTTGTCGAAGTTCTCCTCGCTGTCGTAAGTGCCGGTGGCAGCATCCTTCAGATATGTGTTGTTTGCAAAAGTTATCACTGGATTAGTGCTGAAGCTACCTCCGATGAAACGACGTGCAATGTCGGCTGCACAATCAACAAAGATACAATCTGTCATCACGAAAGTTGAAGTCTTCTTACCGCTGAATCCGCTGTAATTAGCCCACTGGCCGCTACCTGCGATGTTGTAGAATGTGCTATTTGTAAAGTTTACATAGTTCATCTCATAACCGCCGCGGTCAGCACGTCCTGAGTTGTTGTACTGTACAAAGTACTTTGCATCGCTCTCAGCACTTGCCTGCCAGAATGTTGAATTATGTACAGTAAGGTCATTGATGAATCCAGCCTTGAAATAAACCACCGCATTGCTGCTTACGCCTGTTGCGGAAGAAGATGTCAGCTTAACGACAGTGTTGTCAATAATGCAAGTTTCGAGACAATATTTTACATTGTCATCATATATTAACTGTGCATTCACACCGTCAATCTTACAGTTCGCGATTTGGAGGGTTCCCATAATGTTAAAGTAGTCACCGGCTCCTGTAGCTCCGACAAGTGTTGAATCCGGATTAGCCGACAATTTAATGAAAGCTGCGTTTGAAGCCGAGCAGTCGAAATTAACGCCGTTAACTGTCAAGGGCGCATAAGTGCGGAGACTAGCATCTGCTGTAAGCGTAACAGTAGCTGGATTGGCTGCGTCGACGGTATATAGATTTGCATTCATTGAAGCAAAATCGATGTCGCCTGACATTGTGTACTGGCCACCGGCAGCAAGGGGTATTGCTACAACCGAATCAGCCAAAGAACTTGCATTCTCTGCATACCATGCAGTAAGGTCGGTTCCAGAGGGAACTGTCTCTACGGCTTCCGGCATTTCGGCAAACGTTATGCGGTCTACATCGTCGGCGTTGATTTCAGTCACGGTGCCGTCAACTTTGTGAATCTGCATTATATAGCTTTGCGCATTAGCGGTAAGTGCTACTGAAGCGAAGGCTACGGCTATTGATAAAATTTTCTTTTTCATGGTGATGATATTTTTAAAACATTGTTTTTTTTTACTTATTAAACACTTTGTAAGTTACTGAAGGTGTGCGCAATATGTAAACACGGCCATTGCCAAGCGCACGGAGGTCGACTGTAACGGAGCCGTCAGTACCGGCTTTTGCCGAAACTACGCAGACACCATCGGCCGTATACACACCGACACTTGCCCCAGGAGCAAGTCCTGTCACGCAGGCTTTGCCTTCTGCAAGGCTCAACACGGCCTTAGCCTCGAGCTTGTCAACAGCTGTCGGGATGTCTTCTTTAGTTACAAACTTGTAGTCTGCTACGTCGGCAATCGCAACAGAAAGCGTCTGACTGGCAGACTCTACGGTCAACATTCCGCCGTCAAGAGTTATGACGGGAGATTCACTCAGAGCAAACGATGTCTCTGTTCCGCTGTTTTCAGTTACGAGCAGATACTGCTTGACTTCTGCACTGGCTAACACTGCCGTAGATACCAATGCAAGCAACAAAACAGCGATTGTTCTTAATAATGTTTTTCGCTTTGCCATTTTTCAATTATTAATTAGGTTATTAAAGTGCCGTTAATATGTCTACCCATGCTTCCGCCTAAATATGCGAGCACATTCTACACGCAAATTATCGATTATGGGCTCCAACGTATTTATCAATACGCAGGACAACAGTTTTTTACTTAGCCGTAGGTTGAATACGCACAGCCAATACGTTCAAAAAAAACATGGCTGACGCTTTATATAAATAAGGTTAGTTATAAAGTAGCGTGCTTTTCTTATATTTCCGCGGACCTCACCAGTGTTTAACCGCTAAAAGTTATGCACCACGATTATAGGCATGGCAAATCAGCAAATAACGGTTCCCGGAAATATCTTTTGATAATGGATTGCAAGGCACCGGGCTACACCCGGAATGCCTTCCAACCATATTTAATAGTCATGCAAGTTGTATTATTTGTTGATGAACTTCTTGCCGTTCTGGATAAGGATGCCCTTAGTAGCCTTGGTCACGCGCTGGCCTGCGAGGTTGTAGATGGGAGCATTCTCGTCAGCAGCGTCAACAGTGATGCCGTCGATGCCTGTTGAACCCGGAGTGAACTGGTAGCCATAGAAACCAAGCTGGCTCTTCGGGCAGAACAGCATGTAGGTCTTAGCCTCAACGGGGAAGTTTACATAGCACATTACCGGACGGTTCTGTCCCTGAATCTTGAATACATAGCTGTCGTCGATGTCAACCGGCTGGAATGGATCGAGACCGTCTGCCGGAACGAATGTGTTGTTCTGAGTATAGCCTTCAGCTGAAAGTGAAGCTACGGGAATCAGTTGGAGTGACTCTGTCTCAAGTGCATAGAAAGAGTGGTTACCCTTGTTTACGAAAACACCTACACGCACTGTACCTTCGCTCTTGAAGGTCATCTTGTAATATGTTCCATACTTAGGAGCGCTTGTGCTTGTTCCAGGCACGAACAACTCGTCTTCAGAACCCGGTCTGTATGACCAACCGTTGTCAGTCTCCTCCCAATAGCCGGTACGTGTAAGAGTAGGATTACCCTGGCCTTTCAGATAAGCCTTGAATATAGGCTCAGCGCCGATAAGCTGCTCGTTTTCCTTCGCAGAGATTTCCCAAATAGTAGGATTCTCTATTTCGCTTCCGCCCTGGTCGAGAGGAGCATCCATGAACTTGTCGGGATAAGGAGTTGAAACAGCCTCAACACTTACATTCTCTGTTCCGAAAGTAAGTATACCGCTGGGGTTCTCATCTTCTGTGATAGTAGCCTGGCTTGTAATGTTGTAGCCATTAGCCGGTTCAACATCAGTAGGAATCAGACTCTCGGCAGTCCAAACCTCCTGTGCATTAGCTGTCATTGCGCCAAGCACAACTGCAACTAAAAGTAAAGTTTTTTTCATAATAGTACTGTTTTATAATTAATAATTACGTTAATAAAATATTCCAAACTTTGCGTAGCATCATCTCCTTACACAAACGCCAGACTCGCACAAAATACTTGCAGGTGTAAAATCTATTCACATTTTCATAAGAACTGCACCTGTCATAATGTATAAAAATGCGGTTAAGCAATGATGAAGATTATCTTCCCAAGTTTTTATATTTTATTTAGTGACGTACTTACACCTTTATTGTAACCTATGGTAGTAAAAAAATTAACACAACTTAACTATTCACAAATAACAGTTGCAGATTTAAGACAGGCGTACAACAACGCTTTGCAAACCAGCAATACAAGGTTACGCCGATATAGCAGCGGGAAGCCAAATCAAACATGGCATAAAAGCATACAAATTTCAAACAAAACCAATACATGGCCTTTTACGAGCTAAAAGGTGGCCTCTTACGCTGCAAAAGGTTATCTTTTAGCCTGTAAAAGGCAACCTTTTGCATAGACATAAATAATAACAGACATACACACCCTGGGAAAGTGTTTACAACAAGGCTTAACCGCCTGATTACCAAAAGATTTGAAAAGTATCAGATGAATACATGGGAAAAGCATCATTTTCTTGAATTGCAAGGCATAAAATAGGGTGTCGGAATTCGGGAAAAACATATTCTTGCCCTATTTGCCGTACATGCGTCCACATGACATGACTGTAATCAAGCCATGAACCGGCCGTCATGTACGACTACTTAAAGCATGTCACGTCAGTTTGCACCACCAAAAGCAGTCCGATTTATTTCCATGGTATCGCTTCAGAAGTTTGCCTGAGCAATTCTCTGGCAATACTGCCTGACCTGAGTGTAGGATTCCACGCCAGACGTCCGAATGCATACCAGTTGGCAAGTACATGACTGACATCCATGCTGGCCGCAGGATTGTCCATGGAGAATGTTCCCGCAAGACCGCTTATATCCGGCGCACCGACAAGGACATCCGGACTGACTGAGCTGAGATAAGCCTGACTGACGTAACGGACTATATATATAATGTAAAAGAATTCTTTCCATTTTTGTGCAAAAGACACAGGGGCGTCACTACCGGCTGAAAAACCGTCCGTAAGCCTGCACTCTATCATCGCCGGTGTCTTCTCCATCCCGTCCAGCATCCGGATACAAGTGTCAATCGGTTGAAAGGCACGTGAAAATGGGTTCAACTGCATAATCACATTTGAAGCCAACAGACCGTCAATACTTGTTATATCAGTAACCGCCGGCATCACGCTACCACCGTTACCATTGCAACAGGAGCCGCGCCAAACGACGATTCCGCCATACTGTGCCAACAGATTTGCCAACAAGTTTACACCATCAGCACAGCTGTGCCCATAATCGTCAGGACCGAGCAATCCTGCATAATCTGCATTGATAATGAAACCGCCGAAATCAGGAATCTTGGCATATATCTCTTTAATCTTCTTCTTCCACCAATCCTTTACGCTTGCATCAAGCGGATTGGCAGTGGCCAATCCGCCAACAGCAACAGGCGAGTCCAGACTGACAGACAAATACGCCCTTATTCCATAAGGACGCAACGAACCAGCAACGGCTCTTGCCTTATTAAGGTAACGGGAATTCAGAACATCCGTAGCAACTTCAGCACCATTGAGCACGCAACCGTTAATTCCTATTGAAGCGTTAGCCCTTGCATAAGCTGTAATTCTCTCCTTTAAATCTATGCCCATGGTACCCCTGCCGCCGTTGATATCATCCCACTGCAACATACCGTTGCCTTGACAACCGGCATTAGCACCTTCAACAATTCTGTCATTATACTCGAGCAAACGGTAACTGAAAGCAGGGAATGACGAGGTTACCCGGACACAACTTCCACCCTCGTGCTTATCTTCTTCCATATTGCGCACTGCAAACCCGTACTCGCCGGCACGTTCCGTCATGGCTCCAATCCCAAAGGTCTGCTGAACCCGGAGCATTTCGTAAGCCCCGTAAAGCAAGCCTGAGCTACGCCTTGCCTTCACGACGGTTGTCCGTCCACAACCGCCCCACTCTATCCTGAAACCATCATTATCGGGCATGGAATTGTCAATTGAAAGCAAAACGTCACCACCATGTCAATACGCAGACAATTCACGCACAGCAGTCCTTGTGATAACAGACCTGTCACGGGCTTTAATTTCGGGAACATCAACGGACGGTTCCATATCGGTCCAAAGCCGCGGCCCAGCATTCCGCACAGCCCCGACACACACGTCGGCATACAACACAAACATCAAAAGCATGATGAAACTTGCCACCAAGCCATTCGACAAATAGCTGCGCGTTTGTCCGGTGTCAGCATGTTCAAGATTGCTCCCCATCCTTAAAAAATAGTATGAATTCGACAATACGGGCAAAAAGTTTTCCACTTACTGCATAAAGCCGGAAGCAGACCAAACTTATCTTCCGCGCTAAATTATTCCATTTTTACGACCCATGCAAGAAAAACATGAAAATTCACCATTTAGTGACCCTGTCTAAATAATATTTCCTTCCTGTTTGCATAAAAGGCGTCATGGAATCAACCCGCCCTTCAACCAACACACATTGCAAATAATTAAGGTTAACCGTAAAACGAAATATAATATGACGACGTAACAATAAACAAAAAACAACGGCTTTGGATAATTAATCAATCCAAAGCCGCCACAATTTACCTATAAAAAACGTTTGCTACACTTTACCGCTCTGAGCTTGTCTTATAGCAAACTGTATTCTTTCCTTGAGTTCCTCTTTTTCCTTGGAGCTCAATGCCGAAATCATCATCTTTTTACCTTTAATAAGCTTATTTACAGCTGTCTTTATATCTTGCTTGCTTGCCATATTTTCGTCATTTTTATACTATGACGTCAAATAGGCTTTTTTGTACTCTTAATATGTACTTGTTCTTGCAGCCATAAAGCGCAATTTCAACAAACTGCGGTGCATCAGGTTCCTGACCGACTGGTAATTGATTCCCATAATACGGCAAATATCATCATACTTGCGCTGTTCAATATAATACAGTTGTATGATTTGACGCTGGCGCGGCGAAAGGCAGCCGACAAACTCTTTCAATTTGTTTGTCTTTTTCTGGCTTTCCTCAAGATTTTCCATATCATACGCCACACTGTCTTCATATATAGACTTAACATTGTTCTCGTTAATCTCATTATCAGAAATGTGGGTGTTGCGCCTGAACTCGTCGTTGATTCTGTTCCTTAAGGAAACATACAGATATGATTCAATATTAGAGACTGACACCAACTCGTCTTTTTTAGTGTATAATTTTACAAAGACGTCTTGAATGCAATCCTTAATCATCTCCCTGTCAGTTGTAAATTTTGAACCGAATTCAAAGAGATCGTCAATTGTTTTGTCGTAAAGGTCGGTAAAGTTTATCATAGGTTTTCGTTCTTTGCTTGCAAAATTAGTTCAGAACGGCCTAAGACATTGGGAAAAATTGATTTAAAAACACGAAAAACAGGTATTGACTGGTAAAATCAATACCTGTTATCAGTTAATCCAAAAATCATATTACAATCTTTCCAACCAGTAAATCATATCTCCGCCGTTATTCTTGAGCGTGTACGTTCCACTGATTTCTACCTTCTTCTTCAACGTTCCTATTACTCCGTCCTTGATTCCGACAGTATGCAGGGCGTATTTACCTGCCTCAACGTTTACTGACGCGTCTTCTCCGTCGTGCAGATAGACAAGGTAGCCCGTATCAGAATTTCCTATTACCTGGCAAGCAGAATCACCTTCGCCGCTGACATATTTCATCTTAACCACATCACCGAGCAATTTTGCATCCTTGACAGGAACATTAGGACACGAGCCGCCAGCCATAAGTATGGCCCATCCATATTGAGGATATTGCTGTGCGAAGAAAGTTACGGCTTTGTCGGGATACTTGGTGCGGTATTCCTTAACAGCCTTATACGCCTCGGCATAACCTGTCTTGCCCACCTTCATCTTCCTCATAAACTGGCGCGGAGCCATGTTATGACCAGCAGGAGGAGCCCAAAGCCCCTGTGTATTGTAATGCCAGTAACGTATATCGATTATGTCGACAACTTTTGAAAGTTCGGGGTCAGCAAGTATCTCGTCCTGCGCGTCTTTGGGACAGCTCAATGCAATCATAGGATGACAGCCTGTCTCACGCTCCCACTCGGCAATAGTCTCAAGCCAAAAACGTGTAAAATGCAACGGTCCGGTATATTCTTCACTGATAAGTTGGACAACATTATCGTCATCCTTGAAGTTTTCGAGACACAGGCGTATGTACTGCTTGTGCAGCGGACGAAGCACCGGATTGTCGATATCGTAGAACTGCTCGGCCATGAAAATACGCTTGTCGCCGGTAAATGGCACTGGCTCAGGGAAGTTTGTGCCGTTAACATTGTTAACAGGACGCCACGGACAGTCAACCCAATGGGCACCGGCCTCGAGTATGTTATGCTGGAAATAGTTTTCATGGAACAGCATCAAACCCTGCTCGCCGCCCTTCTCGGCAAACTCTTTAAGGCGTGTCCAATACCATTTATTGGGTTTGGTCAGGTCATACCGGCTAAGTCCATCCCATGCAGTGCCTTGTCCCGAACGAGAGAAAGGCTGCTCGTAAAACGGAGCCCACACATCGCCGTCGGCCCTGCGGATGCGCTCATGGTCGGTTCTGCGCAAGTCGTACCACAATCCATAATTATGGTCAAGCATGCAATAACCGTTCTTTGCAAGATAATTCACCACTGAATCAATACGGTCGGTCCAGCCAGTACCTTCACGTCCGGGAACAAAACGAGTAATCGCAGGTTTCGCACTTTTCTTTACAAAGTTGTCTTTTACGCGTCCTGACCACCATGGAATCTGGTAACGATTGCCTGTAACAAGTTGTCCATTAACTGTTATATGACCATTAATTATTGCGAACGTATTATTTCCACTATCATTAGTACGCCGTTCGCCATACTTAAACTTCACATTATTAATATTCTTGACACCTGACGGATTTGTGCTAGCAGTGTATGGAACAGAATCAATCCACATTTCAAGCGTCAGTCTTGGCTGAGTAAGAGATATCCGTGCCATCTCCTGAGCCTGCGCTATTTCAGGACTGCTCGACGCATTCGTATTTCTTGGCAATATGTATCCGTTAATGGCTTTGCCTTCGCCCAAACGCTTTTCCAACTGTGCATAAAACAAGCTCCTTGGCTGGACGTGATCATTGCTGCTTGTCCATTCACCATTACCAGTCAACGTTCCCCAACATCCATGCGCACTGCTACGGTTGTCGGCGTCAGGCGAATAACAATACAGGGTTGAACCGGTGCATTGCCACATCATGCTATTAGCTGTATTCCAGCCAGTTCCGAATTGGAACTGCTCTAAATTCTTAAAACAAATGTCGTTACCGTCAATATTCACAATATCAAACAACAAGCCGGCTGCCCATGAGCCAATACTTCCACTGAAGCCTAAACTCTCTTCACCTTCGCACTGAACAAAGGCATTAGGGCCAGCCGCACAAAATCCTGCTGCAAAATCGTGGATACCGTTACGGGAAACACAACGCTGTACAAGAGTTTGCTGACCGCGCGTTATAAAGACGCCACGACGCCATCCACCAATTTCCGATACAGGTTCTTTTGCAATGCAATCTTGTACCGTAATACGGCTTGTATTAAGCTGAAGATTGACCGCACTACCTGCGAAGTACCTAAAATCGACCATTCTCACCCAGCAATCGCGGGCATTATCCATCCAAATGGCATCCCAGCAATGGTCCTCGTCTTTCGGATTCCAGGCATTATGGTCAGAAGAAAGCGTAAGGTTCTCAACACCGCATTCTGTCAATTCTCCGCTATTATAACCAGTCACGACATAACCACCGCCGTATTTTGAGTCAAGCGTTGTTGTTATAGGTGCGTCAATAGTTATGACATTACCGTTTACGGCAGTCACAACACGCGACCATGTAATGTCTATGTCCGTTGGTTTCCAACCTGTGTAATCCAGTCCTCCACCAAAATCATAACAGTTAAGCGACTCTATCCATTCACGTGTTGATGGCCTTACAACCCTTATCCTGTCTCCAACCTTGATATTTCCAGTTGAAGAAAGATTTAGAGTAGTCGCCCCCGCCATTGTCTTGTCGCCTACGACCTGCAATGTATCTCCACCTGTCATCTTCATTCCACCTTCTATATATAATAACGCTCCACGGCTAACGCCACGCTTAACAAGGGTTGTCTTTGAACGGCCTGTTCCCCTAATTACAACTCCCGACGTGCTTATACGCAGCGGATTGTCAATATAAAACGTGCCTTCGCCAAGTAAGACGGCACCACGGTGTCCGTTTTTATCCGGTTTCAGGGAAGAAACATAATCGATTGCACGTTGTATTACATCGTGGCTGTCGCCTTCTGATGCTTCAACGTAAACCGCGTTATGCACATCCGGAATGTTTTTTTCTGAAGCATGATAACCGCATGTGGAATAATCCATCGGAATATACACTTCCTTTTTCACCTTGCCTGCAAACACATTTGTGGCACACAATGCAATTGCAAGAAACGCCAGCAGGCATCGGTTCCTTAAATATTTACCCATGATGATGTATTTATCTGATTATAAATTTCTGTCTTATTATGCTAACGACGTAGTTACTTGTTTATTGTACTTGTTAATTTGTTACATTTTTCAAAACAAGGTTAACGTATTAACAATATTTTGCGCATAAACAACCCATCTAATTCAAAAGAGCAAGAAAGTAATACCCGCAGTGAAAGAGACGAACTCCCTAGACAATTTTTATATATAATATAAGGTGGAAAGTTAAGTATTTTTATTATCTTTGTCGGCAAATAAACTCTTTGTTGATAATTAAAATATAAATTCTCCAACGAATTTTGAATCTTTGAAACGAACTTCGTAGCCCCAGGCCCCAGACCTATAAAGTTGGGAAAAGGTGTGTTATAACATTCAAGAACATTGCCGGCTTAGGATAAAGCGCAGCTGAAGCATTCTCCAATTGCCGGGTAACCGGATACGGTACAATAAAAACTATTAACCAGATGAAGAACCTATTAATTATCATACTCTTCATAACAACATGCCAGACGTCCGCCATAGCCCGTCCCGACATGATTGTAGAGCACTACACAAAAGAAGACGGACTGCCCAGCAACACCGTATACAGCGCACTAAAAGACAAGGACGGATTCATCTGGTTCGGCACCTGGCATGGTCTTTGTTCATTCGACGGTGCCCAATTCACCCCTTATACGACAAGACCGAGCCATTTGTATGATGTACCTCCACAGAAAGTGAGAAACATCGTTGAGGACAAGGACGGATACCTTTGGATACGCAACACGGACAACCATCTGTACATGTTCGACAAGGTGACAGAAGCATACGACGACACATACAACAAGCTGAAACGGTTGTCGCACAATGTGCAAGTCATAAAGATACAAAGGATGGACAACGGACACGTGTTAGTGCTCACACGCAACAAGGACCTTTTCGAAGTATGGGTAGAGAACGGCAAGGTTTCAGCTGCAAAAATATACGATTCCCGGCACGACATTGACGGGAATACGATGAGGCTTAAGCACAACGTGATAGGCGAAAACTCTAAATACGTATTTTGGCTTTCCACAAATCTCAACATCGACATAATAACTAAAAAAAACGGGAAGCCGTTGCTTCCCAAAATAACAGGAGGCGATCATGTAACCTGCTTCAAGCACACCGGCCAATACTTATGCTATGGGACACGTAAAGGTACGATATACGTGACCAACATTAACATCAGTCACACACGTCGATATTCAGTCCAAACGTCTGGAGGTTCAGTTTCAAGCGTGGACATCATAAACGGGAAACTGTATTTCACTACAGCCAAGGGCTTATATTCATTATCGGACAAATCAAGTCCTATATTCGTTACCGACAAGGCCGCCAAAGTGTACAAATCATTTGTCGACAAGTACAATAAGTTATGGTTATGTTCGAGCAACGGACAAATGACATGCCATGATCCTGCAACTTCTTCACAACTGTCTTTCTCACTGCCGACCGACAGTCTTTTCGCTGAAATGAAATTCATTGACGCAGGCACGAACGGGTTGTTCATATTGCAACGCAACGGAGATGTGTGGCACTTTGACCATGCCACGAAACTGATGCAAAACATAAATATCCTGAAAGAGTTTAACGATGATGTATCCGACACACATTTTTTCGATATAGACATCGACTCCAACGGCATAATGTGGTTATCGTCAACCACGAGCGGTGTTTTCAAAGTCTGCTTCCCTAAATACAGTTTCAAATTCCTGTTTGCAGACATGTTCAAACAAAATGGTACAGGAAGCGAAACGAAAGGAATACGCGCTATCTATCAAACACGCGCAGGAGACCTGTGGTTGGGAACGCGTAATGGAGAACTTTATTGTGTCGATGCCAAATCCGGAAAGATTAAGCATAAGTTTGACGCAGACGACGTTGGCGTTGTTTACAACATAATGGAAGACAAAGAAGGCAACCTGTGGTTTTCAACCAAGGGATCAGGCCTGGTTAAAGCTACTCATGATGCAATGGCCGCCGATGGATTCCGCTTCACAAGATATGTAAACCGCCACGGCGACATTAACTCGATAAGCAGCAACCGCGTATATTACACATACCAGGACAGCCGGGGAAGAATTTGGGTATGCACATTCTACGGCGGACTCAACCTTATGGAAGAGAGGGGAGGCAAAGTCGTGTTCAGGCATAAGCGCAACGGTATGAAAAACTATCCTGGATACGAGCTTTATACCGATGTCAGGATTATAACCGAAGGACGAGACGGGCGCATGTGGGTCGGAACAACAGACGGACTGATGTCGTTCGACGGCAAATTCAATAAAGCGTCGGACATCAAGTTCGAAACCTATCGCGACCGCAACAGTTCAGGCGAAACGAGCAATGACATCTCGACGATGTACAAAGACAAGGCAGGAAACATCTGGCTCGGAATATTCGGCAACGGCCTGAAGCGCATAAAATATTACGACAAGAAAAAATGCCGCCCCGTACTTGAGTCTTTCACCGTTAACGACAAGGGGGGCAACGTCATAACTTCAATAGTCGAAGACAAGAACAACTGTCTTTGGATTGGCACGGAAAACGGCATAGCAAGCCTGAAGCAAGGCTCGTCGTTCATGAAGAGTTACGACCGCTTCACAGGTTTTCCTAATGTAACGGTTGAAGACAATACTTCCGTATGCCTTAACGACGGCCGTATCCTCGTAGGCTGCCACCAAGGCCTTCTGGCCTTCGACCCAGCCGTGGTGATGAACGAAAACGATATAAGGTACAAAACGTTCATAATAGACTTCAAAGTCGCCAACCGTGATCTTGAAGATTTCGACCCACCTATATACCAGGGGTCTGTAAAGTTCGCCAAGAGAATCACACTGAAACATAACCAGTCAACGTTCACCATAGAATTTTCATCGCCATATTATGCCGACAACGGTCTCGTACCTTACGCCTATATCCTGGACGGATACGAGAGCCAGTGGCACAACAACGGCAACAACCGCATAGCGTCATACGCCAACGTACCTCCCGGACACTACAAGTTCAGGGTAAAGGTCAACGACGGCAACTCGCCCGAATGCGTCCTCGAGGTCGTGGTGCTGCCACCATGGTGGGCCACATGGTGGGCCTACGTTATTTACGCCGTGCTCATAACCTTAGCCTTATACGCCGTATTGCGCACGATAACTTACGTGATAAGGATGCGCAACGAGGTTTACATCAACGACCGCCTTGCCGAACTGAAAATACGCTTCTTCACAAACATAAGCCACGAGCTGCGCACGCCGCTGTCGCTGATTAAAGGTCCGGTAGAAGAGCTCAAGACGACAGAGAAGCTGAGCAACGCCGGTAAGGAATATCTCGACCTTATTGAGCGCAACTCCACAAAGATGCTGAGGCTTGTCAACCAGATACTCGACTTCCGCAAGATACAGAACGGCAAGATGAAGCTGCATGTGTCGTTCGTAGACATTACTGGAATAGTAGAAATACTCATGAACGAGTTCAAGGTCATGGCAAAAGAGCGCGACATAGCTTTCGAAGCAGACAAGCCCGATGAAAGGATAATGGCATGGTGCGACGCAGAGAAAATCGGCGTGGTGCTGAACAATCTTATAAGCAACGCTTTCAAATACACCGACGACGGAGGTAAGATATGCATAGCGCTGAACTACGACCACGACCGGCAGACCTGCACCATAAAGGTAGAGGACGACGGAGTCGGCATACCGCAGTCACAGCTTGAACTAATCTTCGAAAGGTTCTCGCAGGCTGACAACAAGACCTCAGGCGACAACGCCTATGCCGGTACCGGCATAGGGCTGTCACTGTCAAAGGAGTATGTAAACATGCACCACGGACGGATATGGGCTGAGAACATATCCGGAGGCAAGGGTGTAGTGTTCTCGGTAGAAATACCTACAGACAAGGACCACTTCAACGACAAGGAAATAGAAGTATACTTCGATGACAGCACGGCGGGCAGCAACATACTGGCGGAAGATAAGGCAGATGCGGCTCAAGACAGGCAAGCAAGTACGAACAACGAAGACAGCAACGTCCCGACCATCATGCTGATCGAAGACAATGTTGACATGTGCCGCATGCTGCAACTGCAACTTGGAACTTATTATAACGTCATATCATCGCACGACGGCAACGATGGCTTGAAAAAGATATACCAGTACCATCCTGACGTAATAATAACCGACCTGATGATGCCCGGCATAAGCGGCTTGGACCTGCTGCGCAGTGTCAGGCAAGACTTCAACATTAGCCACATTCCGGTAATCATCCTGACCGCCAAAAACACGGAAGAAGACAAGATGATGTCGGTAAAGGCCGGTGCAAACGCCTTCATCACAAAGCCGTTCAGCAGCAGCTACCTCATCGCACGGGTTGACCAGCTGCTTGAGGAGCAACGCATATTCCAGCGCAAAATGGTAGTCCAGACAGCTGTAGACACAAGCGGCGAAAGCACTGTCGACGAGTACGAGCAACATCTTGTAAAGAAAGACATCGAGTTCATGCACAAGATTCACGAGATAATAGAGAACAACCTGAACTCCAAC